>JAFWFT010000066.1 GCA_017515505.1 Solobacterium sp.
CAACTTGCGATAAGAAAGCGAGTTCTCGTAATGATTTATCGTTTTGTTCGAGTTCTGGAATCGATACATTTTTTTGTTTTCTTTTTAGTGACATAATTCCTCGTATACTTTTTCGGTTTGTTCAATAATGGATTGATATGTTTTGTGATTTTCCATATTAGGCTCAAATGTGAATGGGATAGAGTCTTTTCGAACAGCGTTCAGTGCGGCTTGATAGCTTTCGTATAAGCCTAGTTCAACGGCGGCACTTGCGAATGCACCGATGGCAGTTGCTTGGGAATCTTCGTAACGTAGTAGTTTTTTACCTAACATATCGGAAAGAATTTGATCGAAGAAGTCACACTTTGTTAAACCACCACCAATGAAGACGTGATCTGCATGATGACAAGATTCAGGGAGTGCATTTACACTTTTTACGATTTCTGCAGCAATTCCTTCATACATTGCTCTAGCAATATCAGCACGTGTATTCCCTAGTGAAAGATGTGAAAAACTAGCGCGTGCATCTAAATTCCAATCACGAGTTCCACAACCTTGAAAGAGTGGTACACAAATGACACCATTTGCTCCAATTGGAGAAGAACTCGCAATATCATTAAATGTTTTAAAGTCTGGAGATCCATCATTCCATAAGTCTGGGAATAATTCTTTTATTAACCAGTTTAAAGAAGCGGCAGAAGATAAGACATTGGATTCGACTGTCCACATATTTGGGATACTTGAGACATTACAAATCATGGAAGGATTCTCCATATAAGGTTTATCAATAAGAGAAATAATGAAAGAGCCAGTACCACAATTAATAACAAAGGAAGACGTATCTAGTTCTCCTAATCCTAGTGCCGAACACTGTTGATCGCCCCCGGCAGAAATAACAGGGACACCAACAGGGATACCTGTTTCATTCATGAATGTTTCATGTGTATGTCCAACTACACTTCCTTGATTGACGAGTGGACATAGTTTTTCCATATCGACATTAAATAGTTCACACATCTTTTCATCCCATTCTAATGAATGGATGTTCATAAGAGATGTTCTTGAACCATAGGTTTTATCTGTAGAGAATACACCTGTCATATAATGAATTAAAAAATCTGGAACAATCATCGCTTTATAAGCTTTGTTGTAGAGTTCTGGCTCGTTCTCTTTAAACCAAGTAATCTTACTAGCTGTGAATACTGCATTTACTTTTGCACCAGTCGTTTGGTATAGAACATCATTATGTGGCGCAATTCTTTCACAGATTTCTTTGTTGCGAGTATCTTGCCACATGATGAAGTTTGCTAAAGCATTGCCTTCCTTATCGACAATTGTTGGTGCCGAACGAAAAGCAGTTAAGGATATTGCATCGACACTGCCATATGCTTGTACGTTTTTGCATATTTCTACTAATGCATTTGTGAATACATTTGGATCTTGTTCGATATAGTTGTCGCGAAACACTAAAGGTGTTAGACAACTATACATGCCTAATTCTTGACCTTGGTCATTATAAAGAATGCCACGCATACTTGTTGTGCCAATGTCTAATGATAAGATGTTCATAATTAATTCTGTCTCCTCTTTCTTTTATTCCATAAGATAAAAAGTGTTTTGTCAAGTTGATTTGCACATATGTGCATAAAAATGATGTTAAAAAGTTCATTTTTTTAACAAATGGATGCGAAAAAAGGTATATTTATGAAATTATGTGCAAAATTACCTATATTTGTTGACAGTTTTATTATGCACGAATTAATATACAAAGTAGAGATGTAAGCGCATTCATGAAATGCGCGCTCGTTGGAGGAAAGGATTAAGACAATGAAAAAATTATCTAACATCTTACTTGCCGCACTTATGGCTGCTTCATTAGTAGCTTGCGGTGGCGCTGCTAATGCTGCAAATGATACAAGCGCTAGCACACAACAAGCTGCTACTACAACAGAACAAGCTGCAGCTCCTGCTGCTGAAACTACTTCTGGTGGTAGTGGAATTGGCTTCAAAGACAAGGCTAAGAATCCTTATGTTGATGAACTAAAGATTGCTTGGGTTCCAACAAATGCTTCTGAAGCAAATGGTACAGCTTGGGGAAATGGTATTGCTGAAGAATTAGCTTACTGGCCAAATATCACATTCAACATCTTTGACCCTAAGGGAGAAGCTGAAGAAGAAGCTAAGATTATTTCTCAATTAGTTGCTGAAGGTTATGATGGAATTCTTATGCAAACAGTTAACCCAGATATTCTATCTGCTCCAGTTCGTGAAGCTGAAGAAGCTGGTATTCCTGTTGTTTGTGTAAACATGGGTACAACTGAACCACATGCTGCGTTAGTTTCTATGACTGACTTCGAAGCAGGTGCAGTTATTGCTGAAAGAATTGCTGAAGCATTAAATGGTGAAGGTAACGTTGTGGTTATCCAAGCTAAAGTAGGTGCTGCTCGTGGTGTTCGTTTAGAAGATGGTTTCCAATCTGCTATTTCTAAATATCCAAACATCAAGATTCTTGATGAACAACCAGCTGACTGGAACATGGAAAAAGCTCAAAACTTAATGAACGACTTCTTAACAAAATATGGTGATGATATTGACGCTGTATTCGCACACAATGACCAAATGGCTGAGGGTGCTGCTATGGCTGTTCAAAACGCAGGTAAAACTGGTGATATCATTATCTGGGGTGCTAATGGTGAATCAAAAGCTCTAGAATATATTGAACAAGGTTTAATGACAGGTACTGTTTATACTAACTGTAAAGATCAAGGTAAGACAGCTGCTCGTATCCTTCTCATGTATCTAAATTCTAATGTTGACACAAGCACATTCACAAAGACTCCAGTAACAAAGATGCCTCCTATTACTGTAACAAAGGAGAATGTTGCTGATATCACACCTGATATGCGTTGGTAAGTTTAGCATTTTAAATCATTAACAATAATCGGGCAGGTGGGTTCTAACCGCCTGCTCGATTTTCTTAAAACAATTAATTTATATAAGGAGATATATTCATGAAACAAATGAGACAAGAAACAATCCGTCGGATTATCTCTTTGGTCTTACTGGTTGTACTAATTGCAATCTTTACATTCACAACGGATACATTCCTTTCTTGGGATAACATTGCGACAATGTTACGTGAAAGTGCATTCGTTGGAATTATTGCGATTGGTATTACGGGCTGTATTATTACAGGTGGTAACAATCTATCTGGTGGTTATGCATTAGGTATGATTTGTATGGTATTTGCACACTTATATCACTATACAAGTTTATCTTTAATCGCCATTATCTTAATCTGTCTTTTAGCAGGCCTAGTATCAGGTGCATTTAATGGATTTGTTGTTTCTATCTTACAGATTAACGATTTCGTTGCAACCTTATCAACCGGTATGATTTTCCAGGGAATTACGTATATTCTTGCGATTCGTAATCAGTATGGATCTATTACATCAGAGATGATTAAGAATCCTACAATCCTTTCTCTTGGCGGAAAGTTCTCGAATGGGATTTTCTATGTAACAATCGTATGGCTGGTTATGACACTTATCATGCAATTAGTATTAAAGAAAACGAAAATTGGTACCTATATTTATGCAATGGGTTCAAATCGTAAATCAGCTGAATACTCTGGTATTAGTTTTATAAAAATCAAGATGGTTGTATTTATTATTGCGGGCTTCTGCTCCTTTGTAGGTGCGATGTTTATGTTAGGTAGACTTGGAACTTGTGATGTTGATACAGGTGCTGCTCTATCCTTACAAGCAATCTCTGCAACTGTTATTGGTGGTGCTGTATTCTCTGGTGGTAGAGGTGATATGATTGGAACCTTCATTGGTGTCTTAATCATGCAAGTATTACGTAATGGTGTATTAAAGTATGGTTTAACAACTGCACAACAATCCATCATTAGTGGTATTATCATCGTCTTAATGCTAGTATTTGATGCTTACTACAACGAGTACATGCAAAAACGTACAACACGTGCTGCGGCAATTGCACGTGAGAAAGAAGGCAAGTAGTATGAGCGAAAATAAAGAACTATTATTTGAGATGAAGAATATTGAAAAAATATTCTCTCACGTACATGCCTTAGATCATGTAAACTTTGATGTTAGAAAAGGAGAAGTACATGCATTACTAGGAGAAAATGGTGCAGGTAAATCAACCTTAATTAAAATTCTAACAGGTGTTTATACAAAAGATGGCGGACAAATCTACATGGATGGAAAAGAAATTGAAATCAACAGCCGTGAAGATGCTGCAAATGCAGGTATTGCCGTTATCTTCCAAGAGTTATCATTAATTCCAACGCTTTCTGTTTATCAAAATATCTTATTAGGTAAGGAAATAAGTAAGTTTGGTTTTATCTCCGATAGTGCTGAGAAAAAACAAATTCAAGACTTGATTGATCACTATGGTTTCCCTGTAAAAGCAACGGATATTGTCGAAACATTAAGTGTTGCACAAAAGCAAATGGTTGAAATCTTAAAGGCTCTTGCGACAGATGCAAAACTCATCATTATGGATGAACCTACCGCATCTCTTTCCTCTAGAGAATCTGAACTTTTATTTAAGATTATTAATCAATTGAGAGATAAAGGGGTTTCTATCATTTATATTTCTCACCGTTTAGAAGAAGTATTTAACTTATCGGATCGTATTACAATCTTGCGTGATGGTAAGAATGCAGGTGTTATTGAGAAAGAAGATATTGTTCCTTCTGAAGTTGTTAAGATGATGATTGGTAAAGAAGTTAGTGAATCCACAGCTTCTAGAACATTAAAGACAAGTGATGCAGAAACAGTATTAGAAGTAAAGCACTTAACACATCTTGGTTATTACGATGATGTTAGTTTTGAAGTTAAGAAAGGTGAAGTTCTTGTATTAACTGGACTTGTTGGGTCAGGACGTACAGAAGTTGTTCGTACGATTTATGGTGCAGATCCATATGATAGTGGCCAAATACTATTTGAAGGAAAGCCTATTAAACCTACAATTAGTAAATCAGTTACGAATGGATTTGGTTTAATTCCAGAAGATCGTCGTACACAAGGTTTCTCACCACTTCTATCTGTAACAAAGAACGTTGCTTTAACAAGTTATGACAAGATTGCGAAGAGTGGTTTTGTGAAAGCTTCTGATGAAGATAAACTTGGTGAAAAAGCAGTAGAATTAACCGATCTTCGTCCAGCAAATCCAAAAGTTAAAGTTGGAGATTTGTCAGGCGGCAACCAACAAAAAGCTGTATTAGGAAAATGGTTGACACGTGATTTGAAAGTCATCTTAATTGATGAACCAACGGTTGGTATTGATATTGGTGCAAAGGATGAGATCTATAACATTATTGAAGGTTTAGCAAGTCAAGGTGTTGCGGTATTGATGGTATCTTCAGATATCGCTGAAGTATTACGTGTTGCGCATCGTATTCTCGTTATGCGTGAAGGACGTGTGATTAAAGAATTCAATGATGGTGTAGCTACGCAAGAAGATATCTTGCTTGCAAGCTCTGGTTACGTAGAAAATCAGGAGGAAGCTTAATATGAATGAAAAGTTAAAAAATAATCCTGTAATGAAGGTTCTTCTAGGTAACAGTAGATTAATCGTTCTATTGATTATGGTTGTTGTATTTACAGTATTAACAAGCGGAAAATTCTTTACTTATAAAAACCTAATCAACATTTTATATGCTGTATCTCTATACGGTATTATGATCACTGGTGCTGCCTTTGCGGTATTAGTTGGTGGTATTGATCGTACTGTATCTGGTAATGCTGCTTTATCGGGTGCTGTTGTCGCAATGACAATCTTAACGCGTGGTGTTGGTGGTGGAAATGTAGCACTTGCTATCTTCCTAGGTCTAGGATGTGGTGCTCTAAGTGGACTTATCCATGGATTAATTCTATCGCGTTTCAATATTCCGGCATTCCTATTAACTCTCGCAACAAATGAAGTTCTTTATGGAATTGTACAATTTGTTACAGGGAACCAATTAATCTATATCAGAGAATGCGCTTTAATGGATTACATTGGACAGGTTCGTTGGTTGGGTATTCCGATTCCAGTTTATATTATGATTGCGTGTGTTATCTTCAGTTATATTGTTTTGAACCATACGGTTTATGGGCGTCAAATCTATAGCGTTGGTGGAAACCGTATTTCTTCTGAATTATCTGGTGTTCCAGCACGTAGAGATATTTTAATCGCTTATATTATTTCTGGATTTATGGGTGCTTTAGCTGGGTTCGTATTATCAAGTATGAACCAACAAGCTTCTTCAACACAAGCAAAGAACTATGAAAACGATGTACTAGCAGCAATCGTTGTTGGTGGTGTATCAATGAGAGGTGGTTCAGGAACGATTCAAGGTGCTATCCTTGGTGCCTTCCTCATTGGTGTCATTGGAAATGGAATGACGCTCATTGGTGTTGATGCGATCTATCACAATATGATTAAGGGTCTCATCATTATCGCTGCGATTTCCATTGATATGGCAAGCGTTCCAGGAAGTCCATTAAATAACTTCCTACGTAAATTCAAAAAGAAAAAAGCGTAATAGAGAATAGAAAGGATGATCGTTATGAGTAAAATTAACGAAATCACAAGAGAAACTTGGATTGAAAAGACTTTCCCAGAATGGGGGACATGGCTTGTAGAAGAAATTGAAAACAAGAAAGTTCCTAAGGGAAACGTATCCATGTGGTGGTTGGGATGTGTTGGCATTTGGATGAAGACGCCAAAGAACACAAATATCACAATTGACCTATGGACAGGAAACGGGAAACGTACACACGGAAATGGGAAGATGGCTGTTGGACACCAAATGGCGAATATGGCTGGTGTTCGTAAGATGCAACCAAACTTAAGAAATGTTCCATTTGTATTTGATCCATTTGCGTTTAAACATGTAGATGCTGTTCTTGCGACACATTATCACCAAGACCATATGAGTCCAGAATGGGCAGCTCATGTTGTGAACTCTAAAATGACCACAACCAATGCGAAAGGAAAAAAGATTCCTGTTCCTTTTATTGGACCTAAGAAATCGGTTGAGTATTGGTTAAAGTGGGGTGTTCCAGAAAAACAATGCATTACTGTTAAACCTGGTGACAAGATTAAAATTAAAGATATTGAAATCATTTGCTTAGATGCATTTGATCGTACTTGCTTAGTCACAACGGATTCAACTGGTCCAGACCGTGAAGAATTGAAAGGTAAGAACCTAGAACATGATATGGACGAAAAGGCAGTTAACTATTTAATTAAGACACCTGGAGGAAATATTTACCATTCTGGTGATTCTCACTTCTCGATTTACTTTGCGAAGCACGGAAAAGACTATGATATCGATGTTGCTTTTGGTGCCTTTGGAGAAAATCCAATTGGTATCCAAGATAAGATGACAAGTATTGATATCTTACGCATGGCTGAATCCTTACGTTGTAAAGTTGTCATTCCAATTCACCATGATGTTTGGTCAAACTTCCAAGCAGATACAGAAGAAATAAAACTATTATATGATTTCAAGAAACCTAGAAATCTATATACATTTACTCCATTCTTCTGGCAAGTTGGTGGACAATACACCTATCCGCAAGATAAGGATTTAATGTATTATCATCACCCACGTGGATTTGAAGACCACTTCGATCACGAACAGAATATTCCATTCCGTTCACTACTATAAGAGGTTTGATCAATGGCATTAATAGATATTAAGTTATTCTCTACATCTCTTTGGACAAATACAGATATACGTGTCGTTATTCCGACACCAAATGAACCATTCGAAGATGAAGATACACCTTTCTATAAACCTGGAAAGAAATACCAAGTTCTTTATCTTCTCCATGGCATGTTTGGAGATTGTACAGTATGGACGCGTAATACAGGAATTGAGCGTTATGCCCAAGAGTATGGATTATGTGTTGTATCTGCATCTGTCACAAATAGTTGTTATGTCGATATGGTGCATCCAGGTAGTACAGGTGGTAAGTTTATGACTTATATGTTAGAAGAACTTCCTACCTTTATTCAAACGATGTTTCCGGTATCTAAGAAAAAAGAGGATACATTTATTGCGGGTATTTCAATGGGTGGATATGGAACTTTTCGTCTAGCCTTAGAAAGACCAGATCTATTTGGTGCAGCAGCGAGTTTATCAGGAGGCTTAGATATGGCGATTCGCCAAAAGACTCCAAAACTAGAAGGTGGGCCAAAAGCCACAATGGATTATCATTCCATTTTTGGGGATGAATCCATTGAAGGAAGTGATAACGATTTATTTGCGCTATTAGAAAAGAGGAAGAAAGAGGACAATCTTCCAAAACTCTATATGTGTTGTGGAACTGAAGATTTCTTATATGAAACCAATATAAGATTCCGTGACCATGCGAAAGAAATCGGAGTTGATATCGAATATGATGAATCGCCAGGAATTCATAACTGGGATTATTGGGATCCACAGATTCGTAAAGTACTCAAATGGTTACCACTTGCTGGAACGTTAGTAGATGAATAAATAAGTCTAGTTCAGGTCGCAGTAACTATATATTGCGACCTGATTTATTAAGGAGGTCTATATGAAACCTTATTTAATAGGTATATATGAGAAAGCAATGCCTAATTTTCTTTCTTGGAGAGAGAAGATGGAAATTGCGAAAGAAGCTGGTTATGACTATATCGAAATCAGTATTGATGAAACCGATGAAAAGTTAGCACGTTTAGATTGGACAAAAAAAGAGCGTGATGAATTTGTACAACTGATGAAAGAAATGGACATGCCAGTACGTTCGATGTGTTTAAGTGGTCATCGGAAATATCCATTTGGAAGTTTAAATGAAGAGACTAGAAGACGCAGTAATGAAATCATGGATAAAGCACTTACCTTCTCAGATGATTTAGGAATTCGGATTATTCAACTTGCGGGATATGATGTTTATTATGAAGAGTCTAATGATGAAACAAAAAGACTCTTTGAAGAAAACTTAAGAAGAGCGGCAATTGGGGCTGCGAAGTATGGGATTCAAATGGGATTTGAAACTATGGAGAACGAGTTTATGAATACAGTTGAAAAAGCAATGAAGTATGTAAACTTAATTGATTCTCCATATCTTCACGTTTATCCAGATTTAGGAAATATTACCAATGCCACTAAGACATATGGAACAACCATTGAAGCTGATTTAGAAACAGGAAGAGGTCGTATTATTGCGATGCACTTAAAAGAAACAGTTCCTGGTGTCTTTAGAGAAGTGCCATATGGAACAGGACATGTAGATTTCAATGCGGGAATACGTAAAGCGTTTAGTTTAGGAGTTAGACGCTTTGTGACAGAGTTCTGGTATACAGGAGAAGAAAACTGGAAAGAAATCATCATGGACGTCAATAAAATGATGCGTGAAAAATTAGATGAAGAAATCAAGGCATTTGAAAAATAGGAGTAGGGCATATGTTGAAAGCGGAGAAAAAAGTTTTAGGAGAATTGACGAAGTGTTATTCTTTAGCGCATGTTGTGGATGAAGGAAAAGATTATCTTGTGTGTGCGGCTGAGAAAACAGATCCATGTTATATGTTTGATTTTGATGGAAACCTCGTAAAGAAACTATGGGATGGACCTGGTGGAGTTATGACGCTTGAACAATTCCCAAGTGATGAATTTATTCTTATGGCGACTTGGAAATTCTATGGGCCGAATGATTCTGCTGAAGCGAAGATAGTGTACTATACCAAAGATGGAGATGAACTCAAATGCAATGTCTTATGTGACTTACCATTTGTCCATCGTTTTGGAATCATTCATCGCAATGGCGTCAATTACCTAGTTGCTTGCACATTAAAGAGTGCACATGCATTCAAAAATGACTGGACATGTCCAGGTAGAATTTGGGTCGCAGAACTTCCAAACGATATTAAACAGTTTAATCAGGATAACCAACTTCCATTAACTCCACTTGTTAGTGGCTTATTCCGTAACCATGGATTCTGTAAAGGGGTTGAGGATGGATATGGATATGCGATAGTGGGAAGTGATCAAGGTGTTATGAAAGTGATTCCTCCACAAGAGAAAGATGGAGAATGGACGGTTGAAACCTTACTTGAAATCAAAGCGAGTGATATGTTGTATGAAGATTTCGATGGTGATGGGGAAAGAGAACTATTGGTGATGTCTCCATTCCATGGCGATACATTAGAAATCTATCATCGCAATAATGGAAAATATGAAAAAGTTTATGAACATCCAGAAAAACTTCCATTCTTACACGCAATATATCCTTGTGAGATGAATGGAAAGAAATATGGGATCATTGGGAATCGTGAAGGAGATCGTGTTCTATTTGCGATTTACTATGATGAAAACAAAAAGGATTACGCAATTGATTTACTAGATGAAGGTTCAGGTCCTGCAAATGCGATGTTCTATAAAGATGGAGAAAAGAATATGATAATGGCTGCGAACCGAGAAACCAATGAAATTGCGATTTATGAATTGAAAGGGGAATAAGGATGCTAGAAGAATTAAAAAAGAAAGTTTGGGAAGCAAATCTTTTACTTCCAAAACATAATCTCGTTGTATTTACTTGGGGAAATGTTTCTGGAATTGATCGTGAAAAGAACGTAATGGTGATTAAACCTTCTGGTGTTGAATATGATGATATGAAACCAGAAGATATGGTTGTGGTAGATATCGCAACTGGAGAAAAAGTAGAAGGTGATTTAAATCCTTCTTCTGATACAGACACTCATTTAGTTCTCTATCGTAGTTTTCCTAATATCGGAGGAATCGTTCATACACATAGTAAGTGGGCAGTATCCTTCGCACAAGCTGGAATGGGCATTCCTGCGATGGGTACAACCCAAGGAGATTACTTTTATGGGGAAATCCCATGCACTAGGAAGATGACACCTGAAGAAATTAATGGACAATATGAATTAGAAACCGGAAACGTTATCGTAGAAGCATTTAAAGATTTGAATCCAGATTATGTTCCTGGTGTACTTGTTCATAGTCATGGTCCTTTTACTTGGGGAAAAGATCCATTCAATGCAGTCCACAATTCAGTTGTGATGGAAGAAGTTGCGTTTATGGATTTCCATGCATTGATGCTTAATCCTGCATCTGGTTCCATGCAACAAGAATTATTAGACAAGCATTTCTTAAGAAAACATGGGCCTAATGCATATTACGGACAATCAAAAAAATAGAAAGGGAAATGATGATGCAAGAGTATACAATTCGTGCAATTAACACAGGTTTAGTAACCGCTAGTAAAAGAAATTATTTGTATCACAACACAACTCATAAATATTATTTAAAACCAGATGAAGATGATGTCGCAATTCTTCCAACTGCTTGTTTCTTAGTGGAAGGAAACGGGAAAAAGATTATGGTTGATACAGGGATGTCGAGTACAGAAATCGCTGATAAATACCATCATCCAGGTTCTGTTCAAAAAGAAGGAATGGATTTACCTTCGCAATTAAAAAAACTTGGAATTGAACCATCTGAAATTACAGATATTATCTTTACTCACTTACATTGGGACCATGTTTATTATTTACCGGAATTCACAAATGCGAAGTTATATGTGCAAAGAAAAGAATATGAATTCGCTAGGAATCCAATCGCTCTATACTATAAATCTTATGAAGATCCTCGTTTAGAGATTGAACCTAGAATTCATCCTCAATGGGAAGGAAGAGAGTTTGAACAATTAGATGGAGAATGTGAAATCTTTGATGGTATTAGTGTATATCCTACACCAGGTCATTCAGTAGGACATCAAAACGTTGTCGTTCATACAAAAGAAGGGGATTATCATTGTTGTGGTGACTTAATGTTTACATTAGATAACCTCAAACCAGTTCCTGAAATTGGATATGAAATTACACCTCCATCAAGATATGTTGATATCGTTGATGAATGGAATAGTTTAGTAGAAGTTAAAAAACGTGTTGCGAGTGATAAATTTGTATTATGTGCACATGCTCCAGAAATGTTAGAACTTTGTGAATCGGGTAAAGTTCTAGGAGAATAAAATGACAAAGGTTGTTGCACTATTAGAATCATTAGATACGAAACTTGAAGAAGCTTTATTCGCGAAAGAAATCATTCAAGAACAAGGCTTAGATGTTTTGTTGATTGATAATAGTACAAAAGGCTTAGATGTAAATAAAGGAGATTATACACCACTTGATGTATTAGCTTCGATTAAAATCTCAAGAGAAGAGTTTGAATCTTTAAATAAACCTGCACGTTTAGAAACGATGACTTCTGCTCTCATGAGTTTACTACCAAAACTATGTGAAGAACATAAGATTGATGGGATTGTATCCATCGGTGGTGGACAAAATGGAAATATGGCATCACATGCAATGAAGATGTTGCCATTTGGTTTTCCAAAGGTATTATCATCAACCTTAGCGTGTGGTGTTCGTCAGATGGAACAATTTGTTGGGGAAAAAGATATCTTTGTATTCCCAACCATTGCGGACATTTCTGGTTTAAATCCAATTACCAAAACCGTTATTCGTAGTGTCTGTTCAGCAGTGGTTGGACTCGTAAATGGTGGATCTGTTTATCCAAATACAGTAGGTAGAAAAGTGATCGCTGCGACCATGTTAGGAGAAACCACGAAGAGCACAGAACGTTCTCTTCGTTTAATTAAAGAAGGAACGGATTATGAATCGGTTGTATTCCATGCAAATGGTGTTGGTGGAAGATGTATGGAAGCATTGATTGAAGAAGGACGTATTGATGGAGTTATTGATTTTACGACCCATGAAATAACTTGTGAAGTATTAGGTGGGTATTGTGCAGGAGCACACAATCGTTTATTAAAGGCTCTTGAATATGAACTTCCAATGGTTGTTGTACCTGGTGGACTTGATATGATTGATTACTATATTGATGAATCAGGTAGTAGTTTACCAAAAGATTTAGATCAGAGAAAACAAGTCAAACACAATTCGGTTATTTTACACTGTAAAGTGCTAAAAGAGGAAATGAAGGAAATTGTAGAACTTGTTTGTGAAAGACTACGTCACGCAAAAAAACCGGTTACGGTGGTAGTGCCAATGAAAGGATGTTGTGAAACAACTTCTCCTGGAGGGCCTTGCTATGATCCAGAAGTGGATGAAGTGATGGTTGAAACATTCAAAAGATGTATGCCAGATAACGCTAAACTTGTATTTGTAGATTGTAGTGTTATGGATGATGAATTATCCGATGTTGTCGCAAAAGAGTTTAAAGAATTAGTCAAGCAATATGGATGGGAAGAATAAGGAATGAAAATAATCATTCCTTTTCCTATTTTGGTATGATTAAATAATGATAGGAGAGGTATAAGTATGCGAAAGATCATTATCGGTTTATTAAATTGTTTATTGCTTATTGGGTGTAATGGAAGTAGCGCACAAACCGAACCTTCACCAACTTTAGAGGGTTCGTTTGGGATTGAAGAAACGGCAACTCCAGATGCAAATACGCAAGAAACATCCTTAATCGATGAATATATTAGTCAAATGGAAGATTATGAATTATTGCGATATGCATTCTTAGGGACCATGGAGGAAGAAGATGGTTTGAAAGAAGTCTTGGATCGAGCGTCTAGTTTTCCGGGTTTTGAATTCTTAAATGAGTTATCTGAAAATGATGCGGTGTATGGAGAACCAAGTGAGTATTACAATGTATACCTACTTATCCCAAAGAAAGGATATAACTTACAAGTTGGGCCATATAGTTGGTATGCTGATCAAATGACAGAAATTTTATATGAAAGCAATGAAGGGAAACCAATTCTGTATATTGAAACAAGTGATGACACGAGATATTATGGTCAAATTAAAATTGATAATGATATGACATTGTTTACAGGGTTTAATATTGCGACCTCAAAATTACGTACAGACTTTAAGATGGGGGTTGTAGATGTTACACCATATGAACAATTCACTTCCGCTGAAATCCCATTCTTTTCTCAAGCAATTCACGATATTACAACTCAAGTAGCAGAAATACAAAAGATTGAACAAGAGGGAGGAAGCGTGACGATTAGCGGTGAAGAAATCATCTTTGATGATGAACTATACGCACTTGTCTATACAAGAGATAAAAATGATAAAGATATTATTTATGGAGTTTCTCCTAGTTCTGGATCTGTTGTTAAAACAGAAGACCATAGAGAATGGATAAAGGTAAAATAGGTATTAAAAAAATATCAAAAGCACGAAAAGCCTTATAACAAGGCTTTTTAAGTATTAGTATTGTAAGTTTTATTTTTTAAGTATAAAATGCTTAATATATTTGATAGGAGATAGTAAATGGGTAGTGAACTTTGGGAACTCTTTGTAGATTCCTTTTGGAAAATCTTATTACCTGGATTAAAGATGACCATACCTTTAACGGTATTAGCTTTTTCTTTTGCGATGATTATAGCGGTTATTGTTGCGATGATTAATTACGCAAATGTTCCATTTTTAAAACCAATTACTCGTTTCTATATTTGGATTATCCGTGGGACACCATTGATTGTTCAATTAATGATTGGATACTTTGGCTTAAACAACATAGGGATTAAGATAGACGCATTTCCTGCGGCTGTATTAGTATTCTCCTTAAATGAAGGTGCCTATTGCGCAGAAACCATGCGTGCTGCTTTAGAGGCAGTTCCTCATGGACAATTAGAAGCGGGATATTGTGTAGGAATGAACTACCTTCAGATTATGTGGCATATTGTATTACCACAAGCTTTTCGCACAGCGTTTCCACCATTATCAAATTCTTTAATTGGAATGGTAAAGGATACTTCACTTGCGGCAAACATTACTGTTACAGAAATGTTCTTTGCGGCACAACGAATCGCGGGAAGAACATATAAATTTATGTTGCTATATTTAGAAGTAGCTTTAATCTATTTAATCTTTTCAACGATATTAACTTGGATTCAAGGATATGGAGAAAAGAAATTAAATGCGTATGGAGCAAATAAAGGATAATATGCAGATATTAGAGATAAAAGATATTAGGAAGTCATTTGAAACGAAGGTTTTAGATGGAGTTAGCTTAGAAGTAAATTCAGGAGATGTTGTAGCGATACTTGGGCCGAGTGGTTCAGGAAAGACGACTTTACTTCGCTGTATTAATTTCTTAGAGACAGCTGATTCTGGAACTATGATTTTTGATGGGAAAACCTATGACTTAGCACATGCATCAAAAAAAGAAATTGCAGAGATACGTAAGAAAACAGGATTTGTTTTTCAGAATTATAATCTCTTCCGAAATAAAACAGCACTTGAAAATGTCATGTTAGGTTTAACAACTGCTCATGGACTTTCAAAAAATGAAGCTGAAAAGATTGGAAAAGAAATGTTAGTGCGTGTTGGCATGGAAGATAAGATGAATTATTATCCAAGTCAATTATCAGGCGGACAACAACAGCGTGTTGCCATCGCAAGAGCACTCGCACCAAACCCAAAAATCATCTACTTTGATGAACCGACTTCCGCATTAGATCCAGAATTAATCGGGGAAGTATTATCCGTAATGCGCCAATTAGCTATTGAAGGAATGACCATGATTGTGGTAACACATGAGATGGATTTTGCAAAAAATGTATCGAATAAAGTTGTATTTATGGAAAAAGGTGTTATTGTTGAACAAGGTTTATCAAACGAAGTGTTTGAAAATCCAAAACAAGAAAGAACGAAAGAATTCTTGCGATTGGAAGAAAATCGTACATTAGGAAAGGGGTAAAACCATGAAAAAAATATTCAAAATTGGAATGAGCATCCTCTTGTCTGTTGGATTAATTGCTTGTAGCCAAGGGACAAGTTCAGAAGATCACTTAGCACGCATTAAAAAAGCAGGTGTATTAAAAGTTGGATTAGAAGGAGATTGGCAACCTTTTGGTTATGAAGATAAAGATGGAAATCTAGTTGGGTATGACGTAGAAGTTGCGAAAGCAATTGCAGAACACTTAGGTGTCGAGATTGAAATCATTCCGACTGCTTGGGACGGTCTACTTCAAGGACTTGAATCTGGTATATTTGATATCGTAGTGAATGGTGTTGATGTAACAGAAGAAAGACAAAAGACATTTGATTTCTCTGAACCATATGCGTATGATCATGCGGTATTAATTGTACGTGAAGATAACAATGATATTAAGACATTCGAAGACTTAAATGGAAAGACAACTGCGAACTCTACAGGTTCAACTTATATGGAAATTGGTGCTTCTTTTGGGGCTGAAGTAAAACCAGTTGATACCTTAGCAGAAACATTAAATCTAGTCGAAATTGGTCAAGCAGATGCAACGATTAATGCGAATACATCCTATATTGATTATATGAGCAATGAAGGTGGACCATTTAAGGTTGTTGCACAAACAGAAGAAGCAACTGCCTATGCAATCCCACTTAAGAAAGGGCAAGATAATACATCTCTTCTTGCAGAAATAAATACATGTATTCAAAAGATGAAGGGTGATGGATCACTTGCGCAACTATCCATTAAATACTTCACAGAAGACTTAACGAAATAACGCTCATACCATGAGCGTTTTTCATTATGTCTACTTGCAGATATTTGATATATAATTTTTATAAACAAGAAAGGAATGAAAATGGTTAAAGCGGTTTTTATTAATTACACAGATATGATGGTTCAAGATCTGGGGCAAGACCATGAAGAGTTAATCGCTCGTATGGTTAAGAACTGTTCTTTAAAAGAACCTGTTGAGTTATTTGAGTGGATTAATGAACAGCAAACACTTCTTAGAGAACAATCCTATGGAGAAAACTATCAATCTGTTGATGACCACTATTTAATCATTTTAGAAAAGGCGAGAATTTCTTGTGGTTTAAAAGAAAACTATGAAGAGTTGAGAAAACTTTGGATTAATCACTGGATGTATGGACCGATGTATAATGATGTCTTTACGTTTTTCAAACAATGTCATGTGCCAGTGTATATTGTTTCAGAATTGCCTGAGCCCTTTATTCGAGTTAATTTAAAACGGAATGATTTGCATGTGCATGGTATCTTATCGAGTGATGCTGTTAAAGCGTATCGTCCAAGAAATGAAATATATGATAAAGCAATTCAGATGTGTGAATGTAAATCGGAAGATATTTTATGGGTAACAGGCAGTTATGAAAATGATGGAAAGTATGCTTCTTTAATAGGAATGACTCCAATCTTACTAAAGAGATATGGTAAAGAGGAGAATGTTTCGTGTAAAGAAGTGAATCGATTAAATGATGTATTGAGGTATATAGAGTGAAGATAATTTTTTATATGGTCCGTCATGGACAAACGTTATTTAATAGTATGGCACGCATACAAGGTGCATGCGATTCTCCTTTAACAGAAAAGGGAATTGCGCAAGCATTAGAAGCACGCGATGCTTTAAAAGATATTCCTTTTACCAAAGCTTTTTCATCGACAAGTGAAAGGGCGAGTGATACATGTGAACTAATCTTAGGCGATCGAAATCTGATGATACAACGTTCGAAACTATTAAAGGAGTTTGATTTTGGGTTGCTAGATGGTTCAAAATTTGAGGAAGTCGCAGATGAAATATTTAAACGTCGTGCAAATGGAGAAGACTTTACAGATATTGGTGGAGATAGTAATGAAACCATCGCTAAAAGAATAAAAGAGGGATTTGAATATATGATTCAGCAGTGCGTAGATGGGGATATTGTATTAGTTGTGACACATGGTGCATATGGAAGGCATGTTATTGAAACTGTTTTTAATAAAAAGCTAGAAAACAACCATGGAGATCATATTATATATCCGAATGCAGGTATCATGAAATTTGAATATGAAGATGGCGAATATCATTTAATAACAATGCCAACACCGGCAAACGCGTTCAAAATGATATAGTGGAGGAAAAGAAATGAAAAAGAGGATAGCAGTTTTCGTAATCATGGCTGGATTAACAATCTATGGTTGCTCAAATCAAACAAGTTTTTCACATACAACAACACCAGTCGAAATAAAAGAAGAAATGCCAGTGAAGATTCATTATTCACGTCAATGGGAATACTCTTTGGAAGCAGAGACGGAAGATCCAGAAGCGATTAAGGATATCGTCGAAGCAATTCGTCTTGTTGAAATAGGAAGCGAAACGCAAATGGCAACGATGGATTATACGGATATTATTCGATTGATTTATGCGGATGGTTCAGAAGAAGTATTTGAGTTTGAAGAAAATAATATCGTTATTGATGAAAAACGATATGAAGCTACAGGTATCAGGATTGTCCGTGAGCAATTGGAAAAGATTGTGGATGAAGAAATCTAAAATGACACATCGATTTGATGTGTCATTTGTTTTATTTTTTATATACTTTTCCGTCTTTCATGACGAATTTTACATGATTCATAACATCCATGTCTTTGGTGGGATCTGCATCATATGCAACAATATCTGCAAACTTACCCACTTTGATGGAACCGATAGAATCTTCCATACGAAGAAGTGCAGCGTTACGAATGGTGGCAGCTTGAAGAACATAGATTGGTGGCAAGCCTGCTTCTACCATTAATGAGAATTCACGGGTTTGTTGACCATGGTAATTACCAGGTGTACCTGCATCTGTTCCGAAACAAATTTTGACACCTTTCTTTAAACATTTCTTCAAATTGGTGTAATGATTCTTAATGCACATTTCTGCTTTTGCGACATTTTCAGGATGGATTCCAGAAGCAACACCATTATCAACGATTGCTTTTGCGGCAATAATTGTAGGGATTAAGAAGGTTCCTGTTTTTGCCATCATATTGATTGCTTCATCATCCATGAGCATTCCATGCTCAATGGAATGAATACCTGCTTTCATTGCTATCTTCATTCCTTCTGCGCCATGGGCGTGAACACTAGACATACGACCACGTGAATTTGCGACATCAAGTGCTGCTTTCATTTCTTCATATGTGAATTCTGGTGCGCCTGGTTCATCACCAAGTGACATAACACCACCTGTTCCCATTATCTTAATTTGATCTGCACCATATTTAAAAATCATACGTGCACCTTTACGCATTGCATCTGGCGAATCGCAAACGAGAGATTCATGTAAGCCTGGTTCTAAATAATATGGATAACGACTATCGCTATGACCACCTGTTGCAGTCAAAGTCTTACCAGACGTAATCATTCTTGGACCATCAATTTTTCCTTGTTCAATCGCTTTCTTTAGAGCGACATCTTCAAAATTATTACATCCCTCATCACGAATGGTTGTAAAACCTGCGAGTAAATCCTTCTTTAGATTAATAACACCATTCAGTGTTTCTTCTGCAGTGGTTGGATAATAATCTGCGAGTTTTTTAGTATCGCCATTTGAAGTACAATGCATATGTCCATCAATTAAACCGGGCATTACAAATTTATCACTTAGATCAATGACTTTCATTCCTGTTGTCTTCACGTTCTTTTTGTTTGTGACTTTTGTAATCTTGTTGTCTTCAACGATGATAGCCATATCTTTATGGAGCTTTTCATCTTCAGCTGTAAATAATGTTCCACATAAAATAACAGTTTTCATAAATAATCCCCATCTTTCTTTTTATCTATTTTATTAAAAAAACAGTTTGAAATAAATATAATGGCAAACTGTTTTTGATCTTTTTCACTAATTTATGAAACAAAAATCGCTTTGTTTCTTTAGAGTAATTCGATGTGATGTTTGTGACACTTTTGTATCATCTCTTCTGGCCAAATAGATGATTGAACCTCTCCAACATGTGCTTTATTCAACAGCAACATACATAGCCTTGATTGTCCAATCCCTCCACCAATTGTATAAGGGAGTTCTTTCTTTTGAACCATATGATGATAGGGGAAGGTTAGCCGTCCTTTACAGTTAAGATGTTCACATTGTTTAACAATTGATTTTTCATCAACACGAATTCCCATACTAGATAGTTCTAGAGCACATGATAGGGAAGGGAGCCAGAATAATAAATCTCCATTGAGGTTCCAATCATCATAGTCTGGTGCTCTTCCATCATGTGGACGTTTACTATGATTTAATGGCCAACCAATCTGTTTGATGAAGACACAACCTTTTTCTTTGGTGATTTTATTTTCTCTTTCTTTACTTGTTAAATCGGGATATAGATTTTCAAGTTCTTGGCTTGTGATAAAGAAGACATCATCAGCTAAGTGACAAACAGCTTGCGGATACTTATACCAAACTTCATGTTCCATATGCTTAATGACTTTAAAGATAATACGAACCGTATCTTCTAAGGTTTTTTCGTTTCTTTCTTTTTTATCAATGACTTTTTCCCAATCCCATTGATCGACATAGATGGAGTGTAAGTTATCTAAGACTTCATCACGACGTATCGCATTCATGTTGGTATATAAGCCTTCATGAAGTTTAAAGTCATATTTCTTTAATGCAAATCGTTTCCATTTCGCTAAAGATTGTACTACTTCAATTGTCTCATCTGGTATTGCTTGAATATCAAAAGAAACAGGACGCTCAATCCCATTTAAGTTATCATTTAAACCAGATGCTTTTGTGACAAATAATGGAGCACTAACACGTGATAAATCCATTTCTCTTGCGAATTCTTTTTGGAATGTATCACGAATGTATTTAATTGCATCTTGTGTTTCATTTAGAGTTAATGTTGATTTATAGTCTTTTGGTATTGTTAAGTTCATAATTCTATCCTTGTGTTTTATAACGCTTTTTACATTCTTCGATAACGCGTAATGCATCTTCTTGATTATAGTATTCACCAACTTCAACTTTCACACCTTGGAGAACCTTGTAGTTTTCAAAGAAGTTTTTGACTTCATCTAGGATGAAGGAAGGTAAATCTTGAAGAGATTGAATATTATCATAGCGAGGATCACAATCAACCACACTGATAATCTTATAGTCTTCTTTTCCATTATCAATCATACTGAGGTATCCAAGGACCCTAGCAGGAACGATGCATCCTGGGAAAGTAGGGTCACTGCAGACTACTAAAATATCAACAGGATCTCCATCTGGGGCAAGTGTGTTTTCTAGTATTCCATATTCGGTTGGATATTTCATAGCGGAATATAGGACACGATCTAGATGAATACGCCCTGTTTCTTTGTCTAATTCATATTTATTTCGAGAATCCAATGGAATCTCAATGAGTGCTTCTACGATGTTATTGTTCATACTATTCACCTTACTATTTAAATATTATACATGAAGTTATAGTCAAGAAAAGACAAAAAAGAAAACGAGTGTTTACTTTTGGATTATTTATGATACTATTATCAAGCGAGCAAATATGATAAATATTGCTCCTTGGCAGAAATGCCCATTAGTCCAAAAGGAGGTGTACAAAATGAAAAAGTATGAAGTCATGTACATCATCAATGCGAGTGTAGAAGAAGAAAAGCGCGCTGGACTCATTGAAACTTTCTCTAAAATTATTACTGATGGTAGTGGTAAGATTGAGAAGACTGATGAATGGGGACTACGCGATTTTGCTTATCGTATCGATGATATGACCAAAGGTTATTATGTTGTAACAACCTTTGAAGCAGACAACGACTGTGTTAAAGAATTTGATCGTTTAATGCGTATTAATCCTAATGTCGTTCGTTTCATGATTATTCGTCTTGAAGAAGATCAGGAGAAAAAATAATGATTAATCGAGTTATTTTAGTTGGAAGACTTACAAAAGATGTTGAAGTTAGAAAAACAGGAACTGGTCTTTCTGTAGCATCGTTTACGGTTGCGTGTGATCGTCGTGGTTCTCGTGATGCACAAGGACAAAGTCAAGCGGACTTTATCAACTGTGTTGCATGGAGACAAGCCGCAGATTTCTTAGGCCAATATGCGCGTAAAGGTGCTTTGGTTGGTGTTGATGGGCGTATCCAAACACGTAATTACGATGATAAAGACGGAAAGAAAGTATATGTAACGGAAGTTGTTTGTGACAGTGTTCGTTTATTGGAATCAAAGAGTCAATCCGAAAGTAGAAAAGATAGTGCATCTGATTCTTATGAGATGCCTACTGAGAGCTATGATGAAGTTAGCTTAGATGATTTCAACACTGGACCTAGCTTAGATATCTCTAGTGATGACTTACCTTTTTAAAGTAAAGGAGTAGAAAAATGCCATACAAAAAACAAAGAACTGGTGGTAAAAAAGTTTGTTATTTCACAAAGAATAACATTAAATATATTGACTATAAAGACGTTGAATTACTAAAGAAGTTCATTTCGCCTAACGGAAAGATTATGCCACGTCGTGTAACTGGTACAAAAGCGAAATATCAAAGAGAACTTGCTGTTGCAATTAAGCGTGCACGTCAAATGGCTTTATTACCATATGTAGTTGAATAAGACATCGAAAGATGTCTTTTTTCGTCTATACAAAGGAAATAAAGCTATTCAACAATCAAGTAGAAATAAGGA
>JAFWFT010000067.1 GCA_017515505.1 Solobacterium sp.
AAGAAATCTTAAAAAACACTAATATAAAAATTGGATTACTTTATTCTGGCGAAAAGAATGAAGAGAAACGTAAGGTTTTACAACAATTAGAAAATGGGGATATTAATGTCATTGTTGGAACGCATAGTATTATTCAAGAAGGGGTTCTTTATCATAATCTAGGTTTTGTGGTTGTTGATGAACAACAACGTTTTGGGGTAGAACAAAGACGTGCATTACGTGAAAAAGGAGAAAAAGTTGATTTCTTACTGATGAGTGCGACACCCATTCCTAGAACCTTAGCTTCTACATTATATGGAGATATGGATATTAGTACGATTGAAACCATGCCAATTGGACGTAAAAAGGTCATTACAAAACTGATTCAAGAAAATAGTTTTCGTACGGTGTTACAAGATGTACTTGATTTATTAAAGTCTGGTAGACAATTATATGTGATCTGTGCAGCTGTTGAAGAAAGTGAAGATTATGA
The DNA here is from genome assembly GCA_017515505.1 of Solobacterium sp. GTDB lineage: Bacteria > Bacillota_I > Bacilli_A > Erysipelotrichales > Erysipelotrichaceae > Bulleidia. The sequence continues at coordinate 473 of JAFWFT010000067.1, forward strand.
TGCCCGCAATGTTGTGGATACTGCTAAAACATTAAGTAAACTATTTGATGGGGTTGCGCAAGTAGGGGTACTTCATGGGCGTTTATCCAGTGAAGACAAAGCAGATGTTATGCGCCATTTTGAACAAAATGATATCCAAGTGATTGTTAGTACAACGGTTGTTGAAGTAGGCGTAAATGTAGTAAATGCCACAGGAATGATTATCTATGATGCGGATCGATTTGGTATGTCTCAAATTCATCAATTGCGTGGTCGCATTCAAAGAGGGCCTTCGCAAGGATATTGTTGGTTATTGACGGATGCAAAAGATGAACATTCTCTTGAACGATTACGTATTTTAGAAAGTACGAGTGATGGATTTGAAATCTCCTATCAGGATTTACGATTAAGAGGACCAGGTGATATACTAGGAACGAGGCAAAGTGGTGTTCCAGACTTTATTCTTGGGAATATTGTTGAAGATACGAAGGTTATTGAAACTGCTCGAAAGGATGCGAAAGAAATATTTGAACACCCTGAGATAGAAGAAAATAATTGGATGATTCATCGTATGATAGATCAGAATAAACATTCGATTTCATTTGTAGATTAGAGGAAGCATTGTGACAATTATTGATTGGTTAGAAAACAGAAAGATTATAGTTAATAACACATTTTTAATAGAAAGTGCTTTTATTCATTCTTCTTATGCGAATGAACATCGTGGCAAACATGATAATGAGCGTTTAGAGTTTATGGGAGATGCCGTTCTTCAAGTTTGGTCAAGTGTTCATATTTATTATTTAAAACCTCCTCTTGATGAAGGGAAAATGACACGCCTAAGAGCACAACTAGTTTGTGAAAAAGCCTTAGCGATGTATGTGCGAGAATTAGGACTTCAAGAATTTCTAAAACTAGGAAGTGGAGAGGAAAAGACTGGTGGAAGAGAGAAAGATGCGATTTTAGCAGATATGTTTGAAGCACTTCTAGGAGCTCTTTATTTAGATGGTGGTATGAGTAGTGTTAATAAAATACTGGATGAAGTTATGACACCTTATTTGCGGAATCCAGAAAAAGTAGAAGTTGTATTAGACTATAAAACAAAATTACAAGAATATGTACAAACCGATAATCGGAAAGTCTTACATTATGATTTAATAGAAGAAACTGGACCTGCGAATGCGCCAACATTTGTCATGAATGTATTGGTGGATGGACTCATTATGGGGACTGGAAAAGGGAATAGTAAAAAAGAAGCTGAACAAAACGCTGCGAAGGATGCGTTTCAAAAATTAGTTAGATAAGGGAGAAAGCATATGATTAAAGATGAGAAGATTCTAATTGGGAAAGCGGAAGAAAAAGAAATCTACATTTTACCAAGTAAATTAAATCGTCATGGCTTAATTGCTGGTGCGACAGGTACTGGTAAAACCGTTACATTAAAAGTTATTGCGGAATCACTAGCGGAACTTGGGGTTCCTAGTGTCATTGCGGATGTTAAGGGTGACTTAACTGGAATGATTGTGCCTGGTGATCAAGAAGGGATTCAAGAACGCTTAGATTCAATGGATATTAAAGATTATGAAGTACGTAAATATCCTGTTCATTTCTATGATATTTATCAAACGCGAGGGCATCCCATTCGTGCCATGTTACAAGATATGGGACCTTTACTCATTAGCCGTATTTTAGATCTTTCTGAAGCCCAACAAGGGATTATGAATATTATCTTCCGTGTCGCACAAGATATGGAACTTGACATCATTGACTTAAAAGACTTACAAGCAATGGCTTCTTATGTTGGGGAACATGCGCAAGAATATACATTAAAGTATGGTAATGTATCCAAACAATCTGTTGGAGCTATCCAAAGAAGACTCTTAGAACTAGAAAGCCAAGGTGGTGAAAAGTTCTTTGGAATGCCTGCGTTAGATATCGAAGATTGGCTTCAAACGGAGAACGGCTTGGGTATTATGAATATGATTGAGTGTGAAGAACTCTATAATCATCCATTGCTTTATTCTACATTCTTATTCTGGATGTTAACGGAAATATATAATAAATTACCAGAAGTCGGTGATTTAGAAAAACCGAAGGTTGTCTTCTTCTTTGATGAAGCGCACTTATTATTTAATGATGCACCAAGACAATTAATGGAAAAGATTGAACAAATTGTTAAATTAGCGCGTTCAAAAGGAATTGGAATCTTCTTTATTACACAAAGTCCAGGTGATATTCCAGGTTCTGTTTTAGCTCAATTATCCAATCGTATTCAACATTCCTTACGTGCCTATACACCTGCAGAAATTAAGGTGGCGAAGCTTGCGGCAGAATCCTTCCGTGAAAACCCAAATTTAGATGTAGTTGAATTGATTTCAAATATGAAAACAGGGACAGCACTTGTTTCAACACTTGGGGAAGATGGGGCACCTACTATTGTTGAAAAGACAAAGATTTTACCTCCAAGATCAAGTATGACCATTGCTTCAACAGATCGTGTTATGCTTGCGATTGAAACAGATACAATCTATGGAAAATATGAACGAGAATATGATCCAGAAAGTGCGTATGAGAATATTGATACAATTCGTGCAGAAGAAGAAGAGGCTAAAAGAGCTGCTGAAGAAGAAAAAATACGCTTAAAAGAGGAAGAAAAACGAGCAAAAGAAGAAGCAAAAGCGGAAGCAAAGAAGAAAAATGAGAAATCTTGGAGTGATCAAATGGCTCAAAAAGCGAAACGAAAAGTTGAAAATGAAATGCTCAATATTGGCATTCGTCAAGCGCGTAAATTTCTCAAAAACTTCTTAAAATAAGCGAAAAATGCATATTAGAATCAATCTAATATGCTTTTTTTTATGAAACATAACATTTTTATAAGTCAAGGGATTACTATTGGTTTTTTTATGGTAGAATTTTCGAGTAAAGAGGATTTATGACGATTAAACTATACGATATTGTGAAGATGAATGAAGTGAATGAACATCCACTTTTTTCACGTATTGAAGTCGAAAAAGTAGACTATTATCGAGAGAAAAATAAAGTCGTTTTAACCTTACATACGCCTAGTCTTTTATCCTATCAAGAATATCGTACGATTCATGATTCAATCACAAAAGAATTACACACCAATCTAGATTTATATATTCATTCTGACGAAGAAGGATTTGTGGAATTAGAGTTTAATAAATATTTTCATCATATTCTTAAAAATCATAAGAAATATCATATCTTTTCACAAGGTTTAATCCAATATACGGATAATACGGTTATCTTTTTATTTGGAAATCAAAATGAAGTTAATGATGCGAATGATTGTATAGAAGGATTATTAAATCATTTCTATAAATTTGGTTATCATAAC
>JAFWFT010000068.1 GCA_017515505.1 Solobacterium sp.
CGTATGTTGCTCACCCGGATCGCCCAGATCGCCTGGATCACCCGGATCACCAGGATCCCACGGCGTGCCTTCCTATGAAAAGAAAAAAATTGCAGAGCGTTGTGCAATGCTAGTGAAACCAAATGATACCGTTTATCTAGATGCTGGTACAACATGTCTAGAAATTGCAAGAAAGATTGTGGATATTCCAGGTATTCGTGTAACGACAAATGATCTAACAATCGCACTCTATTTATCTACACATGATATTGAAGTTTATGTACCAGGTGGGGTTATTCAAAAGAGTACAAAGAGTGTTCTTGGAGAATCTGTAACAAAAACAATCCAACAAATGAATTTCACAGTTTCATTTATTGGAACTGCGAGTATCAGTAATTCATGGGAAGTGATGACACCTACCATGGAAAAGATGTACCTAAAGCGAATGATTATTGAACGCTCTGAACATAGTTATGTAGTGGCAGATGCTTCGAAGTTCCATCATCAAGCAATGTATCGAATCGAACATTTGTCAAAAGTGTCTGGTTTAGTTACAACCTATGAATTCTCTATGAGCGAAATAGAAAATATACATAGAGAAGGAATATACGTTATTGAAGCATAAATGATAGGAGGGAAGAAAATGCCTGCATGTCTTGTAATCGCGGATGATTTAACGGGAGCTAACGCTACTGGTGTATTACTTCAAAAAGAAGGTTTTAGAACCTATACCGTTCTTAATCCAGAAAGAGGAAGAGATGAATCACTTTCGGATGCAACGTGTCTAGTGATACCGACGGATAGTCGTTCCATTCCTTCGCAAGAAGCTTATGATCGTGTTTATCACGCACTTGAATTATTAAAAGGTGAAGATATTCGTTTCTACTCGAAACGTATTGATAGTACATTACGAGGAAACTTAGGAAGTGAAACAGATGCCTTCTTAGAAGCGTTAGGAAATGAATATATAGCTGTTTGTGTTCCGTGTTTCCCAACTTCAGGAAGAGTTCTATGTGGAGGACATTTACTTGTGAATGGAATTCCACTTGATCGTACAGAAGTTGCCTTAGATCCTAAAGCGCCGATTCATACTTCGGATGCTGCACATCTATTCCGTGACCAAAGTAAATATCCTGTTGATTCATTAACACTAAATGATATTGCTTTAGGACAAGAACATCTCACAAAACGATTTGAAGAAATGAAAAAGGATGGTGTACGCATTGTTATATGTGATGCTATTACACAAAGTGATATTGACCTCATCGCAGATGCATTAGTTGCTTCTTCTATTCCATTTATCTCTGTTGATCCAGGTGTCTTTACAGCTGCTGTTGGAAAGCGACTTATTCCAAATTCCACCAAACGTGCATCTGGAAAAGTCTTATGCGCTATCGGTAGTGTGAATGGGGTTGCGCGTAGACAAGTTCATGAATTACTCAAGAAGATGAATGTTCATGAAGTGATTCTTACCATCACAAAAGTAATTGGTACTTCAAAAGAACGTGAAGAAGAAATAAAGAGAGTCACAAAAGAAATCCTTGATTCCGATGAATCCTATGATGTTTTAGCTTTGATTGGAGATGGAATTGATCCTGCAAAAGTAATCTCCTTTGAAGAGTATTCAAAGCGATTAGGTGTATCTGAAGAAGAGTTATCCATCTTAATCAATACTGCATTTGCAGAAGTTGTCTATAACGTTCTCAAAGAAAGAAGAGATATAAATGCAATTTATACAACTGGTGGTGATATAACTGCTGCAGTTAACGATATTATCGGTACAACAGGTTTATACCTAAATGATGAAGTTGTTCCACTTGCTGGATATGGATTAATTCTAGGTGGTGAGTTTGCAGGACTACAATTCATCAGTAAAGGTGGCATGGTAGGAAATGATGATGCCATGGTAACCTGTGTCAAATATTTACAAGAACATATGTCATAGAAAGAAAGGGAGGTATTATTATGAAACCTTATATTGCGATTCCAATGGGTGATCCTGCAGGGATTGGTCCTGAGATTGTTTTGAAAACAGTAGCAGATGAAGAAATTCAAAAGATTGCTAGATGTGTTGTAGTAGGAGATAAGAATGTTCTCGAACTTGCAAAGACATATCCTGGTTCTCCTCAATTAGAAATTAATGTAATTAAACTTCCAGAAGAAGGAAAGTATGAACCAGGCATATTAAACGTTGTTGATTTAAACAATATTAATATGGATGAACTTGTAGTAGGAGAAATAAGTGGCATGTGTGGAAAAGCTGCTTATGAATATATTGCAGAAAGTATTCGTTTAGCAAATGAAAATCTTGTTGCAGCAGTTGCAACAACACCTATCAATAAAGAATCACTAAAGAAAGGAGGAATAAATTATATAGGGCATACCGAAATCTTTGGAGCACTTACTGGTACGGAAGATCCATTAACGATGTTTGAAGTAAAAGGCATGAGAGTCTTCTTCCTAACAAGACATGTTTCATTAAGACAAGCTTGCGACCTCGTTACTAAAGACAGAATTAAGGATTATGTACGTCGCTGCACAGAGGCACTTCATCGATTAGGTGTGACAGAGGGGACAATGGCTGTTGCGGGTTTAAACCCACATAGTGGTGAACATGGTTTATTTGGAAATGAAGAAGTAGAACATGTTTATCCAGCGATTGAAGAATTACAAGCGGAAGGCTATGACGTTGTTGGTCCGATAGGTGCAGACTCTGTCTTCCATTTAGCATTACAAGGTCGCTTCAATAGTGTTCTGTCTCTGTATCATGATCAAGGACACATTGCAACAAAGACACTCGATTTTGAAAAAACAATTGCCGTTACAAACGGTATGCCAATTCTACGTACTTCTGTAGACCATGGTACAGCCATGGATATCGCAGGTAAAGGAATTGCGAGTGCAGTAAGTATGATCGAAGCTGTCCGTCTTGCGGTAAAATATGCCCCAAGCTTTAGAGGCGGCAAATAATGTGCAGCAAACCATTTGTTTATATTAGAGAGGAGAGAAATGATTTATGCAAATGATTATTGGTTTATTAGTAGCTATCATATTACTAATAGTTCTTATTCTTAAAACAAAAGTTCCACCATTCTTAGCGCTAATTATTGCCGCTGTAACCGTTGGTCTCATTGGTGGAATGCCTCCAACAGATATTCCGGGTTCTATAACAACTGGATTTGGTGGAACACTCGGTAGCATCGGTATCATTATTGGTTTCGGTGTTATGATGGGACAAATTTTCGAAAAGACAGGCGCTGCTGAGCGTATGGCTTTGACATTTATTAAACTATTCGGTAAAAAGAATGAACATTGGGCTATGGCTCTAACTGGATTTATCGTATCCATTCCTATCTTCTGTGATTCTGGATTCGTTATCTTAAGTCCAATTGCGAAAGCAATCTCTAAAAAGACTCGCCGCTCCATTATTGAGATTGGTGTTCCTCTAGCTGCTGGTCTTGTTATTACGCACGCACTCGTTCCACCAACACCAGGTCCACTTGGTGTGGCTGGTACATTCGGTGTTGATGTAGGTCAATTTATTCTATGGGGACTCATTATCTCTTTACCAATGACGCTCGTTAGCTGCTTATATGCACAACGTTTAGGAAAGAAAATCTATCAACTTCCATCTGATGATGGCGATAGTTGGATTCGTCCAGAAAAGCATGAAGAGTATAGTGAATTAAATCTTGAACCAAGTAAAAATTTACCATCGACTTTAACTGCTTTCTTACCATTATTAGTTCCAGTATTATTAATTCTTGTTAATACTGTATCAAGTGCTTTAGGGCTAGAAGGTGGCGCTGCTACTGTTGTGAAATTCTTAGGTACTCCAGTTATCGCTGTCGGTTTAGGGCTATTAATTGCGATTTATACACTCGCAAATGCAGTTCCAAGAGAAGATGTTCTAAAGGAAATGAGTAAAGGTTTAGCTAGTGCTGGAATGATTATCTTCGTAACAGGTGCTGGTGGTTCATTAGGACAAATCTTAAAAGATTCTGGAACAGGAGCTTTCATTGCTGAACAATTAGCGGCTGCTTCTATTCCTATCATCCTCTTACCATTCATCATCTCTACACTCGTACGTTTCGTACAAGGTTCTGGAACGGTAGCGATGGTTACTGCTGCTGGTATCTGTGCTCCTATCGTTCACGCAGCTGGTGCTAGTCCACTTCTTGGTGCATTCGCTTGCTGTATTGGTGCATGTTTCTTCTCTTACTTCAATGACTCCTATTTCTGGGTTGTTAATAACTTGATGGGAATTACGGAAACGAAGGAACAAATTCAAGTATGGTCAATTACCTCAACAATTGCTTGGGCTGTTGGCTTTGTAATGTTACTCATCCTCAATCTTTTTCTACATTAAGATAATTTAAAAAATAGTTTCACATAAAGGTATAGTAAGACAATCTGTCTTTCTATAGAAATGAAAAGGATTGTTTTAACCCCTAATAAACAATCCTTTTTATTACATAAATAATTTTATAACGATTAAATGGAGACTAATTATGAATGAAAAAGAAAATAATAAGAATGCTAGAGTCATGCTAGAAGGACTTAACATAAGAGATATTTCTCTGAAAGAAATATTTAATGGTTTTGAACAAGAAAGAATGGACTACTCTATTCGTGTACAAAGTGATATCTATGGTGTATTAGTTTCACCAGTTATTAAAGAAGGAGAAA
>JAFWFT010000069.1 GCA_017515505.1 Solobacterium sp.
AACTCATCTGGTAAGATGGATCTTAATTCACGTACTTCTTCACGCATTCGATGCGCGAGTTCTCGAACTTTTGAAGAAGAAATATCTTGGTAGCGATCAGGAGTTTGAACAATTGTGATTGCTTTTTCGTTTCGTTTTAAGAATTCATTTTTATCAATGAGGGCTTTAACGTCTTGGTGGTTTCGCGTCATCACGACAATTCCAAACTCTTCAAAGATCTCATTGATAAAAGAAAAATCATGCTCTAAGTCTTTCAAACAATCACTTCCAATTAATAGTTTTAAGTCATATCCTCTTTCTTTCATTTGACGTAAAAAATGATATGCTTGTGGTTGATCTTCTGAATGTATTTCCACATCACTGATGTCCATCCAAGGTCTAGAAATCGAGATACGCCGAAGCATCATATATCTTTCTTCTGCTGGAAATGTGATTGCGTTATTCTCTAATCCTTGAATATATTTACTTTTACTTGGTACAAAAACAACTTTGTCATAGTCTAAATACTTTCTGACATAATTCGCTAATTCAATGTGTGCTACAGTAGGAGGATTAAACTCTCCTGTAAAATATAAACCTTTCATACGACTCTCCACTCATTCCTATTTTTAAATCTACAAACGATTACTTTTTAAATCGAATATGTTTCTTAGGACACGCTTCTTGTAATAACTTTTTAACTGCTTCTTCATCTTTGCGATCGAAGTTCATCACCAACGAATAATCCGTATTACTTTTCGATTTCTTTTCTTCTACAAAGTAAACTGTAAAAGCTTTCTTATCCTGACGATAATCATAACTGCGAATTTGGCTCCATGGTGTAAAATGCGCAAGAGATACAACCCCCTCTTCACCAATGCCATCACGCAAGAAGAAGAATAAGCCTAACGCAATAATGGTTATAACTGTACGTACAATATCATAGGTATTTTGTGCCGTAAAAAACATTAAGAAAGCAAGTAAGAAAGCAACTAAGAATAATATCCGTGGCACAGACCAATTACGATCTGTAATGCGAACTTTCCCAAAAGCTTTCACATAACCAAGTAATAAATAGACAATAACAGCTACAAATAAAGCTGTTAATATATAATTCATCGCATTCATAGATTAATACCCCAATTTCTCATTCACAATCATGACATGAATGCGTCCTGGAATTCCATTTCTTCTAGAAACAACATATTGATTACAGATAGTGGAATCCTGATTACAATGCATACAAGAGCCAAATTTCGTACATGGATTTGGTTTATTTAAACGAATATTATTCGCAGGTGCTGCGCATGTTTCAACATGGTGAAGTGCATCATCAAGTGTTCTCGCTAGTTTATTGACTCCTACAATCACATATACTTTCTTTGGGCCAAAGATTAATGCCGCTACACGATTTCCTTTTCCATCAACATTCAATAAATGTCCATCCATCGTAACTGCATTGGAACTCATCAAATAGACATCTGCATTAAAACAATCATGAAAAATCTTATTCACATCTTCACAGTGATAACGATCAAGATAGTTATAGTCCTTATTTCCAGTTAACCAATCTAAGACGCCCATTTCACTAAGTGTCATAGATCCTCCAAGTCCTATTGTACTACCCATTGGAATTACTTCTTTTAAATACGAAAGAGCTTCTTCTTTGGTTTCATAGAAAGAAGCTTCAAATCCATTCTTTTCTAATTTGTCTTTACAGATGTTCGCTTGTAAAGCATACATAGCCTTCTCATTATTATCCATACACATTCTCCATACCAAAACATTATACCATTAAAAAATCCCGTTTTTATAACGGGATTAAGCCATAGATTGTTTGACAGAGACAATATAACCATCTTCATCCGCATCGACCACTAGCGTATGGCCTTCAATATTCGGATCTTCAATGATTTTCTTAGCCACCATCGTTTCAATTGTTCTTTGGATATGACGTTTCATTGGTCTTGCACCAAAGGTTTCATCTGCCCCAAGTTCAATAATCCGACTCTTAGCAGCTTCTGTTACTTCTAATGTAATATCTTTTGCTTTTAGACGATTAGATAACTGAGAGAGAAATTTATCTGCAATCTTCTTCATAACTTGATCATCCAAGGCATTAAAGACAATGATTTCATCGATACGGTTAATAAACTCCGGTTTAAAGTATTTATGTACTTCATTTTGATAAGCATTTCTTCGCACATTCTCATCTTTTTCAAAGGCGAATTGTGAACCAAGATTACTTGTCATAATAATAATCGTATTCTTGAAATCGACTGTAATTCCTTTTGAATCTGTAATTCTTCCATCATCTAAGATTTGAAGTAATACATTAAAGACCTCTGGATGTGCTTTTTCAACTTCATCCAGTAAGACAATCGAATATGGATTACGGCGGACAGCTTCCGTTAATTGGCCACCTTCATCATATCCAACATATCCTGGAGGCGCACCAATCAATCGAGAAACACTGAACTTTTCCATATATTCCGACATATCAATACGAACAATCTTATTCTCATCATCGAAAAGTTGTTGGGCTAAAGCTTTCGCAACTTCGGTTTTTCCTACTCCTGTTGGACCTAGGAACAAGAAAGAACCTAACGGACGATTTTCATCTTGGATTTGTGCTTTTGTACGCATAATCGCATCCGATACAAGTTGAAGAGCTTCATCTTGCCCCATCACACGCATGCGTAATGCATCTTCAAGATGTAAGATCTTTTGTCTTTCTGTTGACATTAAACGAGATACTTCAATATGTGTCCACCGAGAAACAATCTTCGCAATCATTTCTTCGTCCACAACTTGTTGAATCATAGATTCTTTTTCATCAATATTGACGCTACCAATCTTCTTTTCTAGAGTAGGAATCGTATCATATTTTAACTTCGCAGCTTTCTCATAATCCGCATCATTTTGCGCTTGGGTTAATTGTAAGCGTGCTGTTTCAAGCTGTTCCTTATAGGTTTTCACATTTTCTAGTTCACTTTTTTCACTTTGCCACTTAGAGAACATCTTTTCTTGTTCTTCTTTTAGATTCGCAAGTTCTTTTTCAATATCATCTTTTCTCTCTAGTGTACGAGGATCTGTTTCATCATGAAGAGATGTTTGTTCGATTTCTAATGTCATGATTTTACGATTTAATTCATCGAGTTCTACTGGCATAGAATCCATTTCAACACGAATACAAGCGCATGCTTCATCCACTAAATCAATCGCTTTATCTAGCAAGAAACGATCAGTAATATATCGATTGGATAATACTGCTGCTGCTACAATTGCTTCATCTTTTATTTCTACCCCATGGTGCGATTCAAAACGATCTTTTAGACCACGTAGAATCGATATTGTATCTTCAACCGTTGGTTCCTCAACCATGATTTTTTGGAAACGACGTTCCAAGGCACGATCTTTTTCAATATATTTACGATACTCATCAAAGGTTGTAGCCCCAATACACTTCAGTTCGCCACGTGCTAACATTGGCTTTAATAAGTTTGCGGCATCCATCGATCCTTCGGATTTACCAGCGCCTACTAAGTTATGAAGTTCGTCAATAAAAAGGATAATATTTCCATCTGCTTTCTTGACTTCATTTAGAACACCTTTTAAGCGCTCCTCAAATTCTCCACGATATTTCGCACCAGCAATTAAAGCACCCATATCAAGTTCAACTAAGCGTTTTTCTTTTAAACCTTCTGGAACATCGCCTTTCATAATTCTCCATGCGAGTCCTTCCACAATCGCTGTTTTACCAACACCTGGTTCTCCAATTAATACTGGGTTATTTTTTGTTTTACGAGATAAGATTTCAATAACTCTACGAATCTCATCATCTCTTCCAATTACTGGATCTGTTTTACCATCTTTAACATCTTGGACTAAATCATGTCCATATTTCTTTAATGCATCGAGTTGGCTTTCATTGGTTTTTTCATCCATCTTCATACCCCCTCTTCTTTCTTCTTCTGCTTTTTTAATCTCTTTTGCGCTAAAACGATAACGCTTCATCAAATCCTTACAGAGTGGTGCATTCGTTGAGAATAGACCGATAAAAAAGGCACCAGAAGACATATAGGTGTCTCCCCATTCTTTCATGAGATCTAAACCTTTCGAATAGCCTTCCACAACATAGCGAGATACATCTGGTTGTCCGTTATGGGACATTACTGGTAACTTCGCTATATATTCTTCTGTAATTCGTAATAATGTATTCTTATCTAGGGATAGACGCGTCCAAATGCCATCTAATCCACTATCTTCGAGCATTGTTTTTAATAAATGTTCAACGCTTAATTCCGAATGATGATTCTCTTGCGCAAGCGTTAAAGCATTCATAATGATTGCTTGAAGTTGCTCTGTCATTTGTTCTATATTCATAAGTCCACCTCCTTTGGTGGAACGTTTTAATCAAATTGTTTTTTAAAACGTTGCCAAATACTTTCTTTTCCTGTTTCACCCTGAATCTTTTGTAATTCTTTATAGAGTTCTTTTTCGCGAGCAGAAAGCTTCTTATCAATGTCAATATGAACAATACATAATTGATCCCCTGGCTTTCCTCCACGAATATCAGGAACACCTTTTTCTTTGAGTCGCATGATCGTTCCTTCTTGTGTACCAGCAGGAATCTTCATTGTGACGTCTCCATAAATGGTTGGAACATCAATCTTTGTGCCAATGGTCGCATCTACCGCTGTCACACTGATTTCTAATAAAATGTTCTTACCATCTCTTTCAAATTGCTTGTGTGGTTTAACACGTACTTCCAAATATAAGTCTCCGTTTGGTCCTCCGTTATATCCCCGTTCTCCCTTTCCAGCAACACGGATTCTTTGACCATCTGCAATACCAGCAGGAATCTTTGTGTTAATGGTTGTTTTACGGCGTTCATATCCTTTTCCACGACACGCTGGACAAATCTTTTTGATTTTCTTACCAGTTCCTTGGCAATCTGGACATACACTCTGTGTCTGCATAACACCAAGTGGAGTTCTTTGTTGACGAATAACAGAACCAGATCCACCACAAGTCGAACACGTTGTAATATCACTTGCGCTCGCTGCTCCACTTCCATTACAACTCTTGCATGTTTCTTCTACATCAATATCAAATTCTAAATCTTTTCCAAAACAAGCATCTGTAAAATCGATGGTGATTCGTTGTAAGCGATCGTCGCCTTGACGAGGAGCATTACTATAACGTGAAGAAAATGAACTCGATCCAAATGGACTTCCACCAAAGAAAGATGAAAAGATATCATTAATATCCCCAAAATCACTAAAGCCACCATAGCTTCCACCTTGAAAGCCATCCATTCCCGCAAAGCCAAATTGGTCATAGGACGATCTTTTTTGTGGATCGCTTAAAACTTCATATGCTTCATTGATTTCCTTAAACTTTTCTTCGGCATCTTTTTCTTTATTCACATCCGGATGATATTTCTTTGCAAGAGAGCGATATGCTTTCTTGATTTCTGCTTCCGTTGCGTTTTTCGATATACCTAATACTTCATAGTAATCTCTTTTATCAGCCATCTCTCTTTTACCTTTCTTACTCTCGGATTGATTTTAGGAAGAATTCAAGACCATTACCGCCAATGACTCGAACTCTTGGTAAAGCAAGTAAATCTAAATCTTGCGATACTTTTCCAAATTCTGTGGTGAATGCAAGTAAAGCACCATCATCTTTAATAATCTGTTTTGCATGGTCATTGACATCACCAAATGGATAACAGTATACAAATCCTCCATCGCAATAATCAAAGGCCATTCTTGTGTCTTGAACACCGGCTTCATAATCAACACATTGTAAGAGTCCTCCGTGTCCAATTCCACTACATCCCCCACGATGCATATCGAAACTATGTGATTGAAGCTCTATTCCATCTTCACGCATCTCCCAGTTATTCCAAGATAATGTAGGTTCTTCCCACCCACAGATCAGGAAGATGGTTGCGTTCATTCCATACTTCTTAAGAATTGGATATGCATAGGTATGAACGGATGGATCACCATCATCAATTGTTATCACAACACTTTCACTTGGAACTTGTGCTCTTCTTTCCATAAAGTAGAGAAGTTCTCTCATCGTGAGTGTCACATAGTGATTATGCTGTAGTGTTGATAGTTGTTCTTCAAACTCTTTTACTTCCACATAGTTTGTATCCGCACGTACTTCACCAACACTTTCATCATAGAAGAAGTGATACATCAGTACTGGGATTCTAAGGTTACTATCGATTGTTTGATTCACCAAGGTTGAACCTTCTTCAATATCTGTAGTTGGAATATAAAGAATTTGATTCTGAAATAAGATTCCAATACGAGGATCACTATCACTTGGGAAAACATAAACATCATATGTATCCTTGTGGTTTATTTGAAATAAAACTTTATGTTGAACATCTTCTATTTGATAAAAATCCTTAGTTTGTACTGTTTGAGATAATCGTAATAAGTGATTTCTATTTTGAAACCATCTTTGACTGTTTTCAACATCCTCAATCGATACATAATAGGAACTATCTTTTAGTTGAATTTTATCGCCAATACTTTCATGTCCTAAATCAATATATGCATCCGATAATACTTTTCCAACTTCTTCTAGTTCACTCTTTTCATTTTGAAGATAGAGACTTGTTTCCTTATTCACAATCGCTTTTACATCATATAAGTAGGAACAATCCATCTTCTCTTCTTCTTTTATTTCTTGTTCAATAACAGGTATTGGTGTAGGTTCTACTACAATCTCTTGTTTTTTCGAACAGGAACTAAGTGTCATAAGACAAATTCCCAGAATTGCTTCCAGGAATTTTGTCTTATTAAGCTTATGCTTTTTCGTCAAAATCCACATCCACAACATCGTCGTTGTTTGATTCTGGTTGAGGAGCTTCTGGTCCTTGTGCACCAGCGTTTTGATACATTGCTTGTGCCATATCATTCGCTGCTTTTTGGAGTGCTTCAAGTTTAGTCTTCAAACCAGCAATATCATTTTCATCAAGAGATTTTTGTAGATCATCACGTAGTTTTTGAACTTCTGCTTTTTGCTCTGCAGTTACATTTGGATTCTCTTCCTTTAATGTTTCATCAATTTGATTGATGAATTGTTCTGCTTGATTTCTTGTTTCAACTTCTTCTTTTCTACGATCATCTTCCGCTTTATGCATTTCTGCTTCTTTGACCATACGATCGATTTCTTCATCAGATAATCCAGAAGAGTTCGTGATGGTAATGGATTGTTCTTTTCCAGTTCCTTTATCTTTTGCAGAAACATGAACAATTCCATTTACATCAATATCGAAAGTGACTTCAATTTGAGGAACACCTCTACGAGCAGGAGCGATTCCATCTAATTGGAAGTTTCCTAATGTCTTATTGTCATTTGCCATCGGTCTTTCCCCTTGTAAGACATGGATATCAACTGCAGGTTGATTGTCTGCTGCAGTTGAGAACACTTGTGACTTACTGGTAGGAATTGTTGTATTACGATCAATTAACTTTGTCATAACACCACCTAATGTTTCAATACCTAAGCTTAATGGTGTAACGTCAAGTAATAAGACATCTTTTACATCTCCCGCAATGACACCACCTTGAATCGCTGCACCTAACGCAACACATTCATCTGGATTTACAGATTTATTAGGTTCTTTTCCTAATTCTCTCTTAACTGCTTCTTGAACAGCAGGAATACGAGTTGAGCCTCCTACAAGTAATACTGAGTCAATATCACCAGCAGATAATTTCGCATCACTTAATGCTTGTTTAACAGGTCCCATTGTTTTATCTACTAGGAACTTAGTCATCTTATCAAATTCCGCTCTTGTGAGTTTTGTTTCTAAGTTTAGAGCACCAGCTCCATTAGGATCTGGGCAGATAAATGGTAGAGAGATTTCCGCTTCTAACATGCCAGATAAATCTTTCTTAGCCTTTTCGGCCGCATCCTTTAATCTTTGAAGAATCATTTTATCTGCTTTTAAATCAACGCCATGTTCCTTCTTAAAGTTATCATTTAACCAATCAATAATAACGTTATCGAAGTCATCCCCACCAAGTCTTGTATCTCCAGCTGTGCTTAATACTTCAAACGTACCATCTGCGATATCTAAGATTGAAACATCAAATGTTCCACCGCCTAAGTCATACACAAGTATTTTTTGTTCACGTGCATTACTCTTATCCATACCAAACGCTAAAGAGGAAGCAGTTGGTTCATTGATAATACGTTCAACGGTTAACCCTGCAATCTTTCCCGCATCTTTTGTTGCTTGACGTTGCGCATCATTAAAGTATGCAGGTACTGTAATGACTGCACGATCCACTTTTTCACCTAAGTAAGCTTCTGCATAGTCCTTTAAATAACCAAGAATCATCGCAGAAATTTCTTGTGGTGTATAACTCTTTCCATCAAGTGTCACTTTCTCATCTGTACCCATTAAACGTTTAATGGAATACACCGTATCTTTATTTGTAATCATTTGACGCTTTGCCGCATCACCAACAATACGTTCTCCATTCTTAAATGCTACTACAGATGGAGTTGTACGATTTCCTTCTGGGTTTGGAATAACTTTTGCTTCTTTGCCTTCCATAACCGCTACACAACTATTTGTTGTACCTAAATCAATTCCTATAATTTTACTCATGTTCATTACCTCCTATCGTTACTCACTAATTTTGACCATTGCCGGTCTTAATAAACGATCTTTTAATTTATATCCTTTCTGAAGGACTTCTAATACGATTCCTTCTTCGACACCTTCTTGATGTTCTGACAACATGGCTTGATGCCAATTTGGATCAAAGGGTAAGCCTAATGCTTCAATCTCTTCAACCCCTTCTTTTTGAAGTGAACTCCACAATTGATTTTTCACCATCTCAAATCCTTTACGATAGTTTTCATCTGCTTCATCTTTTACTTCTAGAGCAAGTGCTCTTTCACAGTTATCAATGACAGGAATCACTTCTTTTGCGAAGTCTTGAATGTGATACTTCATCTTTTGATCAAATTCATTCTGAAGTCTTTTCTTCATATTTTCCGTATCCGCATATGCTCGAGCATATTCATTTTTTAGGATATCTACCTTTTCCTGAAGTTCTTTATTTTCTTGTTTTAACTGTTCCATTTCTTGATTTGGTTTTTCTTCCTCAATTTCGACTTCTTCCATCACTTCTTCTTTTTCTTTAGATGGTGATTCTTTCACCTTTTCTTCATGTTTCTTTTCTTTACTCATCATTATCACCACCTTGATTCATATACATTTTTTCAATTAATCCTGCAGCATAATCAATCATTGCTACAATCTTTTCATATTGCATACGACTTGGACCTACAACCATCAGTTGTCCAGAGTCATGATTATTTACTTTAAATCGACTTCTTACAATCGCAACATCATCAATCCACGTCAACTCTGCCCCATGGTTTGTACGTATCGCAACTGCTTTTTCTTGGTTTCCGATCTCTCTCCAGACATTTGTATCATCTAGCATACTCATCAACTGTTTTAGCTTTTCAATATCTTCAAATTCTGGTTGATAGAGCATCCGATCTTTTCCACTAAAGTAAATATTCTCAGAAGCAAATTTGATGAATGCTTGTACAAATGCAGTAAAGAGCATGTCGTGTCTTTGGACAACACTTGCGAATTCAGGTTTTATATCTTCCATGCGATCCGCAAGTTCCATAATGGGAACTCCTTTTAGTTTCGAGTTAATAATGTTTGTACAGTTTTCAATATCACTCATTGAAACATCTTCATCAAAACGGAAATTTCTTGTTTCCGTATGTCCACTATCCGTGATAAATACACACACTGCATTCCTCTCATCGACAGAGAATAACTTAATATGTGCTAACTTTTGATTCGCGGCATCAGGACCAATTGCACCAGTTGTAAGATTTGTCATTTCCGATAAGATATGACAACTCATTTGGATTGCCTCTTGAATATTCATATTGGTCGCAGCAAACGCATCACGAATAGCAACTTCCATCTTTTTATCTAAAGAAGACTCACTAAGCATATTCTCACAATAAAATTTATAACCTTGTGTGCTTGGGACACGTCCACTAGAAGTATGTGTCTTTTCAAGATAGCCCATCTCTTCCAATATCTGCATATCGTTACGAATAGTCGCACTTGAATAAGGCAATTTGTATTTTTGTTGTAGGGTTTTTGAACCAACAGGTTCAGCAGTACGAATATATTCGTCTACAATCGCCTTAAAGATTTGAATTCTTCTAGGTGTCAACATTCTGTATCGCCTCCTTTTAGCATTCCTTACCCCTGACTGCTAATAGTATAGTACGATCGCTTAGCACTGTCAATATTTAAGTGCTAAATCTAATATATAATTATAAAATTGTATTTCACCTACTTAATGCTACAATTGAAACAGAAAAACAATAATGATTAGGTGAATTAATTGATTATAGAGATTGATGAAAAATTAAAAGGCTCAATTCTAGATATTGGTGGAGGTGGCGAAGCTATTATAGGACAAGTCTATGGCCACAAAGTAATCGCTATCGATAATTGTCAAGAAGAACTAGATGAGGCACCAAACTATGGCACAAAACGGTTGATGGATGCTACGAATTTATTATTTGCTGATTGTTCATTTGATAACGTGACATTTTTCTATACGCTGATGTACATGACAGAAAAAACACAGAAAAAAGCAATCCATGAAGCCTCTCGCGTTTTAAAAACTGGAGGAATGATGTGTATTTGGGATTGCACGATCTTTTCTGCTTACCCAAAACCATTTGTTGTAGATCTAGATATTGAGTTTGCCGATAAGAAGATTCATACTTCCTACGGCATAGTAAAACTTGATAAACAATCCATATATTCAATCGGTCAGTTTTTACAGAATGCTGGTCTTACTATTGTTTCTAAGAAAGAGGAAGGTGGACACTTCACTATTCTGTGTCAAAAAGAATAAAACAATTCTTATTTATCAAAACTAGACTAATTTGGGCCCAATATCTCTTCTTCTTTTAGTTGTGTACGCATAATACGATAGAAGAAGAGCGCAAGAATAAATCCTAATAATTCCGTAAATGGAATCGCTACCCATAACGTATCAATATTATGGAAGACATAGGATAAAGTCATAAAGAATGCTACAGGGAATATAAAGTTACGACATACATTAATCACAAATGTAAAACGTGCATATCGTAAAGCTTGCATGGAAGAACTAAATAAGAAAGTAGCACCACCAAAGGTTAACGATAATACCGCAATCCGTATCATATTAACCCCTATACCTCTTAATGTATCGGATGCATTAAACATCGTTAAAATAACATTTGGTGTTAATTCTAAAACAATCGTTAAGAATATCATTAATGGTACAATCACCATTAACGCAAATTTTAAAGTTCCCCATACACGATCATATCGATTTTGACCCGCATTATACGCTAAGATAGGAACCATTCCATTATTCATACCAATCGCCGGCATAAAACAGAAGTTTTGAAGTTTTAACCATATCCCATATACAGCTGTAGCGGTTGTACTATAAGCTAATAAGATTTGATTCACAAAGAATGAAGTCATTGAGTTAAGACCCATCGTAATCATAGAAGGTATTCCAACTCGATAAATTTCTTTTACAGCTTCAAAATTAGGCTTAAAGATTTTTTCAAGATCGAAATCTACCCAATGATTACTATAATGGTTCAATAAGAAAGCAATAATACCCGCAAAGATTTGACCAGATACAGTTGCGATAGCAGCACCTTGAATACCAAGTTTTGGAAATGGTCCAAATCCAAAGATTAATAAAGGATCAAAAATGATATTAAAGATAGCTCCACTAGCTTGGGCAATCATCGCATAAGTTGCGTGACCCGTTGAAGTTAATAACTTTTCAAAATAAATAGCGAAAAACATCCCAAATGACATTACCCAAATCGTAGTTAGGTATTTGACCCCACCCTCTACTATTTCACTAACATTTGTTTGCATCTCATAAAAAGTTCTTGTAAAAGAAAACCCTAAAAACACAAATAACGCAACATAACATAGACACAAAAAGATTCCTGTATTCGCTAATTCATTTGCGTATTCATGTCTTCTTTGGCCCATTGCACGAGGTAAAGCCGCCGATAAACCAACTGCTGTACCGACTCCAATCGATGTCATAATCTGTTGCATTGGAAACGCAAGAGAAACAGCCGTTAATGCATTCTCTGCTATCTGTGCTACAAACATGGAATCCACAATGTTATATAAAGCCTGAATAAAAAAAGATAACATCATAGGTACAGCCATAGAAAATAATAGTGGCCCTATAGGCATCGATCCTAATTTGTTTTCTTTTCTTTCTTCATTCATAAACGTAATTATATATTACTTTTTACGAATTGAATGTCTTTTTAACAACTTCTACAACTGGTTCTGGAACAAATTTTGAAATATCTCCCCCATTCATTGCGATTTCTTTTACTGTTGTAGAACTTAAGAAGGAGTATTCTGGTTTCGCAATTAAGAAAATCGTTTCGATATTCTCATCTAACATTAAATTCGCAGTTGCTTGTTGAAGTTCATATTCATAATCCGTTACCGCACGAATGCCACGAATTAATGCAGTCGCACCAATCTTCTTTGCATATTTAACGGTTAATCCACTTCCAATTTCAACACTCACATTATGTACATTTATTTCTTCTAATGATTTTTCAATTAATTCTTTTCTTTCTTCTTCTGAAAAGGAACAAACCTTACGTGGATTCTTCATAATTAGAATAACTAATTCATCAAATAGTTTAGAGGCTCTTTCAATCACATCTAAATGTCCCTTTGTGATTGGATCAAACGTTCCTGGATAACAAGCTTTCATATTCCCTCCTGATAGTAATGGATTTTTGTAATCCCATAGGTTGCTTCTTTTGTTTTTTTAATTGTTCCAATAGAATCTGGAAACATATCTTCTTTTCTTGCTTCAATAATAATACGAGCATTTTTCTCTAGTAAATGATTTTGTGATAAAAAAGTAAGCACTTCTTCATTTCTTTCTTTTTCATAGGGAGGATCTAAATACACAAGTGAGAATACCTTTTGGTCTTCTTTGAGTTTTTCAAGAAGTTGGAAATCTTTCATACAATAGACTTCACATCTTTCTTCAACCCCTAATGACGCTATATTCTTTTTTATAATCGCGACTGCTTTTGGATTTCGGTCCCCAAAGACACAATGATCCATTCCTCTACTTAATGCTTCTAAACCAATCGCCCCACTTCCAGCATATAAATCTAAGCATTCTCCTCCATCAAAAAAACCACCAAGTGAAGAAAAGACTGCTTCTTTCACTTTATCAAGTGTAGGTCGTGTTTTTTCACCAGGTAAAGTTTCTAATTTTCTCGAAGAGAATTCACCCGCAATAATTCTCATTCAAATTCACCTCGTTTATAACGCATGATCACAGCTTGGGCAATTCCTATCGCACTCATCAAAGATAATGTTGAACTACCACCTGCAGAAATCATCAAAAGAGGAACCCCTGTTAAAGGAATCATTCCTGTAACACCACCAATATTAAACAATGCATGGATTACAATATACATCGCAACCCCAACAAGAATAATCTTTCCTCTTTCACTTTTCATCTTTAATGCATAATTAAGTAAACGAAAGACAATGATGCAGTAAGGAATAAAGATTAACGCAAATCCAATAATTCCTAATTCTTCCACAACAATCGCCAAGATAAAATCATTATTCGCAGCTGGAAACTTTGTATATTTACGAACAGAATTACCAAAGCCAAGTCCAGTCCATCCACCACTCGCAAAAGATACAAGACCATTAACTAATTGGAATCCCGCATCATATTGGTCAATGAATGGATTAATCGCACTTAAGATACGATTAATTTGATAGTCTTGTAGTGGTAAATAACGGATGACTTTTTCTCCCATTGGGGAAAGAATAAGGAAAACACTTCCAATCCCAATTAAAAGAATAAGTGCTAAAACTCTTTGTATTCTTCTTAATTGTGGATGAGATGGTATTTCAAAACAAATTAAAGAGATTAATCCCATAACAACCATCGATCCTAAGTCTCTTTGCATAATTAGAACAATAAACATATACCCTAATACAAAGAGAACTGGCTTCGTCCATAAATCAGAAGCCTTTGCGTATCGTTTACGAATATCCCCACAATAAGCTGCAATGATTAATATCAACATAACTTTCGCAAATTCAGATGGCTGAATAGTTAAGTCAACTCCAGAAATTGGAATACGAATCCAAGCTCTTGATCCACCAACTGCCGCTGATAAACCAGCCGCAACTAAAGAAGCCCCAATTCCCAATGACCAACTTCCAAAATGGGTCGAATATAAAGAATCAAAAGAAAAAGACGCTGAAAACATTCGCATAAACCAATACCCAGCAATTAAAAAAACGATTTGCTTCGCTAATGTAATTGGTAAATATAATGGATTATTTACCGCAAGACCCATCGAAGCACTTGAAATCATTAGCAATCCAAATATCGCTAAAAACAGAATGGATAGATGGATTGGTAAATCTCCCCCTTGTGGCATACGCAAGGAAAAGAGACTTTTCTTTTTCTTTGTTTCGTTCTCACTCATCGTATTGATTTTACCATAAGCATATTCATATGTTTATGAATTACTTTACTTTTCATCATATATTCTCTAGAATAATTGCGAGGTTATGTATGTTGATAAATAATGAAACAATCATAAAAGATTCCGATCCACTCATTCGTCAAAAATCAGAACCTGTCTCATTACCTCTTAGCAAAGAAGATGAGACTCTTTTATGTGAACTCTACCAATATGTAGAAGATTCTAGAGATGAAGAAAAAGCAAAAGAATTCAATTTAAGACCTGCAGTTGGAATCAGTGCAATTCAAGTTGGAATTCCAAAACAACTAACGGCAGTCATCGTTAATGAAATGGATAAAGATGGAAAAGAAGTATTTTATAAATATATGTTAGTAAACCCAAAGATTATTTCTTCTTCGATGCAAAAAGCTTACTTAGAAAATGGTGAAGGTTGTTTATCTGTCGAAAATGTCCATGAAGGGTATGTTGTTCGTAGTGCACGAGTAACAGTGAAAGCATTTGATTTAATTCAAAATAAAGAAATTACGATTCGTGCTAGAGGATATCTCGCAATTGTATTACAACATGAGATTGATCACTTTAGTGGAGTCTTATTCTATGACCATATCGATGCCAAGAATCCATATCCTGTCATTGAAGAAGCAATTGTCATTTAGAGAACTTTTTTGTTATACTATTAAGTAATAGAAAGACTTATAAGAAAGGATATAATATTATGAAGCGAACCAAAAGCGACCACGCTTCTGGCCGTAGTTTGCGTTCTTCAAATGTGCCTAAAACAGATTTTGAGCAATTTGAAATTAATCATGAAACAGACACATTAATCTACGCACTTGGCGGTTTAGGAGAAGTCGGCAAGAATATGTATTGTTATGAACACAATGATGAAATTGTCATTGTGGATTGTGGCGTTCTTTTTCCAGATGAAGAATTATTAGGGGTTGATTATGTAATCCCTGACTTTACTTATCTGCAAAAGAATCAATCTAAAATAAAAGCGTTAATCATCACACATGGACATGAAGATCATATTGGCGCAATCCCTTTCTTATTACAATATATTCACTTAAAAGAAATATACGCTCCTCGCTTTGCGAAAGCTCTCATCGAAAAGAAACTTGAAGAACATCGCCTTTCACGTTCTGTTAAAATCATTGAAATTAATAGTGATAGTCGCGTTACTACCAATCACTTTAATATTGGTTTTTTCAATACCGTTCACTCGATACCAGATTCATTAGGTGTCTTAATCAATACACCAAATGGAAGAATCATTGAAACAGGAGACTTCCGTTTTGATTTAACTCCAATTGGAACCAATAGTGATTATCAAAAGATGGCATATATGGGACAAGTTGGGATTACCCTATTAATGAGTGATTCCACAAACTCACAAGTTCCAGGTTTTTCTATTTCAGAAAAGAAAGTTGCTTCGGCAATTCTCGAACAAATTCGTAAGACCCCCGGTCGATTACTCGTTTCTACTTTCGCTTCAAACGTTTTGCGTTTAAATCAAATCTTAGAAGCTGCTGTGGCATGTGATCGGAAGGTTGCGGTCTTTGGTAGGTCAATGGAAAATGTTGTTGAAATTGGTAGAAAGCTAGGAATTGTGAAGATTCCTGATAGTAGTTTTATTAGTGGAAATGAAATGAATACATTACCTGCAAATAAAATATGTATTGTTTGTACAGGAAGCCAAGGAGAACCAATGGCTGCCTTAAGCCGTATCGCAAATGGTACCCATAAGTTCTTAAAGATTATTCCTGGTGATACTGTCTTATTTTCATCCAATCCTATTCCAGGAAATGGCGTTTCAGTGAGTGCTGTCGTTAACCAGCTGACACGTGTTGGGGCAAACGTTGTGGTGAACTCCCCTCTTACTTCGTTTCATACAACTGGACACGCACCTCAAGAAGAACAAAAACTCATGTTGAACTTAGTGAAACCTAAATACTTCATGCCTATGCACGGAGAATATAAAATGTTAGTAACTCATGCCTCTACTGCACAAGAAACAGGTGTTCCAAAAGAAAACTGTTTAATTTGTTCAAACGGGGATATTGTTGTCATGCGTGATGAACAATGTTTCATTGCCAATGAACGTATTGAAGCAGATTCTATTTATGTCGATGGGAATGACGCATCCGGTTTATCGACTTCTGTTATTCGTGATCGTCAGATCTTAGCGAACAACGGACTTGTTGCAGTAATCGTATCCATTGATTCTCGTTATAATAAAATCCTCTGTCGACCAAGTATTGTTTCAAGAGGATTCGTCCATATTAAGGAATCGCAGACAACCATCAAAGAAGCAGAACTTGTTGTCTATGAAGCATTAAAGAAAAAGATGCAACAGAAAACGACCTTTGGAGAATTAAAGAATTGTATTCGTTCCTCATTAGAACCATTCTTATTCCAGAAAACAAATCGAAACCCAATCGTTATTCCTGTCATCTTAAATCAAAAAGCAGCAATGGAAGAAATACAACAAAAGGCTGGTAAATAGTACCAGCCTTTCTTGTTCTATAAGATTTCAATGAATTTCTTTTCTTGTTCTTCTTTTTTCTTTTCAGATGGGAAATCAACTGTTAAGATTCCATCTTTGAAAGATGCATGGACATCTTCTTCTTTAATTGCTTCACCAACATAGAAGGAACGATTGCAACTTCCACTATATCTTTCTTGACGAATGATATTTCCTTTTTCATCTTTTTCTTCATCGGAAACTAAATGTTCCGCTTTAATCGTTAAGTTTCCATTATAGAGAGAAATTGTAATGTCTTCTTTTTTGAATCCAGGTAAATCAATATCAAGGAAGTATTTACCATCTTTTTTCTCTGATATCTGTACGCATTAAACTTGTGTTGCTTACTCCACTAAACATGTCATCAAAGAATTCATCTAGTCCAAAAGAACCACGTCTCATAGGGTTATATCTCATCATTTATATCCTCCTTTAAGGGTTTTCCCTTTGACAATATTAATATAGCACCATTATTAGCACTGTCAAGTGTAAAGTGCTAAAGAATGATGTATTAAAAATAGCGCTATACACGCTATTTTATAAATTATTATAATTATTAATAAGCACTGTTAATGAATAACTGCTAAATTATTTGACTGCGACTATTTTCATCATGTTTGCAGATCCTTCACCCGTAGGATAACCAGCACTAATGATAATGAGTTGGCCAGGCTTAATTCCATATTCCTTTGCATAAAGAGAAGCTAAATCATCATCGTTTGTTAGATTATTAAGAATATCGGAGAAGATTGGGATTACTCCCCAATAGCTTTCTAACTTTCGTTGTGTTGATTTCGTAAAGGTGACGGCAAGGATTGGTACAGCAGGACGGAATTTTGACATTCTACGAGCCGTTGTACCACCTTGTGTAAAGGCAACAATCGCTCCAACATTTTCTAAAGATAACGTCGCATCAGATACAGAAATACCAATCGCATCTTGGATGGTATTATTACTAGAACGTTTCGAGATTTCTAAACGATCACGATATGGAAAGAGTTGTTCTGCTTCTTCACAGATGAGAGACATCGTTTCACATGATTCCACTGGATATTCCCCTGCTGCTGTTTCTGCACTTAACATAACACCATCGGATCCATCTAATACAGCATTACAAACATCACTTGCTTCTGCACGGGTACAACGTGGATTATGAGTCATGGAATCTAACATATGTGTAGCTGTAATTGCAGGTTTTCCGAAAATATTCGCTGCATTAATAATTCTCTTTTGATAGATTGGAACAAGCTTTGTGTCAATTTCAACACCTAAGTCACCACGTGCAACCATCACACCATCACTGGTTTCAAGTATTTGTTCAATATTATCAAACCCTTCTTGGTTTTCAATCTTTGCAATGATTTGAATTTTAGGTTTTCCTTCTTCAATTAAGATTTTACGGATTTGGTTCACATCAGATGCTCTTCTTACAAAAGAAGCAAAGATGAAATCAACATCCTTTCGACAACCAAAACGAATATCTTCTGCATCTTTTTCCGATAAGAATGGCATAGATAATTTAACACCAGGACAATTACATCCTTTTCGAGAACTAATTGGACCACTAACTTCGACACGACACTTCATTTCTTGGCCATCATTCTCTAATACTGTTAAACGCATTTTTCCATCATTAATGAGAATATAGTGATTCGGTTTTAAATCTTCAAAAAGTTCAGGACAAGCAATATGGAAACGTTCATGGGTTCCTTCAATCTCTGCTTTTTCAATATAGACGATTTCCCCTTTTTCATATATTTCTTCATCATTTTTAAATACACCTAAACGAATCTCAGGTCCCTTTGTATCTAAAGCAATCCCAAGATTAATATCAATATCTTCACTTACCTTACGAACAAGATCAATTCGTTTTTCATGTTCTTCGTGTGATCCATGGCTAAAGTTTAAGCGAACAATATTCATACCAGCACGCGCTAAATCCGCAATGACTTCTGGTGTCTCACTGCTTGGACCAATCGTGCAAATAACTTTCGTTTTCTTAAATAAGTGTCTTCTTTCCATAATTCAATACTCTCCTAAACTAAGCGATCAAATAAGCGATAGAGTTTCTTACGACTATTACGTGGTTGCTCAAGAGCCTCTTCGATTGGCAAAGACATAATTTCATTATTGACGATTCCAACACAATGACCACCAACTCCACTCATGAGTAAATCCACTGCTTTTTCACCCATCTTAGAGGCAAGTACACGATCACTTGCAGAAGGACTACCACCACGTTGAATATGACCGAGTACCGTCGCTCTTCCACTGAAGCTTGTATGCTGCGTAACCTTTTTCGCTAACGATTCGACATCACATACTTTTTCAGAAACGATAATAATTGCATGGTTCTTATTCAATACATCACCTAGATAATGTAATTTCTCTAATACTTCTTCTTCGTCATATCCCGTTTCAGGAGAAATAACCATTTCAGCCCCACAAGAAATCGCTGTGTAAAGTGCTAAGTCCCCACAATGATTCCCCATAACTTCTACGATTGAACAACGATGATGTGAACTAGAAGTATCTCTTAGTTTATCCACGTTTTCAACGCAAGTATGAAGTGCTGTATCAAACCCAATAGTAAAATCAGTACCTGGAATATCATTATCAATTGTTCCAGGTAAACCAATACAATTAATTCCTTTTTTTGTTAATGCTAAAGCACCTCGATAAGATCCATCTCCACCAATAACGACAAGTGCTTCAATTCCGTGTTTATTGAGATTTTCAATACATTGATCTTGTATTTCTTCTTCTTTAAACTCCGGTAAACGTGCAGACCCTAGTTTTGTACCACCACGATCTAGAATATCGGATACATCAGTACGATTAAACTCTGTCATATCATCTTCTAGTAGACCTTTATATCCATTACGAATACCCACGACATCAATTCCATTTCGAAGCGCAATTCTTGTGACAGCACGAATCGCCGCATTCATTCCAGGTGCATCACCACCAGATGTTAAAACTCCAATCTTTCGTACCATAATAAAGGCCTCCTCGCTCTTATTCTATCATTGATTATTAGTAGAATAAAGAATCCTCTTATCCTTACAAATCATCTTTACAGGTTTCGATAAAGCCTGTATACGTTCAATAATACGCATCGCATTAGTTAAGTCTGTATTGCGTGAACCTAATTCAAAATGGGATTGAAGAGATTGATGATCTTCATTGGATGTGAAAATCGTCATCTTATGATTTTGATTACGATCATCAAGTATCGCTAACAAAATAGAACGATAACGATCGGTTACTTCTTCTGCTCCAATGTCATCAAATACAACAACATCTGCCATTAAAAGCGGTTCAATAAACGATTGGCTTTCCCACTTTGGTGTGCCATTTAATCGTTCTTGAAACTTCGGACAATGAACAAATGCGACTTTTCTAGCCTGTTTAGCAAATTGATTGAGCATACAGATAGACAAATATGTTTTTCCTGTTCCCATTGTCCCATAGAAATAACGGCCAAATTCTTCCTCACACGCATGAAGCGCTTCTTTGACTGCGTTGACATAAGCAGCTTCTTCCTCTTCCAGTTGGATGGTTTCAAAACTTATGGTTGATAAACCAACTGGTAAATCATTATAAACATAATGATGAAGATATTCTTCTTCTTTTATCTTTTTGGAAAGGTATTCACATGGTCGACACTCGATCTCTAAGACTCCATCATACACAACTTCTTCAACATATCCCTTTTGTCTTTGTTGACAAGTAGATAGTCCTTTACATCCATCACATAGTTTCTTTTGGTGAAGCCATTTTTCTAACTTAAAGGGATGAAGTTGTATTTCTTCCTTTGGAATAATCCCCTTTTGAACAAGTGAAAGAATGTGATTCTCTTTGATTAGTTCTTGAATCACACGCTGTTTTTCTTGATTGTCTTGTTTAACTTCTTCAAATTGAAACAATCCTTCACTCATTTCTTATCTCCTACCTTCTTCAGTAGATTTTGAACTTCTTTGAGTTCTTCTTTACTTACTTTTACTTCTTCCTTTTTTTCTTCTTTTAAATATTCTGGAAGTGCTTTTTCCATTGTTTTATTCCATTTTGGATTCTTTTTATTTGTTTCTTTGATGGCATCTTCTCTTGTCTTAACACCATCTCTTGCCCATTCACCTGCCACCATATCTACAAATTGTTTAACAAGACGATTCTGGCTACGTTTTAGAATATATTCAATCATGACATTGATAACTTCTGGAGAAAAATGCATCTTTAAGGATAAATCTTCTAAAACCTTACGATCCGCAATGGATACTTCTGCCCCGTTTTGCTTCGCTTGTAAGAAGGAAACAGGAGGTAAGGAATAGATATCCTTTGCTTCAGTTACATCTGGCTTTGACTTTTGTGCTAAAACCTTAAGTTTTTCATCGTCAAAAGTCATCTTATCAATGTTGATTGAATGACTCACTAAGACACGCATGCGATCCACTGATAAACCATAAACCGTCGCCAATTTTCCAATCAACATCAAGTTTTCTTGTGTTCGTAATTCGGTTGGATAAACAAGTGGACTGGTGGTCGCAAAGAAACGTTCATAATCAAAGTTAATCTCTGTTCCTTCTAAATCAAATTGATACCGCGGCAATACCTTATGATACACCACCGTATGATCCACTTCTTGTCCATAAGATTTATACGATACTTTCTTTGTAATATCTTTATATCCACCTGTCGATAAATGAACGGGTGATAGTTTTTGAATCGTTAGTTCCGCATGCCTTTGACCAACCGATTCTATATAGCGATTCATCAATGCTTTAGAAGAAAAGAAACTCTCTGCAGGTAAAGGTGCATGTAAGATATAGATATAATTTGTTCGATTTTCTTGTTCTTCTTGATAGACTCTTACTAACATAAACTCTTCTAAACGAGTTCTCGAACGCATAAAATCATCTATGGTCATATTAAGGGTTGTGAGCAAACGAGAATGTGATTCTTGTGTTCTTTGGTTCACCCCTTCAATATAAAGGGTCATATATAGATTAATAGCGTGTATTCCTATGATTGGTTGATACAAACTAAAAAGAGACGCAAGCATATCTTTGCTTAAGAAATCTGCACATTCAATTTTATAGATATCTTTCGCTTTTAATTCCATTTTTCAACCTTTATCATTTTATCTAATAATTCATTCAGTTCTACTATTGTACCATTATTATTAATAACCGTGTTGGCTTTCTCAATTTGTTCCATTTTATCTATTTGTGCTG
>JAFWFT010000005.1 GCA_017515505.1 Solobacterium sp.
AGATACAGTACAATACCTGTATCTGTTTTTATAAGGAGGAAAAGAAAAATGGTATTAGTTAGAATTCTTATCGCAATTGTATTACTCGTTGTACTATTCTATCTTTGTGCACGTATTGTGCCACAAGAAAATGAATATGTCATTGAGAGATTAGGTCGTTATCAAACATCATGGCGTGCAGGCTTACACTTTAAGGTTCCTTTCATTGATCGAGTTTCTAGAAAAGTCTTAATGAAGGAACAAGTTGCTGACTTTGCACCACAACCAGTTATTACAAAGGATAATGTAACCATGCAGATTGACTCCGTTGTATATTTCCGTATTGTTGATTCTCGTTTATATGCGTATGGCGTAGAAAATCCAATCATGGCGATGGAAAACTTAACTGCTACAACCTTACGTAATATTATTGGTGATATGACACTTGATACCACATTAACTTCAAGAGAATCCATCAACTCCCAAATGCTATCGGTTATTGATACTGCTACAGATCCATGGGGAATTAAAGTAACTCGTGTCGAGTTAAAGAATATTCAACCACCAGTTTCAATCCGTGAAGCAATGGAAAAACAAATGAAGGCAGAACGTGAAAAAAGAGCTGCTATCTTAACTGCAGAAGGCGAAAAACAATCTATGATTCTAGAAGCTGAAGGTAAAAAAGAATCCGCTGTCTTAAATGCAGAAGCTGCAAAACAAGCTACAATCTTAGCTGCTGAAGCTGAAAAAGAAAAAGAGATTCGTGAAGCAGAAGGTCGTGCAGAAGCAATTCGTCAAGTTCAACAAGCAACTGCAGATGGCTTACGTATGATTAAAGAAGCTGGCGCTGATGAATCAGTTCTAAAACTTAAGAGTATTGAAGCATTTGCTGAAGCTGCAAATGGCCAAGCAACTAAGATTATTATCCCAAGCGAACTTGCAGGAATTACAGGTTTAATAGAGGCAGTTAAAGAAGGAACAAGTAAATAATGTTCACACCATTCCTATTCATATATGTAATATGGTTCTTGGTTATAATCATTGGAATTATAACAGCCTCGAAAAACAAAAAGAAAACAATCTCTTCGGATGGCCATGTTGTTCCAAAAACACAAGATGTCACATGTGAGAATGAATTTGGACACAATCATCCAAATAGCTCTAATCCAGAATATGGTAGAAGATATATTGTGCATGAAGAACCAGAAGAAGGATATGTTGTTCTAAATGGGATCAAAAGAAAAATAAGTGATTGTAAGTATTTATAAGGATAAAGCAGGGTGAAACCTGCTTTTTTAGTGAAAATTTGATGAATTATGTGAAATTATGGTAGAAATTGATAGCGTTTTCATATCTATATGCTATAATGATTGTAGATTGTATACATCACACAATAATGTGTTCATAGGGAGGAGGTTCACATGAAAAAGACAATTGCCATTCCTTATTACACATCCACTTTAGATTTACATGTTGAAGAAGATAATTTAAAAGCAGTGATTACTGCTAAGATGCATGAATTTAAAGCGGATAAGAGTGAGGAAGAACTTGTACGTGAAGCACTTGAAAATCCTATTGGAACATCTCCATTAAGAGAGTTAGCAAAAGGAAAGAATAAAGTTGTATTAGTTACAAGTGATCACACACGTGCTGTGCCAAGTAAAATTACACTACCTCTAGAATTAGAGGAAATTCGAAAAGGCAATCCAGATGCGGATATTACCATTCTTATCGCAACTGGATTACATCGTCCAACAACTGAAGAAGAACAAAGAAGAATGTTTGGAGATGCGATTGTTGATAATGAGAAGATTGTCGTTAATATGGCTTTTGAACCAGATGAGTTTAAGAATATGGGAACATTACCATCTGGAGCAGAATTCCATGTGAATAAACTTGCGACAGAATGTGATTTATTAATCTGTGAAGGATTTATTGAGCCACACTTTTTTGCGGGATTCTCTGGAGGACGCAAGAGTATTCTTCCTGGAATCTGTTCGCAAGAAACCGTTAATGAAAATCACTCTTATAAAGCGATTGCTTCAAAGTATTCAAAGACAGGTGTCTTAGAACATAATCCCATTCATGAAGATATGGTATATGCTGCTAGACTCGTTAATGTTCAATTCATTTTGAATGTTGCTTTAAATGCAGAAAAGAAAGTTATTGCAGCATGGGCTGGTGATTTAGAACAAGCTCATGAAGTTGGTGTTGAATTTATTCGTGAATGGTCTCAATGTCCAAGTATTACAGGGGATATCGTAGTCACAAGTAATGGTGGATATCCATTAGATCAAAACCTCTATCAATCTCCAAAAGCAGTTGCGACAGCAGAAGCTTGTGCAGGAGAAGATGGAGTCATCATTATGTGCTGTAGTTGCGCAGATGGAATGGGTGGTACACACTTCGAAAAATTAATTCAAATGGGAACACCAGATGAAATCGATGCATACTTATCAAAGATTCCGCCAAAGGAAACCATTCCGGAACAATGGTGTCCACAAATCTACGCGCGTATCTTACATAAACATAAGATTATTTTAGTCACAACATATTTAGAACCAGATTTAGTTCGTAAATGTAATATGATTCCTGCATCAACTCCAGATGAAGCACTTGAAATTGCATATGGACTAAAAGGGAAAGATGCTAGTGTCGTTGTCATTCCAGATGGTGTCAGTGTCTTAGCAGTTGCACCAGAATAGGAGGAAACATGGAAGAATTAAAAATTGCTTTAAAAGTAAATGATCTCGATAATGTCGCAACCATCTTCGCAAATGGTATTCAAGATGGTATGGATGTTGAAGTTCGAGATAAAAAAGGAAATAAAGAAACACTTACAGTTATTGGAAACGTTCCCTATGGACATAAAGTTGCAGTAAAAGAAATTCATATTGGTGAACAAATCACAAAGTATGGTGAAGAAATTGGTGTTGCAACGAAAGAAATCAAAAAAGGTGAATACGTTCATGTACATAACTTAGATAGTATTCGTGGACGTGGTGACTGGGAAAAGGAAGGAGCAGAGTAATCATGACAAAATGGTATGGCTATCGCAGACCGGATGGATCTGTAGGATCGCGTAACTTAGTTGCGATTATTCCTGCAGTAACTTGCGCAAATGATGTTGCAAATGCAATCTGTCGTGAAGTGCAAGGCACATGTACGTATATGCATCACCAAGGATGTTGCCAACTTCCACCAGATTTAGAACGTGTAACCGAAACATTAATTAGCTTAGGCAAGAGCCCGAATGTTGGGGCAATTCTTATTGTTAGTTTAGGGTGTGAAGGCACAGACCATGAAAGAATGTATAAGGAATTAAAGGCAACTGGTAAACCAACCGAAATCATTCACATTCAGGCTCTTGGTGGAGTATCAAAAGCGATTCGTATTGGAACGGATATTGCAAGAGACTTAGTTCGACAAATTTCTGGTATCCAAAGAACAGAAGCAGATGTATCTGAAATCATCATGGCCATTAAATGTGGAGCTTCTGATACTACAAGTGGTATGGCTTCTAATTGTGTGATTGGATATATCGCAGATAAACTAGTGGATGCTGGTGGAACTGTTGTCTTTGGTGAAACTACAGAGTTCATAGGTGGAGAACACTTGCTTGCGAAACGTGCAGTCAATGAAGAAGTAGGTAATAAGATTTATCAAATTGTTGATGAAATGGAAGCACGTGCAAAGAGTATTGGTTGTGATATGAGACGCGGACAACCAACCCCAGGTAATATTGAAGGTGGATTATCAAGTATTGAAGAAAAGAGTTTAGGCGCTATTGTGAAAAGTGGTACAAAACCAATTCAAGGTGTTCTAGACTATACCGAACATATCA
Source organism: Solobacterium sp. (assembly GCA_017515505.1). Lineage (GTDB taxonomy): Bacteria > Bacillota_I > Bacilli_A > Erysipelotrichales > Erysipelotrichaceae > Bulleidia. The sequence goes on from JAFWFT010000005.1 coordinate 3,824, forward strand.
CAGATCAAAAAGGGTTATGGATTAAAGATTCACCAGGGCGTGAACCTGAAATTCTAACAGGTATGGCTGCGACTGGTGCACAGTTTATGTGTTTCTCAACGGGACGTGGGGCACCACAAGGATTCCCAAGTATGCCAGTTATTAAGATTTGTGGAAATCCAAACACTTTCGAAAACATGAAAGATGATATGGATCTAAATGCCGGATTAATTATTACTGGCGAAAAAACAATTGAAGAAGTCGGCGAAGAGGCATTCGAGATGCTTCTGAATGTATTGAATGGAGAAATGACAAAGAACGAGGCAATTCAATACTTTAGTGCAATCGATATCCATTGTCTTGGGCCGGTTATTTAAGGGATTTAAGAAAGGGGACATTTTATGAATCCAGTATTAGCTATGCTAATCGGCATCGTGTTAATGATGCTCATGATCATCTTTACAAGAATGCATGCATTCCCTGCGATGATCATCTCTGCAATCCTGATTGGTATTCTTTCAGGAAACGCACTTCTTGTAGGTACAGGTAATGAAGGTGGAAACTTATTATCCACTGCTGTTAACACTGTAACTTCAGGATTTGGAAGTACAATGACTTCCATTGGTATTGTCATTGGTTTTGGTACCATCATGGGTATTTTCATGGAAAAGAGTGGTGCTGCAAAACGTATGGCATTAACTATCCTAAAGTCTGTTGGTGTGAAGAATGCTGACATCGTTTTAGGTCTTACAGGTTTTGTTGTCTCAATTCCTGTATTCTGTGACAGTGGTTTCGTTATTCTATCTTCTCTTGCAAAAGAGTTCTCACGTTTAACGAAGAAGTCAATGGTTTGGCTCGGTGGAATCCTTGGTATGGGTCTCTATATTACTCACTTTATGGTTCCTCCAACACCAGGTCCATTAGCGGTTGTCGGTACATTCCAACAAAATGGTGTGAATATTGACTTAGGTATGTTTATTATCGTTGGTCTATTATTCTCTATTCCATTATTTATTTTCTCTATCTATTTATTCCGTTATTATGGAAAGAAGTATGAAGGACAATTTGTTGTTCCATCTGATCTTGATCGTTCTCAATATACAGATGCACAATTAACTGTTTTAGATAAGATTGAAGCGAAGTTACAAGAAGGAAAAGAATTAGAAAACAAAGACTTTGAAGAACTTCTATCTACAGAAAAACTTCCAGGTGCTGGTATTTCCTTTACCGTTCTATTACTTCCAGTATTCTTAATTCTATTGAATACATTAGTAGGACAAACACCATTAAAGGGTCAATTAGTTGGTCAAATTATTCAATTCTTAGGTACACCAATTATTGCGCTATTCATTTCTCTATGTATTGGTGCCTTTGGTTTAGCAAAAGATTTAGATAACAAGACAGTTGTTAACTTAATGGGTCAAGCATGTAAAGATGCAGGGCCAATCGTATTCATTACGGCTGCAGGTGGTGCATTAGGTGCTGTTGTTAAAGCAACAGGGGCTGCACAAATTATAGCTGATGGTATCGTTGCTGCTGGTATTCCAGCAATCCTCGTTCCATTACTCATTGGTACAATCATGCGTTTCCCACAAGGTTCAGGAACAGTAGCGATGATTACAGGTTCTGCAATTATTGCTCCTATGATGGCTACTCTTGGAATTAATCCATACTTAGCTGCTCTAGCAGTCTGCTTAACATCCATGATGCCTTCATTCTTGAATGACTCTTATTTCCACGTTGTAACAAACTTCTCTGGAATGGATATCAATACATCATTGAAGACATGGACTATTTCAACAATCCTCGTTCCATTATTTGGTTCTGTATTAATCGTAATCTTAAGTCTATTCTTCCACTAAGTAGTATTGAAGTATAATAATTAAACGATTTGGCCAGTTTAATAACTATCTTTAAACTGGCCTTTCTTAAAAGTAAGGAGGATCAATATGAAAATTGGTTTTATTGGATTAGGCATTATGGGGAAACCAATGTCTATTAACCTATTAAAAAAGGGTTATGAAGTTATCGTTAATACATTAAACAAAGACACTGCGAAAGA
>JAFWFT010000070.1 GCA_017515505.1 Solobacterium sp.
GATGGAATCTATTAAATAGTAATTGGTAAAGAAGTAGCCCCCCTCACGCATTTGAATCATCATCGTTTCTTCATCATAATCTAAGTTATATTGACGAATTTCCGTAATTTCTTCTAACATCGAAGGTTTAATTACACAAAGTGCTTTAATGAGTTTAGAAGTTTGTTCATCTTCAAAGAAACCATCTATTAAAGGAATTCTAGATATCATCGTCATCTTTTCACTTGTTAATTCAACTTTGTTACCACTTCCTAATAAGATAACTGGTCCTTTTTCTTCATAGCGATATCCAAGCGGTTGTTCTTCAACAACATCAATTTGTACAACATGTTCTGGAAGTAATCGAATAGTCGCATCTTTAATCTGTGGATCTTCTTTAATGCGATTTGCAGTCGCATGAGGAAATACCAAAAAATATCGCGTATTATAATTTATGCCGGATAATCTTTCAATATAACTCTTATCAAGATAATTATTTCCTTTGACTGATAATACTTTTACTTTACTAGTCGGAAGTAAAAAATAAATAAGCACAATCAGAAAGACAGATAAAACAACAGCCCAGGAAAACAAGGTTGAAACAGAATTATGAAAAGCAGTATTGATACGATTGACCTTTCTTTCATGTAGAAGTTTATCTACCGCGTCTTTACCACTTTTTATTTGATCAGGTTGTTGATTTGAATCTACCAATTGAATTTCTCCACTTCCATATACAAATCGATACCATATTGTTTCTTGACTTCTTCTTGAATTTCTTCAACAAGTTGTAAGAAATCACTTGCTTTCGCATTATCATCATTAATCAAAAAATTGACATGTTTTTCCGAAACTTTTGCATCGCCTATTCTCTTTCCACGATAGCCAATTCCTTCAATTAGTTTCCAAGCAGGAATATTAACAGGATTACGGAAGATGCTCCCCGCAGATGGTTTATCTAATGGTTGAGAATCATACCGTCTTTGACGACGATTTTCCATCAGTTCACGAATTTCTTCTTCATTACCTGGTTTTAATTTGATTTCGACTGCTAAAATAATCCAATCTAAATGATCTTGGAAAACACTTTTTCGATAATCAAATTTACAATCTTCATTGCGCAACCAAACAATTTCTCCATCGATAAAGACACAGACTCTATGAATTACATCACTCATAGAGCACTTATACGCTCCCGCATTCATAAAGGTTACGCCCCCAACAGTCGCTGGAATTCCACTCGCAAATTCCAATCCCGATAAAGAACGTTTTAATGCTTCATGAGCTAAAGCAATAATCGAACAACCTGCTTCTGCAACTAATAAATTATCTTTAAAATAGAAATGATTAAAATGACGATCTAAACGAATAATGATACCCTCATATGGTTCATCTGAACATAGGATATTACTTCCTTTCCCAAAGACTTTAAAAGGAAGATGATTCTCTTTCGCAATATTTAAAATACCTGAAAGTGAATATTGATTTTCAGGGTAGACCACATATTTTGCTAGACCACCAATTCGAAGAGTCGTCATCTTTGTGAAAGAAACATCTCTTTCTACAGTCGCAAATTTTTCTAGTTCTTCTTGTATCATTTCTTCGTCATTTCCTCTAGCCATGTAATCATCTCATCTGCCGCATGAATCTTTCCAAGTTTTAATGCATTCGTAGATAAAGATGAACGTAACTCTTCATTCTTCATTGTTTCATTAACAAGATGTGATAAAGATTCGACCGTTAAATCTTTTTCTTCAAGCATTAAGGCTGCTTCTTTGCGTACTAATTCGAGTGCGTTTTGAACTTGGTGATTATTTGGAACATATGGACTTGGGATTAAGATTGTTGGAACCCCAAGTGCAGTAATTTCCGCTAAGGTAGTAGCTCCCGCCCGCGTCACTGCTAAATCTGCGACTTGTAAAACCTTAGCACCTTCAACATATGGAACTAAACATACATTCTCTTGTTGAACAGTAAAAGGATACTCATTTGCTTTACCCGTAACGATTAATACTTGAAAATCGTTAAAGTGAATACAACTTTGATCGACTATTTCCGATACACTTGAAGAGCCTAATGAACCCATCATAAAGACCACAAAAGGCTTATTTGGATCGAATCCATATTCACTTATAATCTCTCGATTCTTTTTAATCTTAGAAACAAGCGTCGCTTCAGGATTTCCTAATATTTTCGTTTTCTCAATTGGAAAACTAATTAAGTTTGTTTCATAACAACCCACAATTGCATCCGCTACACGTGCTAACATCTTATTTGCTTTTCCTGCATAAGAATTTTGTTCATGAATCATCGTAGGAATATGTAATCTTTTAGCAGCCAAAATCAAAGGAACACTAATATAATTCCCAAATCCTACACAAACATCAGGTTTTTCTTTTAAAAGAATATGCGTACTATATTGAATCGCTCTAGCTAAACTAAAAGTAGAACGTATTTTACGAAAAATACCACCATTTAAATCTGTTAATTGAATCCCATAGAATGGATATCCACGATTTGGAATTAATTCAGCTTCCATTCGATTTGAAGAACCAAAAAAACACACCTTACAAGTAGAATCTTTTTCGACTATCGTATCTGCTAAAGCAAGGGCCGGATAAATATGACCACCAGTCCCTCCAGCTGCTATCATTACCTTTTTCATGTGCGTTTTATTGTAACATGAAATAAATTATATATAAATATTTACTATCTTCTTAAAATCTTCTTTATATCGATATGAAAAGCATCTTGCGGAACTTTAAGAGCGACTGTTACTACAAAATAGATAAGAATGGTTATCATTCCATTTGCCATCAGTTTCAATAAACCAATCCAACGGTTCGCATCAATCACTGATAAACCAATAATGTTTAATCCAAATGAAACAATCATCATTACAATTAACCCAATCCCAATTTTCAAGAAGTTCATAAAGATTGGTTTAAAATCAATTTGATAAGATTTATTCATCTCTATAATATTTGCTAAAACTAAATATAAATACCCAATCATTGAACTAAGAATCGCTCCTTTAAAGCCTAAAATTCGAACAAATGGAAGAATCAAAATTCCTTTAATGATTGTACAAATTACTAAGCGTTTTAAGATTGACTTTCTAAGTTCTAAGGCCATCATTAAGTTCGTAATAACAGGAGCTAAAGTTCCAAAGAAACCTTCTAAGGCAATCCATTGAATGACTTGAACACTTGTATCTAAATCATTTGTATAGAATAAAATGTCATATAAACTTCTTGCGTATAAGAAAATACAAAATGAAACTGGTAAAGCGATATATAAAATAATATTGATACAATCTATTACATTTTGTTTCACCTTCTCATGATCATGATCTGCTAAAGCACTCGAAATATGAGGAATCAAGGCAGATGTAAAACCAGGTGCTAAAATCATTGGAATCGCTGTTAATTTCGTTCCTACATAATTAAATGCGGATAATATAACATTAATGTCTTCACTTGTATAAGCTCCATAGCTCTTTAAACCTAATGGTAAGAAGATGGAGTTGAAAATATCATCGCTATATCCCATAATCGCAACTAATAAGTATGGAATAGATAATTGGAAAAACTCTTTAATGAGCTTTTCCTGTAAAGCTTTCTTATTAACAGTTGAATCTTCTTCATAGATAAACTCATTTCTCTTTTGATGATCAAAATAAAGAAGTTGTAAGATACCAGCAATTGCAGAGATAGAAGTTGATAAGACCGCAATATATAGAGCATATTTACGATCTTGGTGGAATACATAAACAATTAAATATGATATGGATAATAAGAAACCAACGCGAAATAATTGTTCAAAAGCTTGTGAAAAGGCATATTCTTGCATTTCCTTTCTTCCTTGATAGAATCCTCTAAGTCCCGATAAGATTGGTACAAAGAAGATTGCGACAGCTAGGATTTGAAGAACAGTACGCATAATTGGTATATCAGATCCTTCTGCAACAAGTGCAGAAAGAAAACCAGAAAATCCAATTAATAGAAGCATTCCTGCTAAACCTGTGATAGATAAAATGATTAACGAAATCTTTTTAATCATCACAAGTGCACGATTATCATCTGATACACTATATCGAGCCACTAAAGTCGCAATCGCAAATGGAAATCCCGCCGTAAAAACATTCAAAATATAACTATATATACGATAGGCAGTCCCATAATAATTCATATAGGCATCAGACCCTAAGATACGAGATAAAGGAATGGAATAAAAAAGACCTAAGAACTTCGCAACAAAGAGTCCTCCTGTGCCAATTAAACCACTTAATATAATTGATTTTTTTATCTTACTATTTGA
>JAFWFT010000071.1 GCA_017515505.1 Solobacterium sp.
TCCAATCTTAGGTGAATATACACAACGTTATACCCAAGCATTATTAGCGACACCATTCCGTAAAGAGTTTACAGAAGAGTATGGGGATTTAATGTTTGTGAATGGGGATATCGCTAATCGTGCTTTCTCTCCAGAAATTATTCCAGAATCCATTAAAGAGAATGAACTTGTACAAGAGTATGAGAATTTACTTGCGAATGCACGAGTAAACTTTGAAGGGAAAACCTATACATTATCAGAGATGTCTTTATTCAAATCCGATCCAGATGATGAACGTAGAAAAGAAGCTTGGATTGCGGATGGTACTTGGTATAAAGAGAATCAAGAAAGACTTGATGCGATATATGATGAACTTGTAAAACTACGTACAAGTATGGCGAAGAAATTAGGACATGATAATTATATTCCTCTTGGATATGATCGAATGGGAAGAAACTGTTACCATGAAGAAGAAGTTGATCAATTTAGAAAAGCTGTAAGAGAATATATTGTGCCAATTACTTCGAAAATATATGAAGCACAAGCGAAACGTTTAGGAAAAGAATATCCAATGAGTTTTGCGGATAATGAGTTAGAGTTTAGAAGTGGTAACCCTAGACCAAAGGGAGGCCCAGATGATATCTTACGTGCAGGTAAGAAATTCTATGATGAATTATCACCAGAAACAAGTAAGTTCTTTAACATTATGTTAGATAATGAACTTTTAGATGTATTATCGAAAGAAGGTAAACGTGGTGGTGGATACTGTACTGGATTACCGGATTATGGTGTACCATTTATCTTTGCGAACTTTAATGGTACTCAACATGATGTAGAAGTCGTAACCCATGAAGCAGGACATGCTTTTGAAGCTTATACCAATATTAACCGTGTCCCAAGTGAATATATTTGGCCAAGTATGGAAGGGGCAGAAGTACATTCCATGTCTATGGAATTCTTTGCGGAAGCTTGGGCAGAAGATTTCTTTGGGGACGATGCGAAGAAATTCTTATATAGTCATTTAGCAGGTGCTTTAAAGTTTATTCCTTATGGAACCTTAGTGGATCATTTCCAACATGAAGTTTATCGTAATCCAGATATGACACCTAGAGAAAGACATGATACGTGGAAGAGATTAATGGCGGATTATATGCCATGGGAAAAACTAGATGGTGAAATACCTTTCTATGCGGATGGAGAACATTGGCAATTAAAACACCATATTTATTCTGCACCTTTCTATTACATTGATTACTGTTTAGCGCAAACCGTTGCTTTACAATTCTGGGCGATGATTCAAGAAGATCAAAAGAAAGCTTGGGATTACTATATGGCTTATACGAAGTTAGGTGGTAGTATGACCTTTACGGATTTATTAAAAACAGCAGGTTTAGAAAGCCCATTTGTATTAGAAACCATTGAAAAGGTGATGAAGAAAGCAGATACATTCTTAGAGAATTATGATTTAGGAGATATTAAGTGAGTTCTCGTAAAAAACAATCAGAAATCTTAGATGACTTTAAAAAGAATGAAGAGGGGAAGTATGAGTATGTAGGGAAACTACATACATATACTTCTCTTATTCCACGTAAAAGAGCCTATCGAAACTTAGGCTTCTTAACCGTATTAATATTGGGATGCGCAATATTTGCGGGCTGTGTCCATGCGGATGGAGCGACCCATGAATTAACGATTGTTTTTCCGTATATTCTTGTATTATTACTGAGTGGTTTATTAACCTATCGGTATATTGAACTATTATTAGGAAAGGATCCTTTACGTGATTATATTTATGAATCAACAGTCACAAAGTTTCCAATGTATTTATGGGGAATTGTGATTTGTTCGATTATTACAGTTATCGCAGAAGCTATTTATATCTTACGCTTTGGTATCCAACATTACTTTAATGGGACGATGATTTTTATTGGATGTATGGTATTGAGTGGTATGTTTGCGTATGTATGGTTACTCTATTTGAAGCGTTTATCTTGGGAAGAAACAAAACAATAAAATGAAACAATTTTCATTTATAGGTAAAAATTTATTGTTTTTTTCATGAAAAACAATCATTTTAAATTGACATACCCTTTTTCATTATTTAAAATTTAAGCATTCGTAGAACTTTTTTATTATAAAAAAGACGAATACTTATTTCCGAAAGGGGGAAATCAATATGCTAAAAAAGATTAGCGCATTATCACTAGCTCTTGTTCTCCTAGTTGGATGTGGCGGTGGTTCTACAGCAACAACAACTACAACAACTGAAGGTGGAGATTCAGGTGCTTCAACAGGAACTCCAGCTGCTACAACAGGCGGCGGACAAGTACTACGTTTCGGTACAAGTGGATTTGAAGGTGTATTCAACCCAATCCTATCTGACAATGTTTATGATGCTTATGTAACAGAAATGGTTTTTTGATGGATTAGTTGGAAACAATGCTTCTGGTGAATATGTACCTGAACTTGCTACATGGGAATTATCTGATGACCATTTAACTTATACCTTCACATTAAAAGATGGTGTTAAGTTCTCTAATGGTAAAGCAGTTGATGCCAATGACGTAGCATTCACTTACAACACAATTAAGGAAGATGACTATGCTGGTCCTCGTTCAGCTGTAGGTGCTGCAATTGCGAACATCGAAGTTATCGATGATAAGACAATCGCATTCACAATGGTTGATCCTTCTCCAGCTAATATTCAAAACTTCACATATGGTATCTTAGAAGACGAATACTATGCACATGGTAGTTTTGAAGAATTATCTTCTAAGAACAATGCACCAATGGGCGCAGGTAAATTAGTGTTAGAAGGTTGGGAACCAAAACAATATGTTAGCTTAGTAGCAAACAATGATTACTGGGATGCAGCTAACAAGTTAAAGATTGAAGGCGTTCTCTTCACAAATATTGAAGAAGATGCATTACTACTTGCTGCATTACAAAATGGTGATATTGACTTCTGTCAACCACAAGCAAAAGCTGAAAATGTTGAACAAGTTGAAGCTATGCCTGGTGCGCACTTAGTAAGTTACTTAGCAAATGGTTATACATTTATGTGCTTCAATACAACAAGACCAACTCTTGAACAAAAAGAAGTACGTCAAGCATTACTATATGCATTAGATCGTCCAAGCTTCTTAACAGCTGAATATGGTTCTGATCAATTAGTATCTCTTGGTATGGCTCCTATCTCTAAGACTTCTTGGGCTTATCCTGGTGATGACGCATTAAATCGTTATGACTATGACTTAGAGAAAGCAGCTCAAATGTTAGAAGATGCTGGTTGGACTGATACAGATGGTGATGGAATCCGTGATAAGAATGGTGTTCCACTCGAATTAAACTGGTTAGTTTATCATGAAGCTACATGGCCAGGAACACTCTCTGGTATGGCTTATGACTCTTGGGGCAAGATTGGTGTTAAGTTAAATATCCAACAAATGGACTTCAACACTGTCGCTGCTACAACAATGGATGCAGCTCCAGGTGAAAAAGACTTTGATATCTACACAATGGGCTTCTCACTCTCAATCGACCCAGATCCAACTGGTGGATTATTCGATGCAGATGCTTATAGTGCAGGTGGATACAACGCTTCTGGTTTCCGTGATGAAAAATCACAAGAACTCATGAAAGCTGGTCTAACAGAATTCGATCAAGACAAACGTGCTGAAATCTATAAAGAATGGGCAGTATTACAAAATGAACTCGTTCCAACAGCAATCGTTGCTTACCGTTCTGAAATTTGGGCAGTTAGTGATAGAGTTCATGGTTTAGATGATATCGGTGTTTACACTGACTTCACACAATTATTACAAAATGTAACTTTAGATTAATTGGTCTATAAGAAACAAAGAGAAGTGATTCGGCAGCACAGACTTTGTGCTGCCGATTCATTATCGTTATTATGACGAATAGCGTAGAGGAAAAAAGAAAGGAAGAAAAATATGAAGAATTATATCATTAGAAGACTCCTTCAAATCATTCCGGTATTCCTCGGGATTCTATTTATTCTATTCTTTATCATCGATAAAGCACCAGGTAGTATTACTTCGAATATTATGGATCCGACAATGACTCCGGAATTAAAAGCGGCTTTACAAGAAAAGCTCGATCCAAGTTTACCATTCTATGTTAAGTTCTTTAATTGGCTTTCTGAAGCAATGAAAGGTAACTTTGGTTATTCTTTTAAGCATTATCGTCCAGTCATTGACGTTATTGGTGACAATATCGGTTGTACATTTGCGTTATCATTAGTTGCGTTAATTATTGCGATGTTAATAGGAATTCCTTGTGGCATTATTAGTGCGACAAAACAGTATTCATTAGTTGATAATGGACTAACCGTTTTATCGTTAGTAGGGTTAGCTTTACCAACATTCTTTTTTGGTTTATTACTGTTAAAGGTACTTGCGGTTGATATGAAACTATTCCCAATTTTTGGGTTAATGAATCCTTTGAATGCGAAAGCAGATTTCTGGACGAAGTTAGGCGATCAAGCGTATCACTTAGTGTTACCTGCGATTGTATTAGGCTTTGCAGAAATCGCAAGTTTTATGCGTTATACACGTTCGAGTATGTTAGAAGTAATTCGTTCCGATTATATTCGTACAGCTAGAGCAAAAGGTTTATCCGAAAAGATAGTTATCTATCGTCACGCATTTAGAAATGCGATGATTCCAATTGTTACATTAATTGGTTTCCGCTTACCAGGTTTGATTTCTGGTGCGGTTATGACCGAAACAATTTTCTCTTTACCAGGTGTTGGTAAATTATCTGTTGAAGCAGTTAGTACACGTAATTATCCATTGCTATTAGGTATTAATGCAATGTTAACGTTAGCGACTTTATTTGGAACATTAGTAGCGGATATTTTATATGCTGCTGTCGATCCAAGAATTAAATATCACTAAGGAGGGCTGAACCATGACAACGATGAGTGGAAATGGAATGACTCTAGAGTCCTCTAAGAAGTATTCTTATTGGGGTGGTGTTTGGGATCGTTTAAGAAAGAATAAACTTGCAATGGTAAGTTTAGTAGTCTTATTTATTATTATTTTATGTTGTATCTTTGTGCCAATATTTTCAAAGTATACTTTATCAGAAGTTACAATGGCAGATCGTGATCAAGCACCAAGTGCTGTTCACTGGTTAGGTACAGATAATATCGGTAGAGATTTATTTACCCGTTTATTCTATGGGGGAAGAGTTTCGTTAGGTGTTGCGGTAGCTGTTACGGCTTTAGAATGTATTATTGGAGTTATTTTAGGTTCTTTAGCAGGCTTCTTTGGTGGAAAAGTGGATACCGCAATTATGCGTATATCAGAAATCTTTATGTGTTTCCCATTCTTAATGATTTGTATTACTTTACAAGCTGTATTTGGAAATTCGATTCGTACATTGATTATTATCTTATCAGTTTTATCTTGGCCAAGTATTGCGCGTATTGTTAGAGGTCAAATTTTATCATTAAGAGAAATGGATTATATGGAAGCGTGTCGTGCATTAGGCATTTCGAATAAGAGACAAATCTTCAAACACTTATTCCCTAATGTACTCGCATATATCATTGTTTATATTACACTTTCTATGGCGAGTGTAATCTTAACAGAGACATCTTTAAGTTTCTTAGGTTTAGGTGTTAACCCTCCAACTCCTACTTGGGGTAACTTAATTCAAGAAGCTAGAAACTTATATATCTTACAACACAAATGGTGGTATTGGGTTCCACCTGGATTAATGATTTTCTTATCCATTCTTTGTTTTAATATCTTAGGAGATGGTTTAAGAGATGCGATTGATCCTAAGATGCAGAAATAGGAGGGTGTAATCATGAGTGAAATGATGGAAAAGAAACCTCTCCTAGAAGTAAAGAATCTAAAAACATACTTCCATAGTGCAGGAGGTTTAGTAAAAGCAGTTGATGATGTTTCCTTTGATGTTTATGAAGGGGAAACATTAGGAATTGTTGGAGAATCTGGATGTGGTAAATCAATCACATGTATGTCTCTTGCTAGATTGGTAGAATGTCCTCCAGGTAAATATGAAGGAGGAGAAATCCTATTTGATGGACAAGATATGTTAAAGATATCGGATGCGGAACTACGTAAGATTCGTGGTAATAAGATATCGTATATCTTCCAAGAACCTATGACATCTTTAAATCCAGTCTTTAAGATTGGTAAACAAATTGAAGAAGTATTACGTGTACACCGTAATATGTCAAAGGAAGAAGCTAAAAAAGAAGCGATTCATGCATTAGATTTAGTACGTATTCCTAATCCAGAAAGAATCGTAAATGAATATCCGTTTGCTTTATCTGGTGGTATGAGACAACGTGTTATGATTGCGATGGCACTTGCATGTTCACCAAAACTACTTGTGGCAGATGAACCAACAACTGCTTTGGATGTTACGATTCAAGCACAAGTATTAGATTTGATGAATGATCTAAAGAAAGAAATTGATACTTCAATCTTATTTATCACACATGACTTAAGTGTAATTGCGGAAATGGCAGACCGTGTTATGGTCATGTATGCAGGTAAGGTTGTTGAACTTGCGGATGTAAATACGATTTTTGAGAAACCTTTACATCCATACACAATCGGTTTAATTAGTTCTAGACCAGATATGAGTACAACTAGTGATCGTTTAAATGTCATTCCTGGTAATGTTCCTGATTTATCGGATTTACCTACAGGTTGTGCTTTTAATCCAAGATGTCCTTATGCGAGTGATAAATGTCGTGAAGGAATATCCGAACTTGTTGAAGTAGAACCAAACCACTTTGTGCGTTGCTATTATCCAGGAGGTGAGAAACATGACGGAAACTAATAAATTCATTGATGTACGTCATTTAAAACAATACTTCCCAATTAAAGGTGGCGTTTTCCAAAGTACAGTTGGATATGTTAAAGCAGTTGATGATATTTCCTTTACGATTAATAAAGGTGAAGTTATGGGACTTGTTGGTGAGTCTGGATGTGGTAAATCAACAACTGGTAGAACAATGCTTAAGTTGATTAACCCAACAGAAGGAGAGATGCTATACGAAGGTGTAGATATCTTTAAACTAAGTAATGCAGAACTTAAGAAATATCGTACGAAGATGCAAATTGTCTTCCAAGATCCATATTCTTCTTTAAACCCTCGTTTACCAATCTATGACATTATTGGTGAAGCAATGCTAGAACATGGTATTGTATCCAATCGTGAAGAGATGATGCAGAAGGTATTTGAGCTGATGGATAAATGTGGACTATTCCCAGAACAAGCTGGACGTTATCCACATCAATTCTCAGGTGGACAAAGACAACGTATTTGTATTGCGAGAGCATTAGCTTTAAATCCAGAGTTTATTGTTTGTGATGAAGCAGTCTCTGCTTTAGACGTATCGATCCAATCACAAATTATTAACTTATTAAAAGATTTACAAGAATCCATGGGATTAACATATCTCTTTATTTCACATGATTTATCAGTCGTGAAGTTTATTTCTGATTCGGTTGCGGTTATGTATCTAGGGGAAATTGTTGAGATGGGAACGAAAGAGCAAATCTTCAATCATTATTTACACCCTTATACAGAAGCTTTACTTTCTGCTGCACCATCCTTTGATCCTAGAAAACGACAAAATTCTAAACGGATTATCTTACAAGGTGATTTACCTTCTCCAAGTAATCCACCTACAGGATGTCGTTTCCATACACGTTGTCCTTTAGCAAACGAAAAGTGTAAAAAGGAATCTCCAAAACCAATTGAAGTAGAACCAGGACATATGGTTAAATGTCATTGTATTGGAGTATTATCAGAATAATGTTCTTTATTAAACAAGACAAAGTCGATGAAGATGTTGAGAAGATTCGTAACTATACATTATCTTCTGAACATTTAAAGGAGAAACTTCAAGAAGAAGCAGAATTTTCTCGCAAACAAAAAGAGGTAGATGAGCAATTTACATGGAAAGATGTCTTCGCAATGACGATTGCGATTATCCAAGTGATTCTACCGTATATGTTAATTATGTTTGCGGTAATGGTATTAACGTTTCTGTTCTTCTATTGGCGAGCACATTCATGAAAAAGCGTATTATAGCGATATAATACGCTTTTAAAACACATGATTTGACACTTAATATATATAATTATATCATTAAAGAGCACATTTTTGTTTTTTCTTATGGTCAGCGTATGAGAATAAACAAATAGACATGCAAGAAAATTTCCGAAAGGGGGAAATGTAAAATGAACAATTTTAAAAAGCTAGTTTCTGTTTCATTAGCAGCTTTATTATTAGTTGCTTGTGGAAACAACACTGCACAAACCCCAACAAGCTCTGATGCACCAGAAGCGACAGCTGAAGCACAATCTGGTGAAGTGAAAAACCAAATCATCTATGGTTCTACAACAGAATTATCTGGTGACTTAGGAAATGCTTGGTGGACAAACAATGCGTCTGATAAGACATTACGTGACCTTATTGATGACTACGATGTAATCGTATCAAACCAAGGTGGTCAATTCGTAGAAAACGAATCAGTCGTAGAAAGTATTGAATCTGAAGAAAACGCAGATGGTACAAAGACATTTACTGTTAAGATTAAAGAAGGTCTAAAGTATAACAATGGTGATCCTATTACAGCTGCTGACTATGTAGCTTATGCATTAGTTCAATACTCACCTGTTGTTAAAGAAGATGGTGGTAAAGTTGCGACTGATACAGTTGTAGGTGCTGCTGCTTACCAAGCTGGTGAAACAAAAGAATTAAGTGGTGTTCGTCTTCTTGATGATATGACATATTCCATCACAATTTCTGCAGACTATGTTCCTTACTATTTTGAAGAAACATATGCTTCACTAAGACCAATTGCTTTAAAGCAATATTCTAGTTCTTCTTTAACAGTAAAAGATGATGGTAACGGTGCTTACTTAGATGGTGGCGAATTAACAAAAGAAGAAGTAGATGCTTCTCGTTTCATCTATAAAGATCGTATCTCTGCTGGTCCATACCAATTAGTTGATTTTGACCAAGCAGCTTTAACAGCTACTGTTAAGATTAATCCTAACTATGCAGGTAACTTCGAAGGTGTAAAACCTTCTGTTGAAACAATCATCATTAAGAAAGCAAACCAAGAAACAATGATGGATGAATTAAAGACTGGTTCTATTGATTTCTTATCTGCTTTAACAGATGGTGCGCAAGTTAACGTTGCATTAGATATGGAAGAAAATGGTGGATTCAAGACTGTTAACTATGAACGTAATGGTTATGGTAAACTTATGTTCCAATGTGACTTTGGTCCAACTCAATTCAAAGAAGTACGTCATGCAATTGCATACTTACTCGATAGAAATGAATTTGCTAACCAATTCTGCCAAGGATATGGTTCTGTTGTAGATGGTCCTTATGGATTAGCTATGTGGATGTACCAAGAATCTAAAGAAGAATTGGGTGAAAAACTAAACTCTTATGCTTACAGCGTTGATAGTGCTATTGCTACTCTTGAAGAGGGTGGATGGACACTCAACGAAAAGGGTGAAGCATATGAATCTGGTATTCGTTATAAAGAAGTTACAGCTGAAGAAGCTGGTGACTATAAACATAACGTTACATTAGCTGATGGCAGAATCTTAATGCCATTAATCATTGAATGGTCTTCTTCTGAAGGTAACTCTGTATCTGAATTATTAGCAGTTATGCTCGCTAATGGCGACCAAACAAAACAAGCTGGTGTTCAAATCAACCAAAACGTTATGACATTCGATGACTTACTCAACTATATGTACCGTGATGCTTCACAAGGTGAACAATATGGTGTTAAGACATATGGTATGTACAACTTAGCAACAAACTTCACAGCTGCATACGACCAATCTTATAGTTTCGTTACTGCTACAAGTAACCCAGAATACTATGAACAAGGTTATAATACTAACTTCACAGATGATGAATTATTAGACAAATTATCTATGGATATGGTTTATGGTGTTGAAGCCGGTGATGATGAAGCATATAGAAAAGTATGGGTAGATTTCATTGATGAATGGAATGATTACCTCCCAGAAGTTCCTCTATATTCAAATATTTACTACGATGCCATGAACGATAAGATCAATGACCTCGAATGTAACTCATTATTTGATTTCCAAAAAGCAGTTGTTTACGCATCTGTTGAATAAGAAGTCTAATTAAACAAGTGGTGTAACATACTAGCAGAGTGTGCATGCACTCTGCTAGTTGTTTATCCATTTTATTGTTTTCTAAGCAATCATCCGAATCACTTCGAATGATTGCTTATTAAACAATACAGGGGAAGGAGGGAAAACATATGAGAAAGTATATTTTCAAAAGAATACTCTATTTGATTGTGGTATTTTTTATTGTTTCTTTATTGATGTACTTCTTGTATAACTTAATCCCAAGTGATCCAGCGCGTAACCAACTAGAGGCTTTAAAATCATCTTTAAAACCAGAAGTTTACCAACAAATGTATGCGGATTTACGTAAACAAATGGGTTTGGATGATCCTATTATTGTTCGTTACGCAAGATGGATGGGATTGATACCTGATTTGAATGGTAAATTCAATGGTTTATTAGAGGGGAATTTTGGCTTTTCAGAATTCTTTAAAAAAGATGTTATTGATGTTGTGGTTGAACCCATGAAAACAACAATCTTCATTAATATCTTCGCGACCATTATGGCGTTAGGAATTACGATTCCTTTAGGTATTTATTGTGCCGTTCATAAAGGAAGTAAGTTTGATAACTTTACGCAAGTCTTTACAATTGTTGGTTACAGTATCCCTGTATATATTATTGCGTTAATCTTTATCTTCTTATTTGCGGTTATCTTAAGATGGTTCCCTGTTAGTGGAATGGGAACACCTGGAGCAAATTACACAGGCATTAGGGCAATGTTAGATCGCTTATACTACTTTGCCTTACCACTTATCGTTATGACATTTGGTTCATTGGGTGGTATGACACGTTATGTTAGAGCGGCTATGATTGATGCCTTAAGTATGGATCATATTAAAACAGCACGTGCAAAAGGTGTAAAAGAAAAGACGGTTATTTATTCTCATGCATGGAGAAATGCTTTATTACCAGTTGTAACTTTAATTATTTCATGGTTCTTAGGTATCTTCTCTGGTTCTGTTGTTATCGAAAATACATTCAATATCAATGGTATGGGATCATTATATATTAAAGGCTTAAACAACCATGACTATGAACTCGCTTTAGCGATGCAAATGTTCTATACAGTTGTATCCTTAGTGGGTGCCTTAATCATGGATTTAAGTTATGGACTTGTGGATCCACGTGTCCACGTAGATAAGTAGGGAGGATAATGAAATGAGTGAAAAAAAGAAAAAACCTTCCTTATTGACGCACTTATTTGGAAACAGAAATAAAGAAATTGATATTTTAGTTGAAGAACAGATTCAATCTCCTGGAAGAATGATGTTAGAGAACTTCTTACATAATCGTTTAGGAATGGTTGGGCTAATTGGGTTTTTAGCAATCTTCTTATTTGTGTTGATTGCACCAAACTTTGTCCCTATCAACTTAGGTTCTTCGGATGCGACACAAACGCATGTTCCTCCAACAAATGGAATGTTAAGAGTCCCAAATGAAATGAAGGGTAAAGTACAAGCAATTGCACCTGGTCCTACATTCGGTGTTGGATGTAATACAGATGGTGATGTTTATATTTGGGGTTATACAAAGATTACAGACAAGATTGATGTTGGCAATATTCCAGATAAAGTCAAGAAAGCAAATATTATTGATGTTGCAGCAGGATATGACCATATCGTAGCACTCGATGATAAGAATAATCTTTATGTTTGGGGAAATACACGTTTAGGTCAAGATCGTATTCCTGGTGAATTAAAGAGTTCAAGACCAAGTGCCCAAAAGAAAGTAACACAAATTGAGGCAGGGTATCAAATTAGTGGTGCTCTAACAAATACAGGTGAAGCATATTTCTGGGGAAACGGAAATATGGCAGATATTGATGTTAAGAAAGAATATCAAGGGCGTATTCAAAAGATTGCGATTGCGACCTATAACTATATCTTATTATTGGATGATGGCTCCGTTGTCTATGGTGGTCTTCAAAAGAATAATGCCTTCACACGTATCCCTGAAAACTTAAAGAGTGGGGTTGTGGATATTGCGGCATCTGGTGATACGATGGCTGCGGTTACAGAAAATGGAAAGATTACCGTTTGGGGTAATATTACCCACAAGGAAGATCAAGTTCCAGAAACGGAAAGTAAACCAATTGAGATTTATGGTGGACGTTATCACTATACAGCTCTTATGGAAAATGGAGATGTCATCTCTTGGGGTGATAATGAACATGGACAATCTGCTGTAACAGCGAATGTAAACTCTGGTGATATTGAAACTGTATTTGCGGGTTTCTATCAAAATTACGCAGTTACAAAAGATGGAGGCGTTCATACGTGGGGATTATCGGGACATCCTTTAGGAACGGATGATCTTGGGCGTGATATTTTAACAAGAATTATTCATGGTGGTAAGACGACGATGACGGTTGGAGCGATTGCAGAAATCATCGCAATTATTGTCGGGGTTGTTTTAGGTGCTTTAGCTGGGTATTTCGGTGGCACAACAGACTTATTGATTATGCGTGTTGCGGAAATTATTGGTGGATTACCATTCCTTCCATTCGCATTATTACTATCTGCGATTATTGGGACACGTATTGATGTTCAAATGCGTATGTATCTTATCATGGTTGTCTTAGGACTACTGAGCTGGACAGGCATTTGTCGTTTGATTCGTGCTCAAATCTTAGCAGAGCGCGAAAAGGAATTCGTTCTAGCTGCACAAGCGATGGGTGTTAAGGAAGGAACCATTATCTTTAAACACATCCTACCAAATGTATTATCAATCTTATTAGTTCAAGCAACTTTAGGTTTTGCAACCTGTATGTTAACGGAATCTACTCTAAGTTATTTAGGATTTGGAATTACTCCTCCTACACCAACTTGGGGAAATATGTTATCAGGAGCCAATAACTCAATTGTTATTCAACAATACTGGTGGCGTTGGGTATTCCCAGCATCCATCTTTGGAATCTGTACGATTTGTATCAACTTAATGGGTGATGCGATACGTGATGCAGTGGATCCAAAGTCAATTGGACGATAAGTGAAGGAGGAAATGAATATGGCACTATTAGACGTTAAACATCTTCATACCTTCTTTACAACTAAAAGAGGGATTGTAAAAGCAGTAAATGATGTCTCGTATTCTGTTGAAGCAGGAAAGACATTAGGACTTGTAGGGGAATCTGGTTCTGGTAAGAGTGTATCCGCAATGTCGATTTTAAAACTATTAGATTCCAATGGGTATATTGAAAGTGGAGAAATCACATTTGATGGACAAGATTTAATCAATATGCCTCTAAATGATATGTATAAGATTAGAGGAAATGAAATCTCTGTCATCTTCCAAGAACCAATGACTTCTTTAAATCCAATTTTCACGATTGAAAAACAAGTCGCAGAAACCTTTATCATTCACCAAGGAATGAGTAAAGAAGAAGCAAATAAAAAGGTTATTGAAATCTTGGGTGATGTTAAGATTCCAAATCCAGAAGTGGTCGCAAAACAATATCCTCACCAACTATCCGGTGGGATGAGACAACGTGTGATGATTGCGATGGCTTTAGCTTGTAAACCAAAACTATTAATTGCGGATGAACCAACGACCGCATTAGATGTTACAATCCAAGCACAAATTTTACACTTAATGAATGAATTAAAGAATGAATTAGGAACTTCTATTTTATTCATTACCCATGACTTGGGTGTTATTAATCAAATGGCAGATGATGTTGCGGTTATGTATTGTGGACAGGTCGTTGAAATGTCTCCGGCCCGCACCATCTTCTCAAATCCAGAGTATATGCATCCATATACAGAAGGTTTATTTAACTCCATTCCTCGTCTAGATTCACCAGCGAATGTTCGCTTAGAATCCATTCCAGGAAGTGTTCCACATCCACTTGATTTACCAAAAGGATGTAAGTTCGCACCTCGTTGTAAATACGCAACCGAGAAATGTTTGAATGAAGAACCAGAGCTTGTGAAAGTGAATGAAACACAAGAGATTCGTTGCTTCTATCCAAAGAAGGGGGAACGTCATGTCACAAAATAAAAAAGTATTATTGCGGATTACAAATCTTAAGCAATACTTCCCTCTCAAGAAGAAGGGACAATATGTTAAAGCTAATGATGGAATCACCTTAGATATTTATGAAGGTGAAGTGTTTGGACTGGTTGGAGAATCGGGTTGTGGAAAATCAACATTAGGTCGTACATTGCTTCAGCTTTATAAACAAACGGATGGTCGTACGATGTATTATGGTCGTACCTTAGATGATATCGCTCCAAAGTATGTATTTGAAACGATTCGAAATGCAGAAAAGGAAAGAGAAAAGATTAAGAAATTAAATGAGAAGCGTGACGCGTTACAGAAGGAATATGATTCCTTAAGTGAAACCGAACAATACGCAAAACATGCGGAACTTGATCAAGCCATTAAACAAGCCAATGATGCATACTTAAACTTAACTAATATCCTAGGTGGATTAGTTGCGGTTGAAGATTTATCCAAGATAAAAGATACCTATATTAAACACTATGATATTGCCTTATCTCGTCGTGAATTAACAGAAAAGTTAATGGAAGCAGAAGCGAAAAGAGAAGATGCAGAGTTCAAAGGCCGTAATACAAGTTCTCTTGAACAAAAGGTTAAAGAGTATCAAAAACAAATTGAAGATTTAAGTGTTCAATTAAAAGAATCTCATAAGAAGATTGAAGAATTACGGAATGAGAATAAAGGTGTAGAAGGCTTTAAAGAGTATGATGAACATTATGATAATGGCATTGATTTAGCACGATTAGAATATAACGAAATTCGCTTATTACGTCGTGATCTACAAATTATCTTCCAAGATCCATATTCTTCTTTAAATCCACGGTTAACGATTGGTCAAATTATTGGCGAAGGTTTATTAGCACACAATATCTTCTCTAAGAATTCACCACGTATGCAGGATTATATCTTAGAAGTTATGGATGATTGCGGTCTAGCACCATACTTCCTCCATCGTTTTCCTCACCAATTCTCAGGTGGTCAAAGACAACGTATTTCGATTGCGCGTGCGTTAGCTGTTAAACCGAAGTTTGTGGTATGTGATGAAGCAGTATCTGCCTTAGACGTATCAATTCAATCACAAATCATTAATCTTCTACAAGATTTAAGAGAGAAACAAGATTTAACATATTTATTCATTACGCATGATTTATCAGTCGTTAAGTATATTTCTGATCGTATTGGAGTTATGTATTTAGGGAATATGGTTGAATTATCAGAGTCTGAGAAACTCTTTAAGAAGCCAATTCATCCGTATACACAAGCTCTAATCGCTGCGATTCCTACAACTGATCCAAATGCGAGTCGGGAACTTCAAATCTTAGAAGGAGATATTCCAAGTCCGGTAAATCCACCAAGTGGATGTAAGTTCCATACAAGATGTCGTTATTGTACAGAAATCTGTAAACAAGTTGTACCATCTTGGGAAGAAGTAGAACCAAATCACTTTGTCGCATGTCACCATCCATTATTAGATGGCTTAGACATTGAAAAACATGATGAGGAATAGGAATGCTATTTCAAGATAAATATGAACGAGCTAGAAAGCTCCAACAAGAAAATGTTCAAAAGCCAGATGTCTATGAAGAATACAATGGCGAAAAGTTATATGAACCTACGGTTGAAGAGCAACTTGAAAAAGGGGATATGTTTGCCCTCATGGTTTCAGGATTACTAACGATTTTACCTGTTGCACTTCTAGCTTTACTTCTCATTGTCTTTATTTCATGGATTATCTTTATTCACTAAAAAATAGAAGAATTCCTTCTTCATTGAAGATGTTTCAAGAAGAAGGAGTTTTTTTATTCTGTACTTATTCTATTCGGTATATAATGTTAACTATGAATGAACTAGAAATCCAAAAGAAGTATTTTCCAAGATTACTTATTATTGTTGGTTTATATGCACTGATTGCGAATTTTGTGCATCCTGTTTCACCTGCCTTCTATCAATCATTGAATCTACCCGATTTTATGTTTGGGGTAGCTTTTGCATGTATGATGACAACGAACTTTTTGTTTTCACCTTTCTGGGGGAATATTTCAAAAAGGATAGGGCCATCCCGTATCGTAGTGATTTGTTTATTTGGATATGCGATTGGTCAATTCTTCTTTATGATGTCCAAGAATAGTTTTCATTTAGCGTTTGCTCGACTATTTGCGGGTATCTTTACAGGAGGAATGGAAGTGGGATTCATTCTTTATAATATTGAACATAGTAGTGAAGAAGAAAGAGGAACACACTTAGCTTTAGCCGCAACGGTTACAGCTGTTTTAACGGCTTTTGGATTTATGATTGGTGGAACCATTGGAGATATCTCAATTCGTTTAGATATGATGGTTCAGATTATTTCTTTATTCTCCTTATCTTTACTAACATTCTTCTTGTTAAAGGATCATCAAGTTGAAAAGATAGAAAATCAAACTCTTAAAGAAGCTTTAAAAGAATCAAATCCGTTAGCTTCCTTTATGAAAGCGAAGGGGATTATTACAGGTGGTATTATTCTCTTCTTACTTCTAGCATTATTTATGAATTTTGGGACAACCGCTTATGATCAAAGTTTTAATTACTATATTCGTGATCAATTTGGTTTTCCACCATCTTATAATGGGTTACTAAAAGGGATTGTAGGTTTGATTACACTGTTTATGAATTCTACAGTATGTGTATATTTATTAAGGAAAACGAATATTTATCATTCCATCATCTATGTCATTTTAATTTTATGTTTAATGTTAATGGGAATTACGCAAATAAATGCGATTGTACCATTTATCATATTAAATGTTATATTCTTTGGGTTTAATGCCATCTATAAACCTTTATTACAATCCATGGTTTCTGATCAAGATCAAAAAAATGCGGGATTGTTAGTAGGCGTTTATCAATCCATGATTGCGATTGGATCTGTCTTTGGAGCACTTGTATCTGGATTCTTATATAAAGAAGGACCAAAGTATCCATTTATATGTAGTTTAGTAGTCTTTATGATTGCGATGGTATTTGCGATTTTACTATATCGAAATAGAAAGGAAAAACAGAATGAAAGAAATTGAGAGAATTAAGGCATTATCAGATGCTTTTGGGCCAAGTGGATTTGAAGATGATGTTGCGAAACTTGTTAAACAAGAATTAAAAGAATTTGAGCATGTCAAAGAAGATAAGATGAGAAATGTGACCTGTGTTGTCAATCCAAAAGGGAAGGGACCACGCGTCATGTTAGATGCGCATTTAGATGAAGTTGGTTTAATCGTACAAGCCATTAAGCCAAACGGGACAATGAATTTTTTAACACTTGGAAGAATTATGCCTGCGAACTTACCGAGTTCTTCTTTTAAAATTCGTAATAAAAAGGGAAAGGATGTTGAAGCAGTCATTGCAGCAAAACCTCCACACTTCTCAAGTGCGAAAGAAAAAGATGCACTTCCACAAATTGAAAATATGGTTTTAGATTGTGGAAGTGTCAGTCAAGAAATGACGGAAAAAGATTTCCATATTGGAATTGCCTCTCCTGCTGTTCCAAATGTAACTTGTACGTATGATGAAGAAAAGAGACTCTTTTTTGGGAAAGCCTTTGATTGTCGTATTGGTGTCGCAGCTGAAATAGAAACACTAAAGCGCTTAAAGAATAAGAAGTTACCTTGTGTCCTTCAAGCCTCTTTTGCTTCACAAGAAGAAGTTGGAGATCGTGGAGTCTATTGTAATTATAAAGAGTTACAGCCTGATGTCATGATTTGTTTTGAGGGATGTCCTGCGGATGATACATTCCAAGAAGCACACATGGTTCAAGCAGCGATGTATAAAGGCCCCATGTTAAGACACTTTGATGTCTCCATGATTACACATCCACGCTTTCAAAAGTTTGCTCTTGATGTAGCACGTAAAAAGAAGATTCCAGTTCAAGAAAGTGTCCGTTCTGGAGGAGGAACTAACGCCGGAAGGATTCATTTAGAAGGCGTTCCTTGTATTGTAATTGGAATTCCGGTGCGCTATATTCATTCATCGAATTGTTATTGTACATTAGATGATTATGATGCAGCAGTAAATCTAGCAGTTGAATTAGTGCAAGCACTCGATGCGAAAACGGTAGATGGATTTCAGTTCTATAATTGAATATATGAAATGTGAATGCTATAATGACAACGTGTTAAATGGAGGTATTTCTCATGGGGTTAAAAGATAAATTAATGGGCTTTATTGCACCAATAGATGAAGAAGATGAAGAAGGTTATGAAGATACTTCTACATACCCACAAGATGAAACAAAACCAATTAGTAAGTATGAAAATCCTGTAAATGCAAAGGTAAAAACAGTACCTACCGATACAAAAATGGTATTATTTGAGCCACGTTCTTTTGAAGAAGCAGAAGAAATTGCATCTCATCTTAAACAAAGAAGAGCTGCAGTTGTTAACTTACATCGCTTATCACGCGACTATGCACAACGTACCATCGATTTCTTAGCAGGAAGTGTATTTGCGCTTGATGGAAAGATTCAAAAGATTGGACAAAATGTGATTCTTTGTTCACCACGATCCATTGGTGTAGATGGAGAAATTTCTCTTGATAGTGGAGACGA
>JAFWFT010000072.1 GCA_017515505.1 Solobacterium sp.
AAAGAAGCGCAAAGACTAGCGCTTATGTAAAGAGCAGCAAGGTACCTTGGGGCACAGGGGATCCAATAAGCTCGGGTAATCTGAACACGATGGTGTTCTTGACCGAGAAGCCCCCACCTCTAAACGTTAGTGTAGATGGTGGGAGTATGTCACCAAATGGATTCAATCCAGATATTGGGTTTGGTACAGCTATCATGCAAGCTATGGCGACAGCTATGATGGGTGTTTACTTTTCTGCCATTTATTATCGAACAGGAAAAAACATTTGGTATCTTATTTTCCTACACGCGATTTATGATATCTTCGTTTCGATTGGAAATGGTCGTCTAAGTGGTAGAACTTCTTCTGAAGTCATTAACTCCGCTCGAAATATCGAACCAAAATCTGTACTCATTTTAGGTGTCCTATTTATTGGCATATCTATAGTTCTTTTACGTCCAAAGAAAATTCAGCCTCTTCTTATTCAAGAACGAAATACTAATACGATGTAATGATTTCTTTATCCCTCCCCATTAAACAAAATACTCTTTTCTCGTTATCTTTCCTAAAAGGTGCTATTCTTTTTTTATGAAACGAATCGCTTTATTGGTGAATGGCCTCGCAGGAAATGGCTCCTTACAACGTCAAACCTATCAAATTGTTGAAGACTTAACGATTGATGGTAATGAAGTAACTGTTTTTCCAATTCAACCAGAAAAGAACCTTTTGCCAGAAGAATTTCTAGAGAAAAAAGGACAAGAGTTTGACATGATAGTATGTGGTGGTGGAGATGGTTCTTTAAATCATATCGTTAACGAATTGATGAAAATGAATCCTCGTCCAATTCTAGGTTATATTCCGGCAGGTACTACAAATGATTTCGCAAGAAGTATTGCGATACCAACAAATGTATCTAATGCATGTAAAGTCATCACAAGTGGCACTCCATTTTCTTATGATATTGGAAAACTAAATGAGAGATACCTGAACTATATCGCTGCTTTTGGTGCATTCTCCTCCATTAGTTATTCAACTGATCAAAGTATTAAATCCATCTTCGGTTATACTGCATATATCTTAAGTGCCATCACCGAGTTTCCCCAACAAATGAACTATAAAAGACATATGAAAATTGAAACGGATTCATTCTCCATTGAAGATGATTTTATATTTGGAGCCATCTTTAGTTCAAAATCCATTGGCGGATTTGATATCTCAAGTTATAAAGAAGCTTGTTTAGATGATGGAAAGTTTGAAATCCTTTTAATTAAGCATCCTGAAAATATCTTAGACTTAGGACAAGTTGTCCAACCACTTATGGCTTCTTCTCTAGATAGTCCATATATTGTTTCCGCAAGTATTACACACGCAAAAATAGAATCAAAGGATATTGCTTGGTCAATAGATGGAGAACTTGGAGAGACATGTGATAACGCAATCTTCCAAGTATATCCAAAAGCAATTCAAATCATGGTACCAAAGGAATAGAACGCCATTTTGTCTTTTTAAAAAAAGAACACATTGTGTTCTAAT
This sequence comes from Solobacterium sp., assembly GCA_017515505.1. Classification (GTDB taxonomy): domain Bacteria; phylum Bacillota_I; class Bacilli_A; order Erysipelotrichales; family Erysipelotrichaceae; genus Bulleidia. The sequence goes on from JAFWFT010000072.1 coordinate 1,513, forward strand.
TGTTTTCACTTTCTTTTTTTGTACTCTTGCGTCCATGTTTCCGACGTACTTCTTCCATATAACCAGCTGTGATAATACCTGCAGGAAGTGCCACTATTGCAATTCCAAATATGGATGAAACCATGGCAACCAATCGTCCTATTGTCGTTACAGGATAAATATCCCCATACCCAACAGTTGTAAGAGATATCGTTGCCCAGTATACCGCATCAAAGAAATTATTAAACGCATCTGGTTCTACATTAAAGATAATTAACGCAGAAACAATAATATATCCAAGGGCTAGATTAAATACCGCAATTAATGGTCTCCATGAATTCTTCAATACCCCAACAATAATTTCATATGAACTTGAATATCGCATTACTTTTGCGATTCTAAATATTTTTAATGTTCGAACAATTCGAATTGTCTTAAGAATCCTAAACATCCTTAAGACTCTCCATGCATCCGAGAAGATGGAGAAGGAAGGAAGAATTGCAATAAGATCAATAATCGCATTTGGTGTAAATGGATGAATTAAGAACGGAAAAACGCCCGTTCTTTTTTGTCTTAAGTCTGCGGTTATCCATCGTAAAATATAATCAATAATAAATATCGTAACCGTTACGATATCAAACCAATAAAAGATAGAATACTGTTGTTTAAAGAGTAATGGAATCATACTGACAATGATGGTTATCAACATCAAAACATCATACCAGTCAAAGTCTCTTTTCCCATCACCAGTAAAATCAACATAATCGACAAGTTCAAAGATTTTATCACGCAATGAATTCTTATTCATATAAATAATCTTAAAACACTCATTTCACTTTCTCAAGTTTCAATCATTATAAAAACTGGCATTTATTGCCAGTTTCTATATGTTTCATTATTCATTTACATTTGTATCTTCAAAATCTGCGTTTGCGATACTCTCAACAGAACCCGTGAGATATTCAACATCTTCACCTGTTCCCATCTTACCACCATGCACAAGTAAGTTTGTAAGAATACCCGCAATTAATGCAGTCGCAAGTGAAGTGACTTGTAAGATTGGTGTTCCAGTCGCTGGATTTGTCCCAAAATTCAATGATAAACCACCAATACCGACAACTAAGATTGCACTAACGATGAATAAGTTTTTATTATTTCCTAAGTCAACTTTACGAATCATTTGTAAACCAGATACTGCGATAAATCCATATAACGCAACACAGGCACCACCCATAACACATTTTGGAATCGAATTAATGATCACAACGAATGGTGTGAAGAAACTTAACAACATACATCCAATCGCAGCTGTAATAATTGTATATACAGAAGCATTTCCTGTAATCGCAACACAACCAATCGATTCCCCATATGTTGTATTTGCGGCTCCACCAAAGAATCCACCAACGATACTTCCTAAGCCATCACCCATTAATGTGTTTTCTAAACCTGGATCCTTAATTAAATCACGATTTACGATAGCCCCTAAGTTTTTATGGTCCGCAATATGTTGTGCTAATTCAACAACCGCGATTGGAACGAATGTCATCGCAATGTTACCAATTGCGGCCGCATCAATTGGTAAGAATAAGTCATTCTTAACCGTTAAAGCTTGCATAAATGTAAACTTAGGAACCGATAAAATACTATTGAATGTGAATGGTACAAACGCTTGTTGGAATCCACTTAGATCTAGAATCTTAGGACCACCTACTAATGTAATGATGAGTGCTAAAACATATCCTGCACCGACACCCACAATAAATGGAATTAACTTTAAGGTTTTAGAACCTTTTACAGATACATAGACAATGGTTAAGAATGTAACCATACCAATTAGTATTGTTAGTAAGCTATAGTCTGCACCACCATTCGTTGCCATCCAAGAAGTTGCAGTACCAGATAAAGATAAACCAATTAGTGTAACAATTGGACCAATGATAACTGTAGGCATCAAGTAGTTTACCCAATCACTTCCAATCATACGAATGATAATCGAAATCACAACGTAAACTAAACCAGCTAATAAGATACCTAAGATAACTCCCCAGTATCCATAGTTCATTCCGATGATTGCTGCATATGCTCCTAGAAAAGTAAAAGAAGAGCCAAGGAATACAGGGCTTCTTCTTTTAGAACAGAAAACATATACAATTGTACCGATACCTGCGCCGAATAATGCCGCTGCTGGATCAAAGTTTAAGGTTGTTACACCATCACTTAATGTGTAACTAGACATTAACATTGGCACTAATAATGTAGCTGCCATGATTGCGATCATTTGTTGGAAGGCAAACACAAGGTTTTGACCAAACTGTGGACGATCGCTAATTTCGTAAGTTAACTTCATATATATCCTCCTAATTTTCATGCTTGGCAAACAAAATACCTTGCCAGAAGACAAGGTAAGCATGCAAGGATATTCTCAAAATTCCTACACATTTATCTTACCAACATCTCCGTATTGGACTTAAAGATTGCCGTGCATTTTTATCATAGTAGTATGACAAGGAACGAATGTCAACAACTATTTCAAACTTTCTAATAATTCGTCTATTTCATCTTCACTAAATACGACAATACCGTGTTCTTGAAGTAATTTTGCGGTAACTCCAGAGCCTTCTATAAGCTTTCCACTAAAGGTTCCATCATATATCTTATCTTTTCCACAAGATGGAGATTTTTCCTTTAATAAGGCATATTGAACACACATATCAAGAGCTAATTCTAAGGTAACCTTAGCACCCCTCATATATTCTTCTGTTACATCAATCCCTTGATTATTTATTAATTTATCCCCAATAATTTCACTTGGAAAACGAGGGGTTGATAAACCTCCCATTTGTTCTGGACATAAAGGAATCACAATTGCTTTCTTTTTAAGTTCCTCTATCTTTTCAATGTAGTTATCTTTTCCATCATAACGACACTTATATCCATATAAACATCCACTAACGATTACTTTTTCCATAATTTCTCCACTTCTAAATAAATTTTACTAAATATTCATATGCCGTCAATTATTTCATGTTAATATGGAAATTGGAGGAAATAAAACATGGAAGAATTCGAGAAAAATTTAACACATTTTGAGGATCACCCTCTTGTCGCACATAAGATTACAAAATTATGTGATGTTAATACAGGTTCTAAAGAAGTCGCAGAAATCATAACTGAGTTAACGGTTATGATGGGATACGAAGCTCTTAAAGATTTACCAACTACTGAAATTGAAATACAAGCACCTCTAACAAAGATGCTTTCTCCAGTTATTGAAGATAGTTTCACAATCGTACCAATTCTAAGAGCTGGTCTAGGAATGGTCGATGGTTTAAAACAACTTCTTCCAACCGCAAGAGTTGGACACGCAGGTTTATATCGTGACTAAGAAACATTAAAACCAGTTAAGTATTATTTCAAGATGCCAGTGAACGCAGAAAACTATCCTGCAATCATTGTTGATCCAGCATTAGCTACAGGTGGAAGTATAGATGCGACAATTACGTATCTAAAAGAAATGGGATTCAAAGACATTAAAGTAATGTCTATCTTCGCATCAAATGTAGGTGTTAAATTACTCTATGAAAACCATCCTGATGTAAAAGTATTTGCGGCTAAGTATATTCCTACTGGACTCAATGAAGATGGCTTCATCGTTACAGCTGCAGGAGATATCGGCGATCGCTTAAACGGAACCTTCGGTTATACAAAAGCGAAACCAGCTAAACCTTAAGTAATATAATAGGAACCCCCCAGCTTAGCTGGTGGTTCTTCATATGCGGGCATAG
>JAFWFT010000073.1 GCA_017515505.1 Solobacterium sp.
CTCTTTCTGGTGTGATGATTAAGGAGGATACCAAATGGCAAACAATTACTTATTAGTCCACAAAAAGATTCTTCCCAATTATTATGAAAAAGTCATCGAAGCACGTGAGATGCTTCGAAATCATGAAGTTGAAACGGTAACAGAGGCTGTCAAAAAAGTTGGAATCTCTCGCAATACATATTACAAATACAAAGACTTCCTGTTTACACAAAAAGATGATGTTCATCACGAGATAATACTAAGTCTTGTATTACGCCATGAAGCAGGTGCTCTTTCCACTGTTCTTAATACATTAAGTTCTTTAAAAACAAGTGTCATTACGATTTTCCAATCCAACCCCTTAGCTGGAAAAGCTAGTGTCACCATTTCTCTTGATGTTTCCAATATGAAAGGCACCACCAAACAACTTGTTTCATCCTTAAAAAAACTGAAACCTGTCTTATCCATTCACTTAGATGCAGAAGGATAATATGGTAGAATAATAAACGAGGTAAATGAATATGAGTCCAAGATTAAAACAAATATTATCCGGCGTTATGGTTTTTGTAGACATCGTTTTGATTATATTCTTTATTGCATCCGCATTAGATGGAACAGAAGTCGGTTTATCCACATTTTTGGCATTCTTTCTAGCTATAGATGCCTTCTTATCCATTGATTATATTCGTGAACTAGGATATAAAATCAAACATAATGAAGCGCTTGAAAAAGAGAATCAACTAAAACAAATTGAAACCCAACAACTCAGAGAAGCTGAAGAAATCGCAGAAGAAGAGGAAGATCTTAGAGATATCCTAACACGTAGAAATCAATCACAGACAGGAGTTAGAAGACAATGATTATTATCGAAATGAATAACGGAAAAACAATCAAGATTGAACTAGAGGAAAGTGTAGCACCACTAACCGTTCAAAACTTTCGTAAGCTAGTTCATGAAGGTTTCTATGATGGATTAGGATTCCATCGTATTATTCCGGGGTTTATGATTCAAGGTGGAGATCCTTTAGGAAATGGAACAGGTGGTTCCAGTGAAAAGATTAAAGGGGAATTTATCGCCAACGGTATTCAGAATCCTTTAAAACATACACGTGGTGTTATCTCAATGGCTCGTTCAATGGATCCTAATTCTGCATCTAGCCAATTCTTCATTATGCATGAAGACGCACCACATTTAGATGGTGCCTATGCTGCTTTTGGAAAAGTGGTAGAAGGAATCGAAGTGGTTGATGAAATCGCAAATGTTCCAACGGATTCTCGTGATAAACCATTGAATCCCATCATTATGAAACGTGTATATGAAGAAGAATAAAACATAGTGATGCATCACTATGTTTTATTCTAGATTTGAAGTTTGAAGGTGTTCTTCTAGAAAACAAGAGAACCCTTTTTCTTTTATGGATGGTGCAATCGCATATGCACTTCTTTTCGCATCTTCTGATCCATTCTCTAAACAGATTCCATATTTCGCATATTCAAACATTGGAATATCATTTGTGGTATCTCCAAATGCGATTATTTCATCTCTTTTGAAACCATAAGTTTCCGCAATCATTTGTACACCAACTGCTTTGGTTAATTTTGGATGGGTAAATTCAAATAAGTCATGGGCTGTTTTATAGCCTATATAGTTTTTACTAAGATGCTTCTGATAGTAATCCTCTGTTTCTTCCATAAGTTCAGGATCTAATACAAACATTTCTTTCACAACTGGTCCATGTATCATATTTAAGATATTTGTTTCTATGATTTCTAACCCTAAACGTTTCGCAACCTTTTCAACTTCTTTACTGTTTCTAGAAACATAGAGGATTGTGCGATCATAGATGGTCCCAATTAATCCTAGTGCTTCATATTCTTGGATAATTCCTTTTACAACTTCTTTTGATAATGTATAAGAAATACTTCTTTCATTCGTATGAAGATTTAGAACTTCTCCGCCATTACAACCGATTAAATCATCTGTATAAGGAGCGAGTCCCCACCCTTCTAACATTCCTCTTACACTATCAATTGGTCTACCTGAACATAACGAAAAACGAATGTTCATCTGTTTGATTCTCTTTAAAGTTTCAATGACAGAAGGATCACATTCATTCTTCGTATCAATTAATGTTCCATCTAAATCACTTACAATATATTTAATCATTCTTTTTTTCCATAAACTGATAGATTTCTTCTTTCCGACTTTCCATATCATCATAACCAAGTTGATATAGTTTTTTAAGGTTTTCTTCATCCCCTTTAAATCGACTAATAGGGATTGTTTTAGAAGGTCGTATCAAAATTGCGTTTTTCTTCTTTACTTCTTCTTCAATCATATTCATTTGATGAACATAGTTTAAGTGTCTTTGTTTGTAATCTGCGCGAATTTGTGGGCAATATGGATAAAGAATGCGCATCAGGAATAAGACAATTTTATTCGCAGGTTTTCTTGTGAAACCTTCTGGTTTTGTGGTAATCACAAAGAATTTTGTACAACCTTTTTCCATCGCTCTTTCAATTGGAATCATCTTTGTGACACCACCATCTAATAATTTACTTCCATTACGTTCAACCACTTCAGAAGCGATTGGAAGTGCACACGCACCTCGAAGTAAATCTAAATTATCATCTAAATCTTTCGCATTATAAAAAACGGTCTTTCCACGTGTTAAATCATAGAGCCCAAATTCAATATCTGGATTTTGTTCTCTCAGTTCTTTAACAGAGAAGTTTTGTTTTTCTAATAAGTCATGATGAAAGACCTTACGATAGGCAACATAATGCCCTTCATTTATAAGTGCTTTTAAGCCAACCGTGCCATCTTCCGCAATATAATGTGTCGCAAGAAGATATGGTGTTTCTTTATCCTTCTTCATAAAACAAGCTAATGCAATTGCTCCAGAAGAGATACCAACACCATAATCAAATGTAATATTGTGGTCATTTAACCATGCTGTAGCTCCTGCTGTATAGGCGCCTCGCATACCTCCACCTTCTAATACTAAACCATATCGTTCCATCTTATTGTCCTTCACTCTCATAATATGTTTGAACTAAATCAAGGAATTCTTCTACTCTTCCTTCACTAATCAGACGATGTGGACAAATCTTATCCATAAAGTCCGCATGCATTTTAACATCTTCTAATGATAATTGGTAGGTGCGCAATAATTGTGCGGTTAAATGCGCTGTATTATCAACAGTCTTTTCAAAATCAACACCTAAGTTTACACACATCTCAATTCCAATCCCATTGATGTTGCCACCATCACGTACGCGATCATCACCCGCATTCCATGCGATTTCATTATCAGGAAGATTATGATATATTTCATGATCATCCACGGTATAATGCCAAGCAGTTATATCATTATAATCGCTTATTAAGTAAGCACTATGCCCCTGTGCTGTAGCAGATGTAGAACGATTATCTGTTTCATGAATTGTAATATATTTAATCGCCCGGATTTCGCCTGGTCTTCTAGGACTATCAAAAGGAATAAAGGAATGGATGATTGGAATTCCATTCACCTCATTTAATTCATAGTTTCGTGTAACATACTCACTTGTATAGATTTCTTCATCAATGGAATCTTCTGTTTCAACAATAGGTGTTTCTTGTGGTTGGGAGTGATTCTTCTCCGTTTGTAGAATCACAAATAGAATCCCTAGCATCACTGCCGCTATGATGGCTAGAGCGATTACTATTTTTTTTAGTATGTTATATGTCTTCATTAGAAGAGTGGGGCCATGATTCGTAAGATACCGCGAACCATGCGAGTTGGTAATAGCACTTTGCGGCAAGATGCTAAACTAACTTCCTTGGATTCCTCTAAAGCCTTTAAGAAAGCATCCTTCATCTTAAAGATTTCTGGATTATCATAAATTAATACGCCATCTTCAAAGTGTAAGAAATAACTTCGATAATCTGTATTAATCGTTCCAACGAGTCCAAATTCATCATCACATACAATTGTCTTAGAATGATTGAATCCTGGTGTATATTCATAGAGTCGAACACCTGCTTTTAATAGTGGTTCATAATTTCCTCGTGTAATTTGGAAAACATAACGTTTATCAGGAATATAGGGCACTAAGATACGCACATCCACACCATTCTGTGCAGCCAAGCATAAAGCTGTCTGCATATCGCCATTCAAAACTAAATACGGAGTATCAATATAGATATATTGTTTCGCATTATTCACAAGATTTAAATGAACGCCAATTCCCACATCCGCATCATCTGTCGGTGTATCACTAAATGGTTGGATAATCCCATGGTAATCACTGCGGAATAATTGATTAAGATATTTTGAATAATCAATCGAAGGATCATCATTCTTTAGGAATGTATACATGCCTAAAAACATATCGGTTAGTGAACGAACAGCATTCCCCTTCAACATGACACCACTATCTCTCCAATACCCAAAGCGTTCAATTTCATTTATATATTCATCTGCGATATTGACTCCACCTGTAAATCCCACTTCATTATCAATCACCATAATCTTTCGATGATCACGATTATTCATTTGAATAATTAAAGCTGGTCTCATCTTATTGAATCGATAGGTTTCAATCCCTTTTTCATTCATCTTTCTTTGATAGTTTCTAGGTAAGGTTGTCGAACATCCAAAATCATCATAGATGAGTTTAACTTCTACTCCCTCTTTCACCTTTTCTTCTAAGATTGATTCAATCGCATCCCACATTTTTCCTTCTGCAATAATAAAATATTCTAGAAAGATAAACTTCTTTGCTTTCTTTAATTCTCGTTTCATCGCTTCAAACATTTGTTCACCACTAGAAAAGTATTCCACTTCTGTTCCTATATAACTAGGAAACTCTGAACAGCGATGGGCATATTCAAACATCTTATAGACACTTGGATCTTTCTTCATTCTTTCAACGACACTCGGATCTTGAACAAGAAGATCATACATTTGATGGCCAGCTTGCGTAGTTCCGTAATATAACTTCTTTGGCATCTTTCTTCCTGCACAAAGTAAATAGAGTCCTCCTCCTATTAAAGGTGTGACTAATATAAAAACACACCACGCAATCTTATAGGAGGCATCTTCCTGCTTATTAATGACATAGATGGCAAGAAAAAAAGCCAGTATTTCTAAGATTGGTGATACTTGGTAATAGATGGTTGCTTGATAAAGCCAAGAAAATACTAAAGCAATTTGTAGTACGATTAATACCCCAAACGCAACTAATCTTGACGTTAAAACTTTAATCAATTTTCGCATGTATTCATTATATCATTCTAATACATAATGATAGATATCCTTTATCGGTTCTCCTTGTCGATAGAGCCAATGAGAATGAGGGACATCAATGGTTTCAATATAGACACCTTTTAGTTTTTCAAGTGTCTTTTTCGAAGGAATATTATCAGGAGAACATGTAATAATGAGTTCATCCATATCATATTCCTTTTTCGCTATCTCGAATAACAAAAGACAAGTATAGTATGCATAATGATTCCCACGATACATCTCTTCTATGCGATAGCCAATATTCCCTGCATAGTAGAGTTCATCATTCATTCCTATCCTTAAATCACATCGACCAACTTTTGTGTTTGTATCTGTTAAATAAACCCCATAGAAGATAGAACGTACATTCTTATTCCATACATTCGCAGGTTCTATCCTTTCTTCAACAATATCAACGATAGGTCCTACATATCTTTTTTCTTTTTTATTGAATCGATCAAATAGCATATCTTCCCTTGAAAAAGGCAGCTTAATCCGCTGCCGCTTTAAATAATTCTAAATAGATATTTTGTAGTTCTTGTTTTTGTTCATCATTCATTTAGGGAAGTTTCACTATCAATGTGATACCCTTTCACAAGTGCGAGATGATGTCCGACGATTTCTCCATTTTTTATCGCAATCACTTCTGGAACTTTAAAGACTGGTTGTCCATTTTCTGTCTCAAAGATAGGTTCAAGATATGGTCTAAGTCTTTCATAGATTTCTGGTGTCATATCTTGTCGATAGACATTGACATAATGAACTTTGATATCATTTTCTTTCGCAATCTTATTAAGTTCTGGGAGTGCTCTTTCACAAAACATACATCCAGGGTACCCATAAACCACAATCCCAGAACCCTTTTCTGTAAAGAAACGAGTGGATTCTGCCATCGATATTTCTATGAAAGCATTATCTGGATCATTAACCCATTGATAACCAGACATATCTGCCTTTTCACCATTCATTGTGATTGGATTTGTGATCACAAGTTTATCTTCTGGAACCTCTTGTTTGGCACAGCCCAATACACTAAGCATTAATAAACATACAAGAAATACTTTTTTCATTCATTTACCTATTCTTTCAAACCAAAATCAATAGTAGTACTTCCCTTAGAATTAATCAAGTTTTTTTACTTCCTCTGTTTCATAGAAAGAATCAATCTTTTCTCTTGTTGCTAGACCTTTTGAATAAGCAGTCGCACTTGCGCAAGATGCAGCAAAGCGGAAGGAATCCACAACATCATTGGAACGCAAATAATTCATTAAGAAACCTGCCGTTAAGGAATCCCCAGTCCCAACTGTATTTACCGTCTTTTCTTGGTGAAGAAGATTACTTTGATAAGAACCAGATTCACAAGCTAAGAATGCTGAATTCTTTCCCGCTAGCACAAGTACATTTTCTGCACCTTCTTTCACTAGACCTTTCGCAAATTTCACAATATCATCATTACTCATATTGTTTTTGCCTGCATATTCTTCTACTTCTTGTGAACTCATCTTTACTAAGAATGGTTTACTTGGAAGCATCTTCCGAATAATTCTCGCATTGGTATCAAGCGCAACCTTAACTCCATTCGCAATACAATTCTTTAACATATCAATGACATCATCCTCGAGATAATTTGGACATACACCTGCAAAGCAGAAGTAATCTCCTTCGTCTAAACGACTCACTTTATCTTTGAGTTTTTTCATATCCGCTTCATTGATATAAGGACCTGTTGCGTTAAGATCTGTGTCTCTTCCATCATGAAGTTTTATATTGATTCTTGTGTGTCCATCGATATATGTAAATGTTGGTTCAATATAAGAGTATTCTTGTAAGAGATCAATATAAAACTCTCTTGTGAATCCACCTAAGAATCCATACGCACGAGTTGGAATTTGAAGGTTATTTAATACAATTGAGATATTAATCCCCTTTCCACCTGCCTCAAAATACTCTAAGTCACTACGATTAGTTTTCCCATCTTCTACTTTCTCTGAGAATTCTAGATAGTAGTCTAGTGATGGATTTAACGTACATGTACAAATCATAATTTTACTCCTCCAAAGTTTTTCTTATGATAATTCGCAATAATTGCGAAGCTTCTTCCATTTGTTGGATGGAACAGTATTCATATCTTCCATGAACATTTCCCATGCCTGTTCCAAGATTTGGACAAGGTAACCCATTATAGGATAATTGGGCTCCATCCGTTCCTCCACGAGCTGGTTCGATCATTGGGGTTAAACCAATTTCTTGAATCGCTTCTAGTGCTATCTTACTGACTTCTGGATGTTCATCAATGATTTCTTTCATATTCCGATAAGTAATACTACTTTCTAGTTCACATGTATTTGAACCATACGTTTCATTAATCCAATCTTTGGCACGATTCATTAACGCCATCTTCTCTTCTAGTTTACCACCATCATGGTCTCGAACGATATACTCTAATTGTGCAAAATCCGTATATCCTTGCATTTTAATCAGGTGGATAAATCCATCTCTTCCCTCCGTATGTTCAGGACGCATATGTTCTGGGAATAAGCGATGGAATTCCATCGCAACATTACACGCATTAATCATGCGATCTTTCGCATCTCCTGGATGAATGGATAAACCCTGAAATTTCGCAACGACACTAGCCGCATTGAAGGTTTCATCCGTATATTCATTGATTGGTCCACCATCTAAGGTATACGCAAAATCTGCATCAAAATAGTCATAATCGAAGAATTTGGTTCCTCCTCCAATTTCTTCATCTGGTGTAAAGCCTATCGCGATGCGACCGTGTTTTTCTTCTGGATGCGTCACATAGTATTCCACCATATTCATGATGGCCGCAATCCCTGCTTTATCATCAGCTCCTAGAAGTGTACTGCCATCGGTCACAATTAAGTCATGTCCAACGAGTTCTTTCATTTGTGGAAAGTCTTCCACTCTTGTGAAAACCCCTTCACACAGTTCGATATCCTTCCCATCATACTTACGAATCACTCTTGGATTTACATTCTCTCCAGAGTATTCGGTTGCGGTATCCATATGAGCAATAAAACCAACGGTTTTACATGGTTTATCCACATTGGATTCTAAATGCGCATAGACATAACAATGTTCGCTTAACTTCACATCCTTTAATCCAAGTTCCTTTAACTCTTCCACTAATAACTTCGCTAAATCAAATTGTTTCTCAGTGGATGGCGTTGTGCCGGTTGTTGGATCGGATTGTGTATCAATCTTTACATACCGAAGTAATCTTTCTTCTACAGACATTTTCTTTCCTCCTAATGATCACTTACATTTATGGATGAGAATGTACAATCAAAATAAGATTGATTCTCACTACAGCCATAAATCCCAATGGTTCCCATTGGTTGATCTTCTAATTGTATCTTTCGTATGTCCCAATAACGATCTTCATTAAATCCATATTGAAGATGAAGTTCTCCTTTTTGATATTTCATCTTCAACAGTAAATAGGTAATTCCACTCGCTATTTCTCGATTACTTTCATCCATTTCATTATGAACAACTCTTCTTACAAAAATGCGATTGGCTTCATCACTGATTCTCTCTACTCCAAAAGTAAGCCAATGATCTTGGTCAAATTCAATAAATAAACCACATTCATCTTTCTTATGTTTAAAGTTGTAATCCATTCGTAAATCTATACGGAATTCTTTTCTAGGTTTTCCTTTTAACCCATAGGCTGTATTCTTTTTGGGATTGATATGAAAAGATGTATATGGTTCTGTCTCAAATACAATTTTATCCGCGTTGAAAATGAATAAGCTTGGTTTACGAATCCACTCTAATGTACTTGGATTAACTCTTGAACACATGATTAATATCCCTTATTTATATAACTATCTTTATTCTACCATTTTTTATAAGACTTGGGCTAAGAAATCTTTGGTACGTTCATTAGTAGGATGGTCAAAAACTTCCTCTGGCGTTCCCTTTTCGATGATTCTTCCATCATCGATAAAAAAGATGCGATCACTCACTTTTCTAGCAAAACCCATCTCATGTGTCACAATGACACAGGTCATCCCAGATTCCGCTAGCATCTGAATGACTTCTAAAACCCCTTTAACCATTTCTGGATCTAAAGCAGAAGTCGGCTCATCAAATAGCATCACTTCCGGTTCCATCGCCATCGCTCTAATGATTGCGAGACGTTGTTTTTGACCACCGGAAAGCTTTCTTGGATATTCGTTTGCTTTATCCATTAAACCAACTTTCTCTAATAACTGATATGCCTTACGCTCTGCCTCTTGTTTGGAAAACTTCTTTTCTAACATTGGCGCAAGTACAATATTTTCTAATACCGTTAGATGTGGAAAGACATTAAACTGTTGGAAGACCATCCCAATCTTTTGGCGATGTAAATCTAGATCTGTACTATTTGAATCCAAACGTTCCCCTTCAAAATAAACTTCCCCTTCCGTCGGTTCTTCTAATAAATTCAAACATCTTAAAAATGTAGACTTCCCTCCTCCACTTGGTCCAATAATTGAAACAACTTCTCCCTTATAAATTGTTTCACTAATTCCTTTTAAGACTTCTAGGTGATTGAAACTCTTTTTTAAATTCTTCGTTTCAATTAATCTCTCATTTGAACTAGTCACTGACACGCAACCTCTTTTCTAGTTGTTTGACAAGGGAAGTTAAGACAACCGTTAAGAATAGATAGATTCCTGCGATGATAAAAAGTGGTTGCCAAGATAAATACTTATTCGCAAGGATAATCCTCGTATACATCAGTTCATACAACATGAGAGTTCCTGCAAGAGAGGTTTCTTTAATCATGGCGATATACTCATTTGCCAAAGCAGGTAGAATATTTTTGATGGCTTGGGGAAGAATAATCTTTGTCATGGTATGCTTCGCACTTAATCCTAAAGAACGTGCTGCTTCACTTTGTCCAGGATCAACCGAGTAAATACCACCACGTATGATTTCTGCGACATACGCGCTTGAATTCAAAATTAACGCAAGTAAAACCGTCCCTTCTTTTCCTAAGATATCAAGAGCAGGAAAGGCAAGAGGAATAAAGAAATACGCAATATAAAGTTGGACGAGTAGTGGCGTTCCTCTTAATACATTTACATAGATATTACATAGTAGTTGAAGAACTTTATGTTTAGAAATTTGTAAAAACGCAATGAGAGTTCCTAATATCGTTCCCCCAAAGACAGCTATAAAAGCATACTTCAGTGTTCCAAACATTCCCTTCAAAAAAATCGGCCAGTATTCAAATAAAACTTCTAAAATGCTAGGTCCCATACTAGTTTCCTTCCAATGTTAGAATCTGATCTTCTACATACATTTGTTGAAGAGAAGAAGCTTGCGCAACAATATGTTTTCCTACAAAGTCTTCAAGAGACTTATATTGATCCACTTGATCACTTGGCACAATGAGCGTATGGAATGTAACTTCATCATCTCCCTTATAGCCAACCGATAATTCAAATGTTTCTGCCCGATCTTTTTTCCATCCAAAGCCAGAGAATGCGATATCCACTTTCCCAGTATCAACTGCAGTTAAAACCGCATTAAAGTCCATTGTTTCAATCTTTAACTTCACACCTAAACAATCCGCTACATATTTCGCAAGCATCATCTCGCTTCCATACACAACGCCATCCTCTGTCACAAATTCATTGGCAGGATAATCTGGAGAAGTCGCGATGGTTAAAACGCCCTTTTCTAAAACACTCTTTAATACGCCATCTGCAGAACTTAAATCAAGTGTTGGTTTTACAAGTTCCTCTGTATTTAATAAGTACGCATAGGTTTCATCAATTGGTACATCTAAAAAGACTGGTAAATCGCCAACGATTTTTTTCGCTGCGTCATCATCTGTTTCAGATTGTATTTTCGCAATTGCCGTCCATACTGTGTAATAGTCTTCTTCGATTGCTGTTTTGATAATAAGATTGACAGCGTCCATCAAAGATTTTTCTCCTTTTTTTGCCGCTGCGACATTTCCTTCAAAATCTCCATAAAGAGATAAATCAAAGTTGATGCCCGTCATAGCAAATTGTCCATCTGATTGATCAACATAATTTTGAGCCGTTGTGCCATCTAAGGCTACTGCATCACATTTCCCTGTTGATAAGGAAAGAATAGCTTGATCTAAACTCGTTACTAACTCAAGATTGGTTTTGGTGGAGCCTGTATTTGATCCACACGCTATCATGGTGAAGCCGATCATCATCGCAATGATTCCATTTATTATTTTTTTCATTTTCTCTTTTCTCCTTTTCTATATTTTTCTTACATTTGATACTTTCAACCTGACTTCGTCGGACTTTCATACAGACCCTCCTTTCTGAAACAAAAAAATGTCATCCCTATTTCCAGAGACGACATTTCATCGCGGTACCACACTGGTTGTTAAAATGTTTTTAACCCCTCTTTCATTAACGCAGATTCAC
>JAFWFT010000074.1 GCA_017515505.1 Solobacterium sp.
ATCGCAAGTTGCGGATATGTATTACAACCAAAACTTATTACAATCAGAAATTGTGAGTAAGCTTTACTTTTCTCGTTCCAAAGTTTCTCGTTTACTAACCCAAGCACGGGAACTAGGAATCGTCGATATCAAAATCCGACAGGTATTAGATCGTATCCCTTCTGTTGAAGAAGCATTAAAGAAAACGTTCCATCTAAAAGATGCGGTCGTCATTAATAGTTTCAGTGGCGAAAACAAAGATGAGCAAAATTTAGAAATGGTCACAGACTTTGCGTCCGTCTATGTATCAAACTTATTAAAAGGTAATATTACACTAGGTGTATCTAATGGTAGAGCTGTAAATATTGTCACTAGAAAGATTAATAAACTTCATGACTGTGAATTAAATGTTGTACAAATTCTAGGCTCTGGTTCTAATGCGCACCAAGCTATCGAATCAAGAGACCTCGTTATGCGCTTCTCTGAAATATTCTCAAAAGGGCATTGTTATTTTCTGAATGCACCTATCTATATTGATAATGCATTTGCGCGTAGCCAAATCCTCCAAGACAAGACAATTAAAACCGCACTTGAGGTGATGGGCAACTGTGACATTATCATTAGTGGTATTGGAGGATTCGATGTTCAACGTTTCCACACCACAGAAATAATTCGTGAATATCAAACAGATGCACACGCTAGAGAACTCGAAGCGAAAGGTGCAGTTGGATGTGTATGTGCGCTCTACTATGACATTAACGGGAACTATATTGATTGCGAATGGAATAATAAATGTGTATCGATTCCATTTGAAGAAATCAAAAAGAATCCAATGACAGTTGGTGTTGCATGTAGAGATGATAAAGTCATGCCAATGCTGGGTGCCTTACGTGGTGGTTTAGTCAATGTCGTTATCACCGATGTTGATACCGCTACCCAAGTACTTGAACACAATAGTGAACTCAACAATGAATAATTATTGAGAAATTATTAAGAATTTGATAAAACAATATTGTTACAAAGGGGAGATTAAAAATGTTAGAAAGATTAAAAGAAGATGTTGTTAGAGTTGCGAAGAAAGCTCAAAATGCCGGACTCTGCAAACACAAGGCAGGAAATGTTTCTATACGAGACAAAGAAACAGGATATATCCTCATTACACCTTCTGGTGTTGATCGAGAAGTATTAACGCCTGATCAAGTATGTGTATTAGATGGAGACTTAAATGTGATTGAAGGTGGTAAACCATCGAGTGAATCCCTTATGCATGTAGAGTGTTATAAAGCACGCCCTGACATTGGCGCAATTGTTCATACACACTCCACGATGGCAAGTGCGTTTGCTTGCTTAAATAAACCGATTCCTGCATTTATATTTGAACTCTTTGTCTTTAATCTTGACCACGCAACCATTCCAGTTGCTCCATATGCTTTACCAGGCACAACAGAACTTGCACAAAATGTCGCAAATACAGTTGCCAAATCTGATTTAGTATTAATGGAAAGACACGGAACCATAGCCGTTGGTAAAGATGTAGATGAGGCATTTGAAAATGCTGATTACATTGAAGAACTTGCACATATCTATTACTACATCTTAACTTTAAACAATGGTAAAGATACTCCTTGCTTTACAGAAGAAGAATTCAAAGAATGGAAGTATCCAAGCCAGATTAAAAAATAACTATCAAAAACATCCTTCTAACGTGAAGGATGTTTTGCTTTATATCAAACCACAATGTTCAAACGCATGATAGATCCCATCATCTAATATGTCCGTTGTTACATAATCCGCAATCTCTTTTGCTTTTGGTAAGGCATTCCCCATCGCAATGCCAATATGACAATACTGAATCATATCAATATCATTCATACTATCCCCTATTCCGATTGTATCTTCTTGGCTTGCGCCATAGTATTCAAGCACTTGTTTAATTCCACCTGATTTTGTTAGTGCTTTATTTGTTACTTCCGCTCCACAAAGCACCCCTTCATCCGCATGAGTTACAACTAATCGATATGGTTCTTGAAGTTGTTTCTCATGTTTTTTTAATGGTTCCATCTCTTTTGAAAAATAGAACACTTTATAAATATCTTCATTTTTATAACCTAATTCATCATAAAGAATGCTTAATGAATCTAATTTCTGTTTCTTTTCTTCTGGTGTTTTATCATCTGTACTAAAGTAATCTAATGACCATTCATATCCAGATTGATTGCAGTATGAATGTCTCTTTCCTTCTTGTAAGTAGGCAAGGTTTAATTCATCTGCGGATTTAATAATCTCCATAACATCCAATGTCGGAATTGGTTGATCAAAGATAAATTTCCCATCTGTATAAATACACGAACCTGCCCCAAAGATAAAACCATCCGTTTCATATTGAAAGTACTCCGCACATTCACACCATGTTCGCCCTGTACATAAGAACACTTTATGCCCATTTTGACGAGCTTTTTTGATTGCGATAAGTGCACTCTCTGGAGTTCTTCTTATTTCTGTACTATACAGAGTTCCATCAATATCTAAAAAAATATATTTTTGTTTCATACGATGAGATTATAAAAGAATCATTGTCTTTTTTCTAGTACCAGAAAAAGAGAAAAGACCCTCTAGGGTCTTTACTCAATTTATATTAGGGGATAGAATCTCTGATCTAACTTGCTAAAGGGGACGCATAGTTAATCAGGGCAGTTTTCGTTTCTGCATTTTTATCTTATAAAATAGTTATCGTTAAAATTTGTATAATTTATGTGAAATCATGTGAAATACATCTCTCTTTGAGAGTGATTTCGTGGACTTTATTGTATTTAGTCTTTATTATTAATATAGAAATAAGGAGACTGACCTATTATGAGTAAGCACATTCCTTTAGGTTTTACTCAGCAACAATGGGACGCAATTGTAGGAGATTTAAATCATAATCCTTCCACCATCAATGATTATCGGAAAGTACTAAATCTACTTCAGAAGTATAAAGATGGCTCTTACAAAATTACTACCCTCACTAAACAACAAGCAAAAGACTACTTTGATTATCTTGATGAAAAAGAAGAAGCTGGCATCTTGTCAAAAAATACTGTTCATCGCTATAAAGCTACCCTTCGTTCATTAGGTTCTAGAATCGAAAATCATCCAAATCTATTCTCGAATTTCGTGAATCCTTTTTCATGTTTGATGAAGAACGAAAAAAGAAATAGAACTTCTTATCACGAGAAATCTTTTGTAAATCCAGAAATCATTAAACGGATTCGCTCACATATATCTGAGCTCACACATGAAGAAGCATTATTAATTCGTTTCTTGATTGATGTCGGATTGACTCCAAAACAAATCGAAGAAATAAAAGTATCTGATTTCAAAAAGAACGAAGATGAATTGACTCTCTTTGTTCATCCAATACAATTCACAAAACGAAAAGAAGATACATTGGATTATAATTCTTCTCTTCCAATTGAAGAAGTACATAAATCAATAAATGGAAATACAACTTGGAAGTACTATCCTAGTTTTACTTTCTTCTCTAATTTTTCAGAAATACTTAAACGAAATGTTCCCACATTGGGAGTAAATGATGACGAGCGTCCTTTCTTCATGACTTCTCGTCATATGAAGTATTCTTATCGCGTCATTCATCATATGGTTTCTACCATTTTAGAAAAACTTCATTTAGACAAATCCATTACCCCTTATCAATTATCCTTACATGGAATGGTTCATTCTTATTTACTAGATGAAAACCTAAGAAAACATGCATTATTGGATCAAGAAATCTCAAAAGAAATGGATCCACTTAAAAAAACAACTCTTCAACAGGAAGTGACAAAAGTTGAATCCATCTTCTTGCCTCTTGCGAAAGAGTCTTGGATTGGAAATTGGAATGATACTTATCCATTACCAGTGTTAATGCAAATACAATCTATCCAAAAACAACTTGGTGAAGATGCATTACTGAAAATTGTTGGTCAAAAGTAAAAGAGGCACTTGCCTCTTTTATTATGCATATCCATCTGTTTCTTGAAATAAAGAGATAATCCAATCCCCATTAATAACAGGGAAGTGTTCATTATCAACTTCATATAATTCTGGATTTTGTTCCATCTCTTCCTCAACCATATCAATCGGAACATGGAAACTCATCCCTTTATCATCTGCACGAACATTAATTTTCATAACCCCATTATTTGTGTGCTGATACTCAATTGAGGTAACATCTTCTGGTACGCCTTTTTCATTATCTATAAACTCTATGAAACAATCATATTTCGCAAGTTCAACGAGCACATCATTCACACCATCTTCCAAAATTTCAATTTTTTCCACAAATTCCTGTAAAGTTGGACAACGTCTTAATGTATATCCAATTTCAGATAAAGGTTTACTAATTTGAAGTAAAGAAGAATTAGGTGCTTCTTTTGATAGCCATAATACAAATCGATTTGGTTTATCGATGTAGACAAGTGGAAATTGATTCATAAAGTCTTTTTTACAGTGCGGACAAGAAACACGAAATAAATCACCTGATACACAACGATCACGCAAATCAGGGTCTTCTTCTACATTAATCATGTCATAGATATCCGCTTCAAAATCTTTTCCACAATATGGACACGCATATCTTACCGTTCTACTCGTACTCATCTTATTAACTCTTCAAAGAGAATACATCAAATCCCAGGCCAAGTTCTTGCCCTTGTTTCATGATCTCTTTCATCGCCACTTCATCTTCTATCGATAACTGATTGCCAGTAAAAATCGCAAGGAGTCGTATCTCTTCACCTATTATATATGGAAGCGCACGGCATAATTCATTTTCTTGAACCTCGTTCTCTTCTTCTGGTAACGCAATAAATCTACCCTCTACGAAAGGTCCATTAAACTGAATTAGTTTCATGTTGTATTCTTTAATATATGAATTTGTGAAGATTCCCACTTTCACAATATCTGGATAGAAATAATTTCGAACCTCATCTAAGCGATTATCAATTCTTGTAAGTTCTAATTCTGAATCAATCTCAACTTCATTCTTTTCTAACCACGCTATATTCTTTTTACTCATTTGCACTGTTGGATAGATTAAACGAACTTCACAATCCATGATTTCTTCAGGTTGAAAGATTCCTAAAATATCTTTTTTTCTTAAACCCTTCTTACAATTTTCCCAATCATTCCCTATCGATAATACATGGAATTGAAGCAACCCTTCTTCATTAATATGGGTTGAGCACACCACAAAACAGTCATCTTCACAGACTTCTATTTTATCGGATAGTTTTTCCGTTAAAGTGTCTGCTTCAATCACTAAATATTGGTGATAATAATCATTAAAATATAGCTCTTCAATAAACATATTCCTATTCTACCATATTCTTTTCATTCTATAAAAAAGATAGCTTTCGCTACCTATTCTAGTGAACTCCCACAGTAATCACACATGATATTTTTATTGTCATTTGGTGCTAAACAATGTGGACAAATAAGTTTCGTTGGATCATAATTACCCCTCACCCATTGATTTAATGCAAGAGCACAATCTTTATTATTCACAATGTCATAGGTTAAACGTAAAGGGTGTTTAAATCCTTTTATTTTTAATTCAAGTTGCCCTAAATCATTATTAGGATTTTGGCTAGGGATTCTAGAAACACCTAAGATAGTATCTCGATTAATTACTTGGAAATGATTTTTAATATTCCAAAGTAGCCATTCTTTTCCCACAAAGAAGTATCGACTATCCGCAACCTCTTTTAAATCTTCTTGGTCAAATGATTCAATAGAACCCTGTCGACGAATATCTGTTTTAATTCTACCAACTTTAAAGGTTCCTATCACTTGTGCAATTAAATAAGCAATTAAAAACAGAAACAAACTAGAAATAACCGTTCCAATAAGTCCTGCATAAGCACCATAACCAAATGTTGCCATTAACAATAAACACGCAATGACGCATACAAAAATCACTAATATTTGATAATATGAAGTAACAAACTTATTCTTGATTTTTTGAAGATTTGTTTTCTTTTTGCTCATTTTCTTTTCCTCCAATGAAATATCTAACTGCGTAACTAGCCGCAAGTAATCCAGCTTCTGCTGGCACAAAGATGACACTTGCTGGCGGAATACGATCTTTCCTTGTTTTCCCTTCTGGATTCACTTCTTTATTTTGAACGATAGGTTTCTCTTTTGAAAATAATACTAGAATCTTTCCTTTCAAATTGCGTTTTCGAACTAAAGAGCGAACACTTTTAGCTAATGGATCTCCTTCTGTCTTAAACAAATCTCTTATTTCAACACAAGAAGGATCTAAGCGATTTCCCATCCCTAGAGATGAAATAAATGGGATATGATTACTTAAACATTTTTCAATTAAATCAATTTTAGAAGTGACTGTATCAATCGCATCTATGACAAAGTCTGCTTCTAAAACGATATCCAAATTAGATTCATCTAGGAAGACTTCCTTACAAATAACCTCACAATCTGGATTATAACTACGAATTCGTTCTTTCATTGCTTGGCATTTGCTTATATTGATTGTATCACGTGTAGCCATGATTTGGCGGTTTAGATTTGATGGCGATACAACATCCTTGTCTAATAAAATGAGTTTACCAATTCCAGTACGAGCTAAAGCTTCTGCCGCATATGAGCCTACTCCCCCAATACCCGCAATAAGAACGGTTTTTGTTTGAAGAAGGTTCACATTCTCTTCACCAATCAATAATTCGACTCTTTCTAATCGTTCTTTGCCCACAAAATAATCTCCTCAATCATCTTTTGATGCTCTTCTTGATCAAGAACATCAAACCATTTTACTGGCATTTGATGCTTTAACCATGTATAGTGTCGCTTTGCGTAATTTCTAGAAGGTTTCGCAATTTCCTTTTCAACGTCCTCCTTCGGACGATTCTTCGCAAAGTATTCTTTCCACTCTTGATAGCCAATTCCACGAAGGCCCGGATCATCAAAGGTATATCCTTTTTCTAATAATGTTTGGACTTCTTTTTCTAATCCATCTTCCATCATCTGATGAACCCTTTGATTAATTTTTTCATATAATACTTCTCTTGGCATTGTACAACCCGCAATGAAGATATCATAAATCGGTTCATGCTTCTGTTTTGCGATTTGTTCACTTTGTGGTTTTCCACTACGTAACGCAATTGTTAAACTTCGCAACAAACGGCGACGATTATTTGGATGAATCTTCTCTGCCTGAAGAGGATCTACTTCTAATAGTTTTTGATAGAGTTCCATATTTGAATATATTTCTAATGATTCTTCAATCGAAGGCCCTTCTTCTTCAAGAAATTCATAATCATAAAGACAGGATTTTAAATATAATCCGGTTCCCCCCACAATGATTGGAATTGTCTCTAATTCATTTATGATTTTGCGCGCCATTTCTTGAAAGGTTTTAACAGTATATTGTTCATTTGGATTTAAAATATCTAAAAGATGATGTTGGACACCTTCTTTTTCTTCCTCCTTTATTTTTCCAGAACCAATATCTTCTCCTCGATAAACTTGAATCGAATCTCCACTGATGATTTCTGTTTTTAATATGTGTGCTATCTCAATGGAAAAAGAAGATTTCCCACTAGCGGTTGGCCCTGCTATAACAAGTACTTTCTTCACCGTAAGAACTCCTTCGTTAGTTCATCTTCATCTAGAATTACAAAGGTAGGTCGACCATGAGGACAATGATATGGATTTTCACATTGTCTGAGTTGTTCTACTACTTCAACCATTTCATCGCTTGTTAATGTTCGATTAAAACGAATCGAATGATGACACGCTATCGTCGCGATCTTTTTCTTTTCCATCTTCTGATATTTTGATTCCCTTTCATTCTTAAAGTTTTCAATCACATCTTCTAAAAATGGAACTTCTTCAACATCTCTCATCCATAAAGGTACTTCACGAACAAGTAATGTATCATGTCCAAATGGCTCAAATGTAATGTTCAATTCTTTTACTTCTTCATTCAATTCTTGAATTCTTTGAACGACATCATCTCCCGCCATAAGTTGAATTGGCACAAGTAAAGATGACGTTGAATGTGGCTTATTTAGTGCATGTAAGATTTCTTCATAATGTACTCTTTCTTGACATGCGTGTTGATCCAGAACAGCTAAACCTTTTTCAGTTTCGCATAAGATGAACTTACGGTGAAGCTGTCCAATTACACGCATTGGTGGTAAGGCTTCCACTATCGGTTTTCCAATCTCCTCTTTTTTCGTTGGCTTATATTCCACAACTGGTTCTTCAAGGATTTCATTTTGTACACGATCTACTTTCACAAATGGTTTTGTAAAAGAAGTATTTGTATCTAATGATAATTCTTCAAAAATAGAGACCGCTTTACTTGGTTCTACCTTTGGTGCAAGTACTGTATTCTTTAATACATTTCTTATTTCATCCTTGAGTAAATACTCTAATTGTTTTTCTTTTGAAATTCTTACTTCCCATTTTGATGGATGAACATTCACATCCAATAATTGTGTATCCATCTCTATATTTAATACCACGATTGGATTTCTTTGTTTCACAATAAAATCTTCATAGCCATCAAGTACGGCTTTATATAAACGATATGTTTTCACCATGCGATGATTTAAGAAGATATGCATATAATTTCTAGAGCTTCTCGTAATAGATGGTTTTACGATATATCCCTTGACATGGTAATCAAAGTCTTTAAACTCTACGGGGATTACGTTTTCGACTACTTCTTTTCCCCACGCCAAATACATGACCTCCAGTAAGTTTCCTTGGCCAGTTGTTACAAGTGCTTCTCTTTCATTACTAATGAAACGAAATGCAATCTCAGGATGTGCTAACGCAAACTTAATAATGACTTCTTGAATTAAGGAGTTTTCATATGCGCCACTTTTTAGGTGTTTTAAACGTGCTGGTGTTTGATAGAAGAGCCCTTCTACGCACACTTCTGTTCCTTCATTCCATGGATAATTTGAAACTGACACCACTTTTCCATATTCCATCTTTATTCTTGTGGAAGAGTTTCCATCACTAGTGGTTAAGGTGACTTTGGAAACAGATGCGATCGATGGTAAAGCTTCTCCAC
>JAFWFT010000075.1 GCA_017515505.1 Solobacterium sp.
AATCAGATATCTTACGATCGAACTTATTGATGGTTGATTCATTATGCTGAATCACTTCTAATTCTTCTGTATTCTTTGTATTCAATAAATCTTGTGTTTTTGTGATGTTAACACGTACTAAATCTAACATTTTTAGAATCGCATTTTGAGATGCACTAATTGCGGCAGATGGAAGTAAGGTTGATATTTCAGTATCCATTTCATCCACATCAATTTCTGTCATACTTAATTCTTTACCTGGAATAATCTTACGTGCTAATTCAACAAGTTGATTAATAAACGGTAAGAAGATAACAGTTGTGATAACCTTAAAGATAATATTCGCAACGGCAATCTGCATCATTGGATTCATATTTGATGTTAAGCTTAAGACAATATTTGAGAATGGAACTAAGAAAATCATGCCAATGGTTGTCGCAATAATATTTAAGATGGTATGAATTGCAGCGGTTCTTTTACCTGCGGTTGATCCACTAATTGAAGCGAGTACACCCGTAATAGTTGTACCTACGTTAGCACCGAACATAAATGGTAATGCAGCAGAGAATGTGATTGCACCTGCTTGGTATAATTTTTGTGCCACACCAATGGTCGCTGCACTTGATTGTACGGCCGCAGTCAATAGCATACCCGCAAATAATGCCATAATTGGATTTTGGGCCATGGATAACGCAAAGTTTTCAAACCAAGGTAATGATTTTAAGGAAGCTAAAGCATCACCCATCGTAGACATACCATAGAAGATTAAACCAAACCCTAATACGATTTCACCTGTATGTATTACCTTTTGTTTTTTCGCAAAACAAATAAAGATTGCACCTAAGAATACGACAAACATTGCGTATTTTTCAATATTAATAGAGATTAAGAAGGAGGTAAATGTTGTACCAACATTCGCACCTAAGACAATACCTGCTGCTTGTACTAAACTCATTAAACCAGCACGTACTAAACCAATGGTAATCGCAGTTGTCGCACTTGATGATTGTAAGATCATCGTTAAGATAATCCCAATTATCATTGCAGAAACTGGCTTTGAAGTATATTTATTAATGTAATCTCTTAATTTGTCCCCAGCAGCCGCCTTTAAACCATCTCCCATAAAGCGGATTCCGAACATAAACATTCCAAATCCACCTAGAATCATGCCCCATTGTGCTAATGATAAACCCATATGCTTACTCCCCTTAACTTCTTTATTCTATCATAAGGTCACCCTTATTAAATTAAGATTAATATTTATATATATGGTAAAATATTTACACATGAAAAAGTACACCATCATCACTAGACCAGATGAAGATTCTCTTCAATTAGAGAAGAAACTTCATAAAGTTCTAACAGCACATGATCATCTTCTGGATTCTACTAATCCAGAAATTGTTTTTGTGGTTGGTGGAGATGGAACCTTTATTTATGCAGTTCATCACTATTTAGATCAGTTAGAGAATCTTTGTTTCTATGGAATCCATACAGGAACCTTAGGTTTCTATACCGATTTTAAAGATAGTGACTTCGATGAATTCCTTACAAAATACTTAAATGGAGATACCTTTGAAATTAAATATCCTCTTTTAGAAGTTCATGAAGAGTCTAATATCTACTACGCAATTAATGAAATGCGTATCGAAAATGTGGTGAGAACCCAAGAAATGGATGTCTATATTAATAACCAACGGTTTGAAACCTATCGTGGTACTGGAATGTGTGTTTCGAGTCAAAATGGTAGTACTGCTTATAATCGTTCCTTAGGTGGTGCGGTTCTTCAAGAAGGTTTAAATCTTATTGAAATGTGTGAAATCGCAGGTATTCATCATAAACACTACCGTTCCTTAAGTTCTCCCCTTGTGATGAGTGATACAAGTGTCATTCGTTTTGAAAGTGACAACTTTACCAACGCAATATTAGGAATTGATTCAGATGTATATTCCATTGATGAAGCTTCTTCTATCACAGTTCAAACAAGTCCCACAAAGACGGTTCGCGTCTTACGAGGAAGAGAGATATCCTACTTCTCTAGACTTCAAAGTTTGTTTCTATAGAGTAGGAATGATAAAATAATTAAGTTCAAATGAGGTAATACATGCGTAGATGGCACTCTTTATATGAAATGTTTCAATTCCCTATTGGCGTTATCGTTTTCGCCATTTTCTTACTAGGAGCAGGGAATATCGTTACAAATCCTACATTTAATTCGATTATTACGGTTCGCAATGATTTCGTATTACTCGTTGGCGAAGCTTGTGTTAGACTTGGAACTTTTTTGGTCGTTAATTTCCCATTATTCTTATTATTACGATCTGTCACAAGAAAAGCAGGTAGTGCGACAACTATTCTTTCTGCTTTATCAGGCTATGTCGCATATCTTACCTTTACAATGTTATTTTCGCGTAGCGATTTACCTTCCACAACCTATAGTTCGATTTTAGGTATCTCGATCACTTCCAATATCGCAAACCTCGCTTCTACAACTCGTTATCCACTTCAAACGGGACTTTTACCAACCTTTATTATTTCTTTAGTCACATTAGCCAGTTACGCAAGAACACGTTATAGCAGTGACTATGGCTTCTTCTCATTTATTAATAAAGATGTCATGTGCGTAGTACGTACGGTTTTATTTTCAAGTATTGTAGGTATTCTTGTGGGATATGCTTGGCCATATGTTCTTCAAGTTCTACAACGGATGATTACATTTATTTCAACCGATACGACCAATCCAATTAATTTAATGTTGTATGGAATCTTAGATCGTTTCTTATGCACATTAAATTTAGGAACCCTTATTCGTTCTCCATTTTGGTATGGTACAAATGGTGGCTCTTGGATTAATATGGCAGGTATTAGTGTTGCGGGAGATGTCAATATTTGGACAGGTCAACTCACAAGTGATGCCTTATCTGGTATGACTGGTCGTTTCATTACTCCATACTATGTCATTAATTTATTTGCGATTCCTGGCCTTATATGGGGAATCTACTCTATTAATACTGATAAGTTAGAAAAGAGAAGATTACTTCTCTATGAAATCTTATTAACAATTATTTCGATTCTCGCTGGTGTATTACTACCAATGGAATTAACGTTATTCTTCTTATGTCCATTCCTATATATCTTCCATTTATTCTATTCAGGAATTCTATTTGGCATCTTCCAAGCGATGCGTGTATTTGTGGGATATAACTATACAGGTACTTCTATCATTACAGCGATGCCAGGTACTCTTCTTGAGTTCTTATCTTATTTCTCGAACGCAACCCTAACATCTTCTTTATTAAAAATCTTATTAGTTGGGGGTATTACATTCTTTATCTATTTCTTCTTCACACGTTTTTATTTTAAATACTTAGCGTTAGATTTATTTAGAGTTGGTGATAAGGATCGTTTGATTGATGGAACGATTGAAGCAGTTGGTGGAATTGAGAACGTTAAGTTAGTACACTCTTCGATGAATCGTTTAATTATCAGTTTATATAATCCAACAAAATTAAACATTACACAGTTAAAATCATTAGGTTCCATTCGTGTCACAGAGACCAAAGCTGGTTACGCAATTTCCTATGGTGCAGCGAGTACAATGGTCAGAATAGGAATTGATCAAAGAATGAAAGAATACATTCGTGATGTTGACTAATTTTAAATATTTATATTAGAATATACCTTACCTACTTATGAATACGTTATTTAAGAAAATGATATGCGCATTTTCAGCGCTATCCCTATTGTTTATGACAACCTCTGGATTTACGATGGAGGAGTTTTCTCTTTCTCAATTAAAGAACTATGAACGAGAATTTAAATCTGTATCCATTGGTGCTTGTAATACATCAAGCACAAAAACATATGAAGATTATCGCATGATTACAGATCCTGCATCTCGTCAATATAAACACATTCATACACATATGACAGTTGATCCAACAACTGGATTCTTACTAGATGAAGATGGATTCATTGGTGTTGCATTAGGATATCTCTTTGGAGAGATTGGAACTCGTTACTACATCGTTTTAGATACAGGTATCATCATTCCAGTTGTTAAGATTGATGCGAAGGCTTCTGTAGACGCAACGGACGGATGTAGCGCTAACGTAAACGCTTCGGTTATCGAATTCGTTATTGATGCAGACGTTGCGTATGAATACTTCGGTGGTGGTAATGGTTTAGTTAATAATGGTAACTATAATAATCATCAATACCTCAACGGACACATCCTTGACTTTGAATTAGTATTAGATGAAAAGATTGAAGATGGTGTCATCTATGAAACAAAACTTAAAGATGTCAAAAAGATGAGTGAAGATCTTAGCGACTTCATTAAAATGGTTGAAGGTGGATATTAAAAATCGATGTGAATGATACATCGATTTTTTTATTTAATCATTTAATGTCTTTGTTATATATTGATCATAGACACGTGATACAGAAGTATGATTCTGAATCGCATCAATTGTTTCCGCTAACATATCCGCAACCGATAGTTGAACAATCTTAGAAGAAACATTGGTTTTATCTTCTGGTAGTGGGATGGTATCACTGATTACCATCTTTTCGATTGGTGACTCTTCAATGGTTTTCATAGCGCCATTTGAGAAGACACCGTGTGTTATTGCGGCATAGACATCTTTCGCACCATGTTCTTTAACAATTTTACATGCAGCACAAAGAGACCCCGCTGTATCACAAATATCATCGATTACAATTGCCACTTTCCCATCAACATCACCAATGACATTTTGTGCTTCAACTTCATTTGGACGAGGTCTTCTCTTATCCACAATTGCGATTGGTGTATTTAAGATTTCTGCGAGCTTACGAGCTCTTGTTACACCACCATGATCTGGTGATACCACAACTAAGTTCTCTTTATCAAAATCCTTGAAGTAACTACCTAACAAAGGAACTGCAGTTAAGTCATCAATTGGAATATTGAAGTAACCTTGTATTTGCGCTGCGTGTAAATCAACCGTTACAATTCGATCTGCTCCCGCAACCGTCAACATATCAGCGACAAGTTTTGCGGTAATTGGTTGATGAGGTTCTGCTTTACGATCTTGTCTAGCATATCCAAAGTATGGCATAATGACATTTATTTCTGCTGCACTGGCTCTTTTTAATGCATCGATGCACACAAGTACTTCCATTAAACGTTCGGTAACTGGTGCATATGTCGATTGAATAATGAACACGGAACGTCCACGAACCGTTTCGTGTGGTGTTACGAGAATTTCTCCATCAGCGAAATGTGCAACATCAATCTTTCCTAATGGGACTCCTAATCGTCCACCAATGTCTTCTGCTAGTTTCTTTGTTGACGTGAGCGCAAAAATAACTGTTTCCTTAACCATACTTTTTAGTCCTTTCTGTTGTTATCTTCAATATGTTCCCAAGGTCCAATCATTGAATTGTCCTTTACTTCACTATTTCTTATATCACTAGCGTTAATCACACTATGATTCCCTACGACTACATTTTCTAGATAGCTTCCAGAAAGGATTGTGGTAAAATCTCCAATGGTTGTTTTCCCATAAAGATGTACATTTGGATAAAGAATGACATCTTTCCCCAATGTTACTTCTGGAGAGAGATAAGTGGTTTCAGGATCATACATCGTGACTCCTTCTTTCATCCACTTTGTGTTGATACGCTTACGCATCGTTTCATTTGCGTGTGCGAGTTCGACACAATCATTTACTCCCTGTACTAAATCATAATCTTCTGTTACAACTGCTTGAATAACTTTTCCCTTATTCTTTAAGATTTCTAATACATCGGTTAAATAGTATTCCTTTTGCGCATTATCATTTTTTAATTCTTTAAGTGCTTCAAATAAAGATTCGTTCTTAAACGCATAAAAGCCAGAGTTTAATTCTGTAATACTTTTCTCTTCTTCATTACAATCTTTAAACTCCACGATTCTTTCAACTTCATTATTCTGATTTCGTATAATTCGTCCAAAAGAAGATGGACCGTTATATCGAACTGTTAATAGAACCATATCTGCATTCCCGCATGTTTCATATAGTTCTTCAATCATTTCTTTTGAGATACATGGAGCATCCCCATACACCACTAGCGTTACTCCACTTTCATTTTCCAATTGTTTTGCCTGCATGACTGCGTGACCTGTGCCTAGTTGTGGTTCTTGAAGCGCAAATTCACACATTCCCTCTAATTCTTTTTCCACAAGTTCATGTGCGTGCCCTGTAATCGTAACAACACGATCAACATTCGCACTCTTCAGCGTATTCATCACAAGAGACACCATCGACATCCCACATACTTTATGAAGCACTTTTGGTAAGTCTGAATGCATTCTTGTCCCTTTACCTGCAGCTAATACAATTGCGTTTCTCATTCTATTCTCCCACTCTTCCATTATATACGGATTTGTATTTCTTTATTCTTCAAATTTCAAAATATTTTCTTTTTCAATGTTACTCTGCTTTAAAGCCTCTTCATTTCCCACAATACAATAGGTTCCATTTTCCAATGCATCATGAAAACGTTTCACATCTTCTTTAATTACATTTGCGTCTGCTTCTAAGATTTCTCTACGCATTTCTTTTCTTAAATCATAGTTGAGTCCCGCAAAATAACGCATGTTCGCAGATCGCAACATCCCTCTTGGAGATAATAATGGTTCTTGTGAAGCAATAACCCCAATGATATAGGATGTTAAATCTGAATGCTTTTGTAGGAAGTCTTCCATGAATGGCTGAATATTCTTAACCGTTTCAACCGTCTTATTAGGACGAGGATCCCGATAGGAATATGCCGAAATCACATTGGTATTTCCTGCTGTAAAGCCTGTCCCATACACTCCTTGTTTCACACGAATCTCATTCCATAAATATTCATAGGTTAAGATATGTGCTAGTACTAGAGAACTGGCATCAAACTTTTCTTTATCTACGAAAGCAGCCCTCGCACTATATGATACTTGTGCAGGAATTAAGATTCCTACATTTCTTTTGGGTGCTGCAGGATATCGCACTGCAGAGCGTTCAAAGGAACCTGTTGGTAATTGATGAATGAATCCTTCTAACGCTTGATAGTTTTCCTCTTCGGTAACACTAACGGTTAATCTTGAAGAAGTAAAGATTACATTGCGATAAAGCTCACAATCAATTATGAAGTTTTCAATTCTTTCTTCATAATTCTTATCAAACTCATATAACCACTTCATAGATTTAAAACCAGAAATATATTCTAAGGCAGCCCCTGCAGAAGAATACTGGGCAGCGACTGTATTTAACGCAACCGCATGTCCAGATCCAATTAGAGCTTGTCTAGCTGTTTCTACATATTGGCTTAATAAAGGTTTAATCTCTTCTTTATTAAAGTTTGTCTCTAATAAAATTTCTTGAATAATAGAAACGGCTTTTTCTAAATCTTCTTTTAAGACAGCACAATTTATTTCAAGCATCGGTACTGCTAAACCACGATTATTAAAGACTGAAGAAACAGTATTTGTGATTGTTAAAGAACCAATATTTGCGCGAATTTCTTGTGATAATTCTTCAATCGAATGTTGTTTGGTTGATAAATCTGCAAGTAAACTTGTAAATAACGCAATGGATGGAAGTTGTTCAATATTTAATCCCGCTAAATTGAAGTACAAGCTAAAGTACACAATCCCTTTGGTTTGTTCTGGATACACAAGTACTGGAACGTTTTCTTTTTCCACAACCTCTGCTTCATATCCACGTGGTTCTAGCGAAACATCTTCCTTTGTTAACTTTGGAAGTTTATCAAGTGCTTCTTTTGAATCCGTCGCTTCTTGCCAAGCTAATAATTCATGATTCTCTTTAATGACATCTTTTAAATTTAATTTCTTTTTCTCATCTTGAAGTTTCTTTTGTTCCTTTTCTTTTTCTTCCTTTTCGAGTGTTTTAGAAGGAATGGCAGTTAACGAACAAATATGTTCATGATCTAAAAAGAATTCTTTTAGTAAAGAAGTAAAGTAATTTCCCTTCTTTGCCTTTTCGCGCAATGTCGCATACACATCCCCTCGATCAATATAAATTGTTGGATCTCCACCATAAAGTGTGCTTGTAAGAATACTACTTGCGTTAATGACACCTGCCGGTTCACTCTTTTCACGATATTTAAATTCCATCATATTTAATGATGCAATTAGTTTCTCTGCATCAAGTCCTTGATCAATAATATCAATCATCACTTCTTGAATAAGTTGACGGATTGGCTCAAGGTATTTCGCTTCTGTGTTTCGTACAACAAGTGTAATCATCGGCTGTTGGATGCCTGGAGACATATCCAATTCCACGTCTTGTCCATATTCTTTTTCTAAGATTGCTTTTTTAAGTGGCGCCTCATTAGAACCAACTAATACATCCGCTATCGCATCCCACGCAACCATCTTTTCTACATCACGGTATGTTCCACCAATCTTTCCAAACGCAATATGGGTTTTATTTGTTTCATCTTCATCTTGTTCAATTGCGTAATAACAAGTTTCATCTTTTCGTAAGACAGGCTTTTGCATTGGAATTTCAAATCCTTCTTTACGTTCAAAACCAGATAAATATTCATCTATCTTTTCTAATACAACATCTACATTCATTTCCCCATCTAAAATAACCGTCGCATTAGAAGGATGATAATACGTACGATGGGTTTCAATAAATTGTTCATACGTTAATTCTGGAATAAAATTAGGATCTCCTCCTGATTCATGTTGATAGCATGTATCTGGATAAATCATTTTATTCAATACATTTGACATCACTTCATTCACATTACTATATGCGCCCTTCATCTCACTATGAACGACACCAGAATACTTTAATTCATCTTTTTCATCCTTTAATTCATAATGCCAACCTTCTTGTAGAAAGATATTTTTATTTTCATATATCTGTGGATAGAAAACCGCATCTAAATAAACATCCATCAAATTTAAAAAGTCTTTTTCATTTCTTGAAGATATAGGATACATGGTTTTATCAGGATACGTCATCGCATTTAAGAATGTTTGTAGACTACTTTTAAGCAATTCCACAAATGGTTCTTTTACTGGATATTTTCTAGAACCATTTAATACACTATGTTCTAAAATATGAAAAACACCTGTATCATCTGCAGGAATTGTCTTAAACGCAATCGCAAACGTTGCGTTTTCATCTTTTCGATTCATATAAATCAAATCACAATCTGTTTGATCGTGTTTCATTTCAATAAGAGTTCCTTCACAATCCTTTAGTTTGCGAACTCTACCCACTGTAAATCCATGAAGTTTATCATTCACATTAAATTCCATATCCTAACCCTCCAAAAAACGATGAGTATACTCACCGTTAATATAATGATTTATCCGTTCTAGCTTCTTGTTTGATTAAACGATAAATAATGAAATACATTGCGATTACGAAAACCACGAACAAATAGAACGCAACTGTATTTTCAGAAATTGCACATGCATCATAGAACGCATGTAAAAATACAGGAGCACAATACGCCAGTATTAAATTTGCTTTCTTCTCTTTTTGATCACCGCGAATATGTGCTAGCTTTGCGCGCCCATAGAAAGTTCCCATCACAACCGCAAAACCCATATGTGCAGGAACAGCTAAAATCGCACGCATGAATCCAGTTACTAATCCATATTGGAAAACATACATCACATTTTCAATCGCTGCGAATCCCAACGATACAAATACCGCATAAACAATCCCATCATAACGGTAATTAAAGTTTGGATCATTCCATGATCTTCGATAAAGGAAAAACAACTTACACCCTTCTTCGACTAATCCAACCATTGTTGCGACAACGACTGGATAAAATGCAGGTGAAACATTCATCCACGCAATTAATACTTCTCCAACACTCTCCAATAAGATTGCAGGAAGCGCTGAAAGAATACCCAACAAAAATAAATGTAATAATAACTTTGATGGTTCCTTTTCATGCACGTCATGTTTATAGATGTAGTACATTAGATAAAATACAGGTAATAACGCTATCGCAAGATATATATAAGAACCTAACATACATTTTCCTTCCTTTCTTTTGAATGAACTAAGTCATAAATTGTATTTTTTGATACACCTGTTTTCTTAGCTGTATCTTTAATTGCATCGCTTGTGGTCATACCACGTTCAACAGATTCATTCACCATTCTCAATAACTGACTATAATCAATATCTTTTTCATAGTCATCTCGATTGCCTTCCACAACAACGACCATCTCTCCTTTTAAATCACTTACGACTTCAAGCACTTCCGAAATTGTGCCACGTATTATTTCTTCGTGAATCTTTGTAAGTTCACGCGCAAGACAGATGCGCCGATCTTTAAACACCTCTAGTAAACTTCGTAACATCTTCTCAATGCGATGTGGTGCTTCATAGAAGATGATTGTCATTGGATAGTTTTTATATTCATTTAGTTTCTTAATCGCATCACTTTGACTTGATGGTAAAAAGCCCACAAATAGATATGGTTGAACAATGAGGCCACTTGCGACTAATGCGTTTAATGCTGCATTACATCCAGATAGTGGCACAACATTATATCCTTCTGCACTCGCTTCACTAACAACGCGCTGTCCTGGATCACTCAGTAATGGATATCCCGCATCACTAATTAATGCCACATTCTTTCCTTGTGATAATAAGTTGAGAATTCCTTTTGCCGAAGAATCCTCATTAAAGTTTTGATAAGAGATTAACCGTTTATCAA
The DNA here is from genome assembly GCA_017515505.1 of Solobacterium sp. Classification (GTDB taxonomy): domain Bacteria; phylum Bacillota_I; class Bacilli_A; order Erysipelotrichales; family Erysipelotrichaceae; genus Bulleidia. Next base: position 10,708 of record JAFWFT010000075.1, read on the forward strand.
TATCAAAATATTTTAATAGTTGACCACTTGTCCTTGTATCTTCACACGCAATCACATCCACACTTTGTAAGACTTCAATCGCTCTTGGTGTCATCTCACCAAGATTTCCAATTGGTGTTGGGACAAGATACAAACTTGGTTTTTCATTCTCAAAACTTTTTTGCCTAATCATCTTTATCCTTCTTTTTTCTTTGCTTTAAAACTACGTACCGTTACATTTCCAGAAGATTGTTGAGACTGTGGTTGTTTTCTTTCACGACGGTTATTATTATTTGGTTTTTGTTTATAACTTTGACGTTCACGATTATTTGGTTGTGTACTCTTTGTTTCTTTTGGTTGTTCAACCTTTGTATAATCCATTGTTTCTTCTTGTTTAATTTCTGGTTTGACAACACGATTGATGGCCTTTCTTGGGCCTTCCACATGTTTCTTAATGGAAACTCCTTTACGAACTTCTGCTTTCTCTCTTAAGTCTTGCACGGTAATGGTTTGGAAGGTTTCACTATTTTCAATATGCGCTTCTCCTGAAATGACATTGATACTGGATACACGATATAATTCACCATCATATTCAATATGTGCACCAATCTTTGGTAAACCTTGAATCAGTTCTTCATATGCTTCATTTTCATATTTCAAACAACACATCAGCTTTCCACACATACCAGATAACTTCTCAATGTTTAATGCGAGTTGTTGGGTTTTCGCCATATTGATGGAGATATTATCAAAATGGTTCTTAAATCTTGAACAACAACACTCCATTCCACATAAACCAATACCACCTACGATTTTCGCTTGATCTCGATCTCCAATTTGTCTTAATTCAATACGGCAATGAAGTCTTGACCCTAAACGCTTTAACAATTCTCTAAAGTCAACTCTTTGTTCAGCTGTATAGATAAATAAAACCTTTGAGCGATCTAATAAATAGGACGCACTTAATAAATTCATCCCTAAACCTAGGTCATGTATTTCTTCCTGGCAGATTTCTTTCGCTCTTTTTGCTTGTTCAATATTATCTTCATAATCTTGACGATCTTGGCTCGAAGCTTTTCTTATAATGGGCCGTAGAGGTAATCTTGAACGATAGATTTCTGTACTTAAGGCAGGCGCTTGGCACTCTCCAAGTTCAATTCCTTGTATGGTTTCAACCACTACTAAATCTCCCGTTTCATAAATTGGTTCATCTGTTCCAAACGAATACGATTTATTCGTATTATGAAACTTCACAGGGACGACATATTTATAGTGAACGCCTTCCTCTTCTACGGGAAGTTCTTCTTCTATTTCGTCTATATATTCATCTTCTACATATTCTTCCACTGACATCTATAATGCCTCCAATCTATATATCGTTTGTGCCAACAATAAATTCAAATCATTATTTTGGTTACAACGATCTCTTTGTTCAATTAGGATATCGATGTATTTTTCATAGCTTTTATTTGGATATAAACTATGTTCACTTTCGATAGAATTATGATACCACGAGCACGCACCCTTAGGTTCGACAATCATATCTTTATAGTAATTTAATAACATCGTAAAAAACATATTTAAGATTTCAATATTCATCATTTTCGCAAGTGCTGCTTTATCTTCTCCACTAACATCTTTGGATTGAATACGATAGCGCACATCATAATCAACTAGAAATAAATCTTTATTGTTTTCAACACCAATGTATTGTTTAAACATTGTTTTCGCAATTTGATATGGTTCAGATACCACTAAATCTTTAAATCCAGACAATTGTTTCGTGCAACGTTTTAATAAAAAGATATCTTCTGGATCAAGTCCATCTTCTTCCATCAAACTCTCATAGAGTGTTTCATTAAGAGAGCGGAACGATACTACCATACATCTTGAAACAATGGTCGGTAAGACACGTTCAATATTGTCGGTTGTTAGGATTGCGTAGACATTATTGCTTGGCTCTTCTAAGAACTTTAATAAACTATTCATCGCTGCGATACTTGTATTTTCTACATGGTCTAACACATAGATTTTCTTATTACTTTTTTCTAAAGATGTCTTCGCAAATAAAACTTGGATTTCATCCACTTCTTCTTTACTTATTTGATTTTTACGATAGCCATCGATGAATAAGAAATCTCCATAACTCCCCTCCGCAACTCTTCTTGCGACTTCTGCCTCTTCATCCTTTAACTCTTCCTCTTTAATGAGTGAATCCTTCTCACAAAAAATACTTTGCGCTAAAAGAATACTCATCTCTTTCTTTAAACATCCTTCTGGTCCTACAAATAAATAGGCATGGGAAAGAGTTTTTGTTTGTAAGGATTTATTAAGCATCTCAAAAACAACCTTCTGGTGTTTTTCAATCAGCTTTCTATTTTTAATTCTCTCTGTTTTATTTTCTAGAAGTTCATTTGTTTCACTCATCGAGAATACCCTTCGTTACTTGATAAGCTTCTTCAATCACTTCTTCTACACTTCGACTTGCATTGACGATAATGAATCGATCTTTATATTTTTCAAGTACTTCTTGGTAACCTTGAAAAACCCTTTCATGGAAATCGACAGATTCTTGATCTAAACGATCTAAGAATTCTCTTCCTTGAATACGTGATAAACCTACTTCTGCATCTAAATCTAGATAAATGGTTTTATCTGGCATATACGTATCAATCGCAAATTGATTAATGGAATACACTTCTTCTATCCCAATATTTCTTCCACAACCTTGATAGGCTAAGGAACTATCAATAAAGCGATCACTAATCACATGCGTTCCACTTTCAAGTGCTGGTAAGATTATATCCACTAAGTGTTGACGACGACTTGCAGCATATAAAAGCGCTTCTGTACGAGCATCCATCTCTGTATTCTTAGGGTCTAGTATCACATCACGGATTTGTTCGGCGATGTTACTGCCACCAGGTTCTCTTGTATAACGTATCGCATATCCTTCTGTTAGAAGACGTTCTGTAACAGCTTTACTAACCGTCGTTTTCCCCGATCCATCTGGTCCTTCAAAAGTGATAAATTTAGCCTTTTTCATAGTAAAAATTATATCATGTCTTACAGTACTATTCTTCTTTAATTGTAATAAATATTTAAAAGAGTCCTTTAAATGTTTAGAGGCTACTTTTGTCTAAAACGTGTTAGAATAGTTATGTTTTATAAGGTATCTATATGTATAAAATCGTTCCAGTTTATAAAGATTACCTCTGGGGTGGTAATAAACTACTTTCAGAGTATCACATGCCATATGAGGGTGAAATCTTGGCAGAAGCTTGGATATTAGCCGATCATCCAATGGGAGAATGTAAGGTGATCGTCGATTCTTCTCCTATTCTTTTTTCCGATTTCTTACAACAACAAGGTAAAGAAATCTTAGGAAAGAATGCCGAGAAATATGACCGTTTCCCTATTTTAATCAAATTATTGGATTCCGCTCGAGATCTATCTATACAAGTTCATCCAGATGATGATTATGCTTTAGCGCATGAAAATGAATATGGGAAAACCGAAGCGTGGTTTATCTTAGAAGCAGAAGAAGATGCCCATATTCTTTATGGATTAAAAGAAGAAGTATCTAAGGTCGAATTAAAAGATAGTATCCTAACTGGAACAGTAATCGATCAATTAAAAAAGATTCCTGTAAAAAAAGGTGATGTATTCTTTATTTCACCTGGAACTATTCACGCAGTAGGAAAGGGGATTGTGTTAGCGGAAATTCAACAAAACTCAGATGTTACATATCGTGTCTATGATTATAATCGAACGGATAAAGATGGACATAAACGTCCACTCCACATCCAACAAGCTCTTGATGTCGCTTCACTTACTCCATCTTCTTTAGATTCTCAAACAACAAACAACGTTGATTGTGATTACTTCTGTGTGGATTGGAGAAAAACAAAATCAAAAGATATGATTCAAACAAATCTTGATTCCTTTGTGAGTCTAGTCACAACAGAAGGTGAAGGAACAATCACATCTTCTACACAAACCATGCATCTTCAAAAAGGAGATTCTATCTTCTTGCCAGCAGGAAGTTATGAATATCAATTAGAAGGATGTCTAGAATATTTAGTAACGAGAATAAAATAAAAGCGCATATGCGCTTTTATTTTTAGATAACATGTATACTTTCGTTTTCGAATTTAACGAATGCATGATCTCCAACTTCATAGATCTTTTTATTCTTAGGATTGAAATCTGTAATCTTAACGATTGAATCACCAACTTTTACATGATAGTTTTGGTAACTACCCATGAAACAACTTAAGGTTACTTCACATGGTAATTGACCATCATCTGCGACAACTGCAGCTTCTGGTCTTAATACGAGTGTACATTCATCTCCTACCGATTTATCTCCTAATTCTTTTAAGATAACTTCATTTCCGTATACATCCACTTTTCCATTCTTATCTAATACTTTACCTTTTAGGAAGTTTGCTTCACCAATAAAGTCCGCAACGAATTCACTATTTGGATGATAATAGATTTCTTGTGGTGTACCCATTTGTGCAACAACACCTTTATCCATGATGATAATCTTATCTGAGATTGCCATCGCTTCCGATTGATCGTGTGTTACATAGATTGCAGTAATACCTGCTTCTTGTTGGATTCTACGAATTTCTGTACGCATGGATACACGTAATTTCGCATCTAAGTTTGATAAAGGTTCATCAAATAATAGAACACCAGGTTCTAATACAAGTGCACGAGCTAACGCAACACGTTGTTGTTGACCACCAGATAATTGGTTTGTCATTCTACCTTCCATTCCTTCTAATCCTACAAGTTTTAAAATATTTGTAACCTTTTCTTGAATGGTTGCTGTATCTAGTTTTCTAAGTTTTAAACCATATGCTACATTATCGAAAATATTGTAGTGAGGTAATAACGCATAACTTTGGAAAACCATTGCGGTATCACGTTTATTCGGTGTTAATTCATTAATAGGTTCTTCTCCTAAATAAATTTCACCTTCATCAGGACTTTCAAAACCCGCAATCATTCTTAGAGTCGTTGTTTTACCACATCCAGATGGACCTAATAAAGTTACGAAACTTCCAGGTTCAATATTTAATGATGTATCTTTAACTGCATAGAAATCTTTTCCTGTTTTAGGATCTTGATAAATCTTTGAGATATGTTCTAAGCGAACACCTTTCTTTTCTTTTACCATAAGTTAATTCTCCTTTATTTGACGGCTAGTGCCGAAGTATTTAATAAATGTATTCATGAGAAGTACAGCACTATAAGTAATAATGATTAGTATTGTCGCAAAGGCACAAGCTAATCCATAAGAACCTTTTTCTGCGAATTCATTAATCTGAACTGTAATTAATAGATACTTTGGAGTAACTAATAAAATGATTGCTGAAATCGCTGTAATACTTCTTACAAAGGTTGTTACTAAACCAGATAAGAAACTATCTTTAATGAGTGGTAAAGTAACAGTCGTAAATACTTTGAAACTATCCGCTCCCATATCATATGCAGATTCTTCAATACTCTTATCAATTTGTCTCAGTGCAGAAATACCACTACGTGTTCCTGTAGGAAGCGATCGCACAATAAATACAATGACGAGTAATGCACCTGTTCCATACAAGCTTTGTAAGAAACCAGTTCTAAATACACCAGCTGAGAAACCACGTATGAAACCAACACCTAGAACCGTTCCAGGTACAGCCATTGCTAACATCGATACCGCTTCAATAAATCCCTTTGATTTAAAGTTCCGTTTAACAACTAAATAAGAAATAATCATTGAGAATAAAGCAGTAATCGGTGAAGCAATTAAAGATAAAACAAATGAGTCTTTAAATGCTTTAAATCCTTTATATCTACTAAAGACTAACCCAAACCATTTAAAGGTTAGACTAAAGTCATATCCCCATGTTTTAAACATTGCACCAAATGGTACACAGATATACATTGCAATAACAAATATCGCAAATAATGAACATATAATTGTAAGAGGTCTTGTAACCGATTTATCTGTAATTAACATTCTTTGTCTACTAGCTTTACCTGTTAAAGTAGCAGTACTCTTAGCTTCTAAATAATACTTTTGAACAATAAACATCATTAATGTAATCGCAAGTAATACAACCGCCATTGCAGAAGCACCTTCTTTATCATATGCACCTGTAATTTGTAGATAGATAGAAGTTGCTAATGTATCATACGAACCACCAATAATCATTGGGTTTGCAAAGTCCGCAATACTTTCAATGAAGGTTACTAAGAATGCATTTCCTAAACCAGGTAATATCAAAGGTAATGTTACGGTTGTAAAAACTTTAGATCTAGAAGCACCCATATCTCTAGCTGCTTCTTCTAAAGAAGGATCAATATTCTTTAATAATCCTTTTAACATCATGTAACAAACAGGGAAGAACGTTAATGTTTGAACAATCGCAATTCCCCAGAAACCATAAACGTTATTATCATAGATATGTAATAAATGACGTGTAATAATACCTGCTTTACCAAATAACATAATCATTGATAAAGATAATACAAATGGTGGAGAAACGACTGGTAACATACTAATTACTTTAAATAAGCCAGACATAAACTTCGTCTTCAGTTGCACATATTCTTCTACATACGCAAACAATAAGCCAATTAAAGAAGATGCTATCCCCACTAAGAATCCTACCTTCAATGTATTTGTAATAGCTCTTCTAAAATTAGACATCGCAAAGATACGTTTAAAGACATCTAAACTAATACCTCCACCTTCACTCACAACACTGTCTACTAATAAAATAGCCAATGGATACAAAATAAATAATGTTAAAAATACAATTAACAAAACTATTGTTGTAACCATAATAGGATCCGCAAAGAACTTTTTTCGATCAAGACTTTGACTTTGACTCTTCTTAGCCATACTAATCCCCTTTCATATAAAGAAAGAGGCGGACAGCCAATGAACTGCCCGCCCTTGAAATAGATTTCGAATAAACTTATTCAGTTTGGAATCTATCGTCTCCTCCGCCTAGAGCTTCCATAACTTCTTCAATATATTTAGAAGTGTTATTCTTAGCATCTTCGAAGTCATACTTCATAACGTTATCTGGATCTAATCCAAATTGTGCAGCTAATTCTGGTTGTTTAGCATTGTCTAAAACTAGGAATTGGTAAGAACCATTTTTAGCACCTAATTCTACACATTCTGGAGATAATGCATATTCAATCCATAACTTCGCAGCATTTGGATGTTTCGCACCTTTGAAGATAGCTGTAGCACCAATTTCAAATGATGTTCCAGAACTTGGGATAATTAATTCAATGTTTTCATAACCATTGTCAGCAATTTGTGTAATACCATCATGTAAGAAACCGATACCAATTACACATTCACCTGTACCAACATTCTTAGATGGTCCAGAACCAGACTTTGTATAAACTTGAATATTCTTATCTAAGTCAACTAAGTATTGGATACCTTCATCATGACCATACTTTTGAATCATTGTGTTAACAACTAATTTAGCTGTACCAGCTGTATTATAGTTAGATAACCAAATGAGTCCTTGGTATTTAGGATCTAATAGATCAGCCCAATCTTGTGGAGCATCTAATCCAAGTCTTGCAAGTTCATCTTTGTTTACCATGAAACCTAAGATTCCCTTGTAGATACCATACCAGTTACCATTAGCATCTTTATACATATCACCAATTAAGTGAGATGCATTTTCTGCTTGATAAGGTTCTAAGAGCCCTGCTACAACTGCTTCGTTGTAAGGATCTGTTGTTCCACCGAACCAAACGTCAGCACTAGGATTTCCAGCTTCTTCTTCAATCTTAGTTTTAACTTCACCAGTGGATAGTCTTTGGTATTGAACTTTAATACCATAGAGTTCTTCGAAGTGTTGTGTAGCTGCAGAGAGATATTCTTCTTCACATGAGCCATACACAATGAGTTCACCTTCTGCTTTAGCAGCAGCTACTAGATCGTTTTCTTCACTAGTAGTGGTTTCTTCTGTCTTCTCTTCCTCTTTTGGTTCAGTAGTTGTTCCAGTTGGAGCACTACCGCAGGCAACTAAGCTAAATGCTAATGTGCCAGTAAGTAAAAGATTAAATAGTTTTTTCACAATTTTCCCTCCTATACTTTGAATGATATTGCGTAAAAACAGTATCTATAAAATATAATAGCACTTTTATTTTAAATGTAAACGCTTTCAATATATCCCTAACTATAAGGATAAATACATTAATATTTTACTTTGCGTATTTATAAATGAGGTGTCTTGTTTGTGCTAAATATCTATCTCCAAAGAGATTCAAATGATTAATCACATGATAAAGTTGGTAGATATCCCTTCTTACTTCATATCCTGTTTCTTGTGGAATAATTTCGTAATATGCTTTGAATAATTCAGGTGAGAATCCACCATACAATTCCATCATCGCTAAATCTGTCTCGTAATGTCCAACATAACAAGCAGGATCAATTAACCATGCTTTTCCATCTCTTCCTACTGTACTATTTCCTTCCCAAAGATCTCCGTGAAGTAAAGATGGGTACTTAGGTTCAATCAGATATTTATCTAGATTTTTTAATAAACCTTCACATGCTTCTAAATCTTCTTCTTGGAAATAACCCTTCGCCATCTCAAATTGCGGACGCATACGACATTCTCGATAAAAGTCTATCCAGCTATCATAACATTCATTCCTTTGTGGGGTACTTCCTATGTAGTTGTCTTCCACAAAACCATAGGTTTTTAAACCGGTATAGGCCTTTGTGTCAGCCAGATGCATCTTTGCGAGTTCTTGGCCAAAGACACGGTAGTAATCTTGATTTCTTGAAGCACATAAGTATTCCATCATAATAAAAGAACAGTTTCTTTCATCATCAACCCCAATCCCATATATCTCTGGCGTTTGAATTGTATGGGTATCATAAATGGCTTGAATCCCTGTTCTTTCTTTAATAAACATATCAAACATATCTTTCGCATTCGTTTTTAAGAATACTTCTTTCCCATTATCTAATCGTAGTAAAAACGCATCATTGATGGCACCACCCATAATGCGTTTTTCTTCCATGACTTTTACTTCTTTTTGAAATAGGTCAAAGAGTAATTCTTGAATGGATTGATACAGTTCTTTCACAACTAATCCTTTTCGTCTTCACTTTCTTCTAAACAACCTAAGATTTCTAAATTACGATTTAAATCTTCCACTCCACTATATGTAATCGTTAATGTCTTTCGTGTAATTTCAACTTTCGTAGCTAACTTAGAAGTCATACGACTTTCTAAATCACGAATCCAAGGATCTTTATCTGGTGGTAATTTAAATTTAATTTTGGTTGGCCCACCTAATGTTTTTACATATTGTTCAACTTCTCGAACAGAGAGTTTATTTTGTAGAACATATTGTGCCGCATCATAGATTTCATCATCTGTCTTTAATGCGAGCAATGGACGAACGTGTCCCATCGTTAATCGTTTATTGATAACGAGATCTTGAACTTCAACGGGAAGTTTTAATATTCGCAACATATTCGCACAGTATTCTCTAGACTTTCCAACACGTTGCGCTAACTTTTCTTGCGTATATCCTAAACGACGAATTAAACTATCATACGCAGCTGCTTCTTCAATTGGATTTAAATCTTCTCTTTGTACGTTTTCTAAGATAGATATCTCCATCATTTCTTCTTCTGTAAAGTCAACAGAAATCGCTGGTACTGTTGTAAGTCCCGCAATTTTCGCCGCTCTTAATCGTCTTTCTCCTGTGATTAAGTCATATCCTTTTACACTCTTACGTACAAGTAATGGTGTAAAGATTCCATGTGTACGGATTGAATCTGCGAGTTCATTTAATGCTTTCTCATCAAACTCTTTACGAGGTTGGTAAGGGTTTGGTCGTATTTCATTAATATCAATTTCAATTTCAGTTCTTCCTGGTACATCTTGTGTACTATTATTGTTTTGAATGTCATCTAAAAACTTTTCAACATCCGTTCCAAAGATTTCCCCAAGACCTCTACCAAGTCCTTTTCTAGTCTTATCAGCCATTAGCGACCTCCCTTTTCATTTTGTGTAAGTACTTCATTCACGAGTTGTGCATAGGCTCTAGCCCCTTCACTCTTACGATCATATTCAAAGATTGATTCTTCTCGACTTGGTGCTTCGGAAAGACGAACATTTCTAGGAATATAACTCTTATATACTTTCTCTTTAAAATATTTACGTACCTCTTGTTGAACTTCCACAGATAACTTAGTACGTACATCAAACATTGTGAGTAAAACACCTTCAATGGATAAAGATGGATTCCATAACTTTTGAACCAAACGAATGGTTGCGAGCAATTGGGTTAACCCTTCTAAGGCAAAGTATTCACATTGTACAGGAATTAAAACGGTATCTGCAGCCGTTAATGCATTGGAATTTAATAAGTTTAAAGATGGAGGACAATCAATAATGATATAGTCATAATCATTTTTTACTTCTTCGAGTTTAATTTTAAGTTGTTGTTCACGACCAAGTTCATAATCATTAGACGCAAGTTCTACATCTGCTCCTGCTAAATTTGTGGTCGCAGGTAAAACATCAAGTGGCGGTAGTTCTAATGTCACCACATTATCTTTAATGTTTTCATCTCCTACTAATACTTCATAAATTGTACGATGATTTTTTGAACCAGCTAAATCAACACCTAATCCATGGGTTGCGTTTCCTTGTGGATCAATATCAATCAATAATACTTTACGATCCGCATAGGATAATCCCGCTGCTAGATTAATGCTTGTGGTTGTTTTCCCAACACCACCCTTTTGATTTGCGACTGCTATAACTTTTCCCATATTCTTTTCCTCACTCACTATTTTGGAAACCGTACGATGACTCTTACATCTGTTAAGGTTTCATCTGTTTCACTAACTACATCAATTCCCATTTTCTTAATCATTTCGACACTTTGAAGAATTGTATTAATCCCAATTTGTGTATTTCTTGTGAAGCCTTTTGTGACTTGTTGTTTCTTTGGTTCTTTATTTGAATTCAATGTATTTATATAAGCTTCTGATTGTCGTACATTTAAGTTGCGATCAACGATGTAGTGATAAGCTTGAATTTGTTGTGTTTTATCAAGTTGGAGGAGCGCTCTTGCATGACGCTCTGTTAGTTCTTGATTCGCAACAGCTTGTTGAATTTCATCTGGTAAGTTTAATAAACGAATCTTATTTGCGATTGCGGATTGACTCTTTCCAACACGAAGCGCAACTTGTTCTTGGGTTAATCCTGATTGCCGCATAATCTGCACATAGGCTTTCGCTTCTTCTACTGCCGTCAAATCATCTCTTTGAATATTTTCCACAAGTGCCATCTCAGCTGCTTCATTTTCACTTGGTGAAAGAACATAACACGGAATGGTTTTAAATCCAGCATTGACACATGCACGAAATCTTCTTTCTCCCGCAATGATTTCATAATGGGAATCCACCTCTCTTACCGTGATTGGTTGAATCAATCCGTTTTGTTCGATCGAAATCTTTAGTTCTTCTAATGTTTCTTTATCAAATTTTAAACGTGGTTGATAGCGAGATGGCTGAATTTTGTTGATCGGTAATTCAACTACGTGTCCCGTTCTTTTTCCGTTGATTATATCTAAGATGTGCTCTCTTGTTTCTGACATTTCTAACTCCTTATCACAGTGGTTTCTTTTTGATTTGCCCATAAGCTCTTGGATATTTAATGGGTGTTTCTTTTATTTTAGGAAACGATAAGATACTTCTTGATGCTCCACTTGGAAGCTTTTCTTCTACTACCTTTATTTTCCCACATCCTAATTCTTTAAATGCGTATTTCGCTTCTTCATATTCTTCTTGCCATTGCGTACCCTTCATTGATATAAATAATCCTCCTATTTTTACGAATGGTACGCATAATTCCGCTAATATATTAAGTGGTGCTACTGCCCTAGCTATGGAAATATCGAATATTTCCCGGTGAATTTTCCCGTAGTCTTCCGCTCTTTCATTCACAATTTCTACGTTTTTTAATCCTAATTGATGCACAACTTCTTTAAGAAACGTACATCTTTTATTCCTTGGTTCGAGTAATGTAATTTGTACATCAGGTTTTACGATTGCGAATACGAGTCCTGGAAATCCTGCACCAGATCCTACATCAATTACTTTTCCTTTAATAGGATTTGAGAAGATTGGCAGTAAACAATCATAGAAATGTTTCTCAATAATCTCTTCTGGTTCTGTAATAGAAGTTAAATTCATTTTCTCATTCCACTCAAGCAAAAGGACCATGTACTCGTTGAAGGCTTCTTCATCGATTTGGATTCCTTTTAGGTTTGCTTCTTCCAACATTTCCTGAATTTTCATACTCTAATGTCACCTATTTTAACACGTAAAAAACTACTCTGAAACCCTTTCGTGATGGGAAATTGCATTTTTTATGTTGATAATTTCTTTTTCCACATTTCCCTGAACTTCCTCACTTGGATGATAGAGAGAATTATATCGGAAAATTACAACACCTGGACAGCCTAATTCAATCGCTGTATCAATTTGTTTTGCAATCATATCTGTATTTTCAATCCACTCTTGCGAACCATCTGCGTAATAATCCTCTGTTCCAATCTTATATGCAGCTAGTCCTGCATATACCTTTATGTTTGAATTCCCCATCATATCTTTCCATTCTCTTAGGGTACGTGTATATGGTTTTGTTGGGTGTTCAAAGCCCCAATAGACTTGTGGAATTAGATAATCTATGATTCCTAATTCTTTCCATTGAACAGGATCTGCGTAATAGAGTTCAACATCCACATCATAATTACCAGCTACCGAGATTCCAAATGTTAAATCTTGATTCTTGTTCTTTACCGTATCACGAATCTCTTTGACTAATTTATTTACTGCATTCATACGGAATTCCTCTAATGAGATAGGATTTTTATAGTTTTCTTCTCCATAGATATACGCATCAAATGCGATGGTTGTATCATCTGGATAAAAATAATCATCCATATGAATTCCATCCACTTCATAATGATCCACAATTTCTTTCACAAATGAACAAACAAAACTTCTTACTTCTGGATAAGCAGGATTTAAATAATATCGTTCTCCTACCGGTCTTAATCGTTCATCGTTGTAGGTATACCATTCTTTTAAAATAGAATCTTCTTTATAATATTCCATCTCATCAATCTTAAAAGAACGTAACGGGTTAATCCACGCCTCTATTTTCATTTGATTTGCGTGTGCTACTTCAATAAATATTTTTAATGGATCATAGGTGATGTTTGGAAGTGAATTTGATTCCGGTAAAATATTTGATGCATATAATGCGTCGGTAAAGGCTACTGCGTGCACATAGAGTGT
>JAFWFT010000076.1 GCA_017515505.1 Solobacterium sp.
AGAAATTAAATCAAAGAGTATTATCAGAAAGTCGAGCATACCAATATTAATATGAAAACATATATCGCAATAGATTTAGGTGGAACCAATGTAAGAGTGGCTAAAATGGATGAATCTGGCAATCTTTTACATGTATTAAAAACATCTTCTTACGCAAAGGAAGGGAAAGATAGAATCATCTCCAATATCAAAGAACTTATTACACAAACTCCTGGTTATGAAGAATGTTCAGGAATTGGGATAGGAATACCAGGAGCCTGTGATCAAGAAAAAGGATGTATCCTTATTGATACAAATGTTCCGGGTTTAAAGAATTATCCATTTGTGGAAGATTTTGAACGTACATTTCATATGCCCGTTCGGATTGAGAATGATGCAGATCTTGCAGGACTTGGAGAAGCAATCTATGGAATTGGAAAAGGATATCCAAGTGTTTTCTATATTACGATTTCAACGGGAATTGGTGGTGCCTTTATTCTGAATCAAAAAATAGTAACAGGAAGAAAAGGATTTGGAGGAGAGATTGCGAACTTGGTGATTGATCCAAATCGGAAGAAGATTAATTATCTGGCAAGAGGTGCTGTTGAAAATGAAGCCAGTGGAACAGCGGTTATCCGTAAAGCCAATGAAGCTTTTAATGCACCGGTTGCACATGCGGGAGAAGTTTTTCAACTCGCACGAGAAGGAAATGAAAAAGCCCAAGAGATCGTTCATGGAGCGATTCAAGACTTAGCACGAATGTTAGCGAATATTTCCGCTGTTATTGCGCCGCATATCTTTATATTGGGTGGTGGTTTTATGAAATCATCGGATTACTTTATGGATGATTTAATACATAGTTATAAAGAACTCGTGCATGAGGAATTAAAAGATACGCCAATTGTTCAAGCTGGTTTAGATGAACCAGGTTTAATGGGAGCGATTGAACTCGTTAAGAATGCCTAGGTGAATAGATGAAATTAAATGTTGTTGTCAATCCGGCAGGGGCTTCTGGTAGAGCGTGGTCTTTATGGAAGTCACTTGAGACAATTTTCCATGAGAGTCCTCATGAGATTGTTTTATCTTGTTCGAGTCATTCAGAAGGAATTACAGACATCTGTAAGAAGATTACAGATACGGATGAAGAAACGTATCTTGTGGTTATTGGTGGAGATGGGACTGTTAATGAAGCGGTCAATGGGATTGTGAATTTTGATAAAACGTATTTTGGATTTATTCCATGTGGTTCTGGAAATGATTTAGGAAAAGATTTAGGTTTACCATCGGAAAAAAAAGAAATCGCAAAACAGATTTTAAAATGTGAAGTGAAACGAGAAAGTGATGTCGGAGAAGTAACACTACACAAAAACGATACACCAACAAAAAGACGATTCAATATTAGTTGTGGGTTTGGGTATGATGCAGAAATATGTGCGCATGTAGAAGCATCGAAACTAAAGAAAGTATTAAATAAGATTCGTTTAGGAAAACTCGTCTATTTATTAGAAGGTTCAAAAGTGATCTTCACAACCCAATTAACACCAATGAAACTAACTTATAATAACCAAACAGTTCTATATGAAGAATGCTTATTTACAGTCGCTATGAATCATGCATATGAAGGGGGAGGCTTTAAGTTTTGTCCAGATGCAGATTCAACAGATCGTCAATTAGATATCTGTATTGCGGAAAAACTATCACGTTTGGATTTCTTTACGATTTTTCCATATGCGTATCTAGGAAAACACGATACATTTAAAGGGGTCCATTTAGATCGTTGTGAGTCTATTATCTTAGAAGCGAAAAAGCCATTATATGTTCATACGGATGGTGAAGTCTGTGGAGAATTTGAAAAGATAGAAATTAAGTTACTAGAAGAGAGATTAAAACTCTTAGTATAAATGGGTAAAAAAAGAACCTCTTAGAAGACAAGAAAGGATAATAATTATGGGGAAAATGAAAGCTATTAAAACAAATGATTTAAGAAAGATGCGTCAAACGTATCTAGAAGATGAAAAGGCAAGAGTTGTTCGTAACGCTCTTACCAACAATGATATTGCGAAAATATCAAATGTCTTTGAAGCAAGTGCTGAAAATCCAAACCTCTTTTCCATTGACATTGAGACAATGCCAGTAACCAATCAAATGTCATCGGGAAGATGTTGGATCTTTTCGGCATTAAATGTATTACGTGAAGAAATCGCTAAGAAATATAAAATAAAAGAATTTGAACTTTCGCAAAACTATGTGGCCTTCTATGACAAACTTGAAAAGGTAAACTACTTCTTAGAGGCTTCTCTACAAGAGTTGGATGAACCAATGAGTAGTGAAACCTTACGTTACTTATTAGAGAATGCGATTAGTGATGGTGGGCAATGGGATATGTTGGTATCTTTAATAAAGAAATATGGTTTATGTCCAAAAACAGCGATGCCTGAAACCTATCAATCGAGTCATACGATGAATCTGAATCGTTTATTGAACTTACGTGTTCGTAAATTTGTGGCAGATTCAAAACGTCTTCACGCAAAGAAGAAAGATGAAGATATTCCTGCATTAAAAGAAAAGGCACTTCAAGAATGTTACAACCTACTATGTAGTAGTTTTGGGGTTCCTCCACAAAGCTTTACCTTTGAATTTGTGGATAAGAAAAAGAAATACCACGCTTACTATAATGTGACCCCAAAAGCATTTTTATGAAAAATATCTCAAAGATGATTTAGATGAATATGTTGGCATCATTCATGGTCCAACCAAAGATAAACCATATCATAAGATGTACACGGTTCAATACTTAGGAAATGTAGTCGATGGAAATCCAGTTTCCTTTATGAATCTACCATTAAATGAATTTAAGAAGTTGATCCTTGATCAATTAAAAGATGGACGTCTTGTCTGGTTTGGATGTGATTGTGGGAAAGATGGAAATCGTGAAACAGGATTATGGGATGATACCCAATTTGATTATGCATCCACTTTTGATATGGACTTAGAGATGAGTAAAGAAGATATGCTAGATGCAAGACATAGTGCGATGAATCACGCAATGGTCTTCACAGGGGTCAATCTTGTAAAAGGTAAACCAACAAGATGGAAGATTGAAAACTCTTGGGGTGATAAAGTAGCCAATCAAGGTTATTACATCTGTAGTGATACATGGTTTGATAAATATGTCTATGAAGCAGTTGTGCATCAGAAATATTTAACACCATCTCAAAAGAAAGTTCTCAAACTTAAACCAAAGGTTCTTAAACCTTGGGATCCATTTGGTTCTTTAGCGGATTAATGAACTGTAGTGCCTTGAGCACTACGGTTTTTTTCTTTGTATAGTCATGTTAAAATACTCACTAGAACGGAAGTTATACATGAAGGTAGCGATTGTTTCATTAGGTTGTGCGAAAAATTTGGTTGATACAGAGAATCTACTTGGGATTTTAAACGCGAGTGACCAAACAATCGTTTTTCATTATCAAGATGCGGATGCGATTATCATTAATACCTGTGGTTTTATTGAAAGTGCGAAAGAAGAAGCGATCGCAACCATTTTAGATGCAGCAGAATACACCAAAGATACCAATAAGAAACTAATTGTGATGGGCTGTCTTGCGAAACGGTATAAGTCAGATTTAGAAAGAGAAATGCCTGAAGTGGATCGTTTTATCTCCATCGATGAATATGATGAATTAGGTCATATATTAAGTGAAGTCTTAGGAGAAAGAATCATCAATGATTATGGAAGAACCCCAAGAATATTATCGGGGAAACCTTGGATGGCTTATTTAAAGATTGCGGAAGGATGTGACAATCGTTGTAGCTATTGTGCGATTCCTTTAATTCGTGGACCACTTCATTCCTATCCGATAGAAGATATTGTGAAAGAAGCGAAACGCCTTGTTTTACAAGGGGTGAAAGAATTAAATGTCATCTCTCAAGATAGTTCACGTTATGGCTATGACTGGGATCAAAAACTACATCTATCGGAATTACTCAAGCAACTCGATGCCATAGAAGGAGTCAAATGGATTCGAATTCTATATTTATATCCAGATGAAATTCCAGATGATTTATTAGATACGATTGAGAATAGTCAACATATTCTTCCATATTTTGATATTCCAATCCAACACGGAAATCGCAATATGTTACAGCGCATGCATCGTCGTAGTAATCCAGAAGAAATCAAAGAAAGAACATCTTCTATTCGAAAACGATTTAAGAATGCTGTTTTGCGAACCACATTAATCACTGGTTTCCCACAAGAAACAATTGAAGAACACATCGATAATCTCAATTTATTAAAAGAAGTCGAGTGGGATCACTTAGGTGTTTTTACCTATTCTCCTGAAGAAGATACGCCCAGTTTTGAATTAGAAAATGATATTCCAGAAGTCGAAAAAGAAAGACGTAGAGATGAACTCATGACTGCACAATCGATTATCATGGAAGAAAGACGAAAAAGCCATATTGGAGAAGTGATGGATGTTTTAGTGGAAGAAAAAGATAAACTAACAGGAATGTATCTTGGAAGAAGTTATCTATTTGCGCCAGATGGTGTTGATGGATGCATCCGTTTCCAAAGCCCTGAGGAAATAGAGCTAGGGGCCTTTGTGAAAGTGCGTATCACAAAGGCAATGCATGCGGATTTAATTGGTACGTTAGAGGAGAAGGCATAAATGTATCATATCAGTGATGTAAAAAAGTTTAATCGATGTCCTTTACTCTTTTTAAATGATTACACATCTAAAAACACAAAGTATGAACCGTATGTTCGTTTAGATGAAACGGTTTCAACATTAGTGGTAGATAAGTTGAAGATTGATTACTATTTTTTGGGAGAACGCAATGATCCAAAAGAAAGAGTCTTAGAAGTACTTGATCAATATGAATGGTTTGTGAAAGCTAGATTTGAATATAAGGAATTGCGAGTTAAAGTTCCTTTCTTACATAAGACGGATAAAGGATATGATGTCTATTTTTTATTTGTTGGATTGTATCCAAGAGCGGATGATCTACAACTCTATACAGATACTATTTGGGTTTTAGAAGGTAATAATCTAGAAATAAACGATATTAAGATGATTCATCTAAATGCCGATTATGTCAGACAAGAAGAATTAGATGTGAATGAGCTTTTTATCATTAGTGATTATTTCTATACGGATAATCATCATCCGAAGATTTTAGTAAAAGATGCGATTGAATCGCATATGATAGATTTAACCCATACTTTAAAAAAGATGAATGCGACGACATATGATACGATCGATCAACCTGCTCGTTCTGCAAAATGCTTTGGAAGAGTCAAGTGTCGTCACTTTGATACATGTTTTAAAAGTGAACTGGTTCCAGATAATTCTGTTTTAAATTTAATCGGTTCGAGATATCGCTATGATATGGATACAGAAGGAAGAAAAACTCTTAAAGAGGCAGATATTGAAAAGATTGAAGGAACTCGTATTCAATATGCACAAATCATGGCGGACTATAATGGGGGACTCTTTATTGATCATTTGGCTATGAAAGCTTGGCTAGAAAATGTCACTTTTCCGATTACATTTTTAGATTTTGAATGGGAACGTTTTGCGATTCCACCCTATTTTGGGATGAAACCATATGATGTATTACCATTTGAATATTCCATTCATATTATGGATGAAGATGGAACCTTATCGCATAAGTGTTTTTTATCGATTCATGATGATCGTAAAGAGTTTGCGAAAAGATTGATTGAAGATGTCCCAAAGGAAGGAACGATTTTTGCGTTTAATGCGGTAGGGGCAGAAATCATACGAATTCAAGAATTAGCGAATCAATTTCCAAAGTATAAAGAGGACTTACTTAATTTGAATAAACGAATGAAAGATCTCCAATTCCCATTTGAGGTAGGACTTGTCTATGATACAAGGATGAATGGGTCTTGGTCGTTAAAGGCTATTATGAATATGCTAGATGATAAAGGGTATAATGACTTAAATATCGCACAGGGAATGGACGCCGTCTATCAGTGGCGTATTCTTGATCGCGAAGAAGATGATCCTCGTACAAAAGAAATCATAGAGGAATTAAAAGAATACTGTAGTATGGATACCTATGCGATGAGTGTGGTTTATCGTTGGTTACTGGGTTTTATTCAGAATCAAGAGGTGGTATAATAAAAGTGTAAAAAGAAGCTTGAGAGGACTACCCTTTGAAGAATCAAATGCATAAAAATAAAGATGATTAAATAAACCTCTTTTCAAAGAGGTTTTCTTTTCAAATCGTAAAGATAGAAAGTGAGGTTATCATATGCGTTTTGAATTAATTGGTAAGAATGTAAATTTAACAGAGAGAGTACAAGAACAAATTGAAAAGAAACTAACAAATTTGGACAAGTATCTCATCATAGGAGATGATACCATCGCACGGGTCGTTGTCCGGGAAGAACCGAATGATAAAAAGATTGAAGTCACCATTCCTACAAAAGTTGGAATCTTACGTGCAGAAGTAGAACATGAAGATTTATATGCCGCATTAGATCTAGCGGTTGATAAACTAGAAGATCAAATCAGAAGACAAAAGACGAGATTAAATCGCCGTCATAAAGACTCTTTAGCAGAGAGTTTCATCCAAGAAGAACTAGAGGAAGAAGATATTCCAGTTCGTACAAAAACCATCCATGCGGAAACAATGGACTTAGATGAAGCAATTATGCAGATGGAATTATTAGGACATAACTTCTTTATCTTCACAGATGAAGAAAGTGGAAGTATCTCGGTTGTCTATCGAAGAAAAAATGGAGGCTATGGCTTAATTGAAACAACAACGGAGTAGGGAAACCTACTCCATTTTTTGTTAGATAAGAATGACAATTAAGTAGACGGTACCCATGGCAATAATACCAGGGATGAAGGAACTAGATTGATTATATAAGTAGGATAAAATCATAACGAGGATTGTATTATACAAATATGTACGAATTAATAGAGCGATCTCAAATTCTGTAAATAAGAGGGTAAAGACTAAACCAAATAGGAAACCTGAAGCTAAGATAATGAGTAGCTCTTTTTCACGGATATCGAAACGATCGGTTAAACATTTGAAGGCGATATTGACAAGGAAGGCTTGAATATAGGTAAAAGCAGCAATAATCGCAGGACTTGCGAAGAAATAGCGGTGAATCGTTTCTCTATCTGGTAAAAGCATCGTTCCTTGAAGAAAACGGACGTTTAAAAATACCCATCCACCAATTAATATAACCCCAACGATGGAATATAGAATGGTATCACCTAAATTTTCCTTACAACGATTATAGTGAATCCCAAATAAGTTCCAATCATACATAATAAGAATCCAACCAGCAAGGGTTAAACTAAATGTTAGGGAAATGGTTTCATTATCCACAATCCTATTTAAAAGACGCGCTACAACTGGTATGAGCGCAAAAATGAGTAAAGAGATTATAATTCGTTTCATCGATAATCGTGATATCGTTTGTGTCAAAATATTCTCCTTTCGATGAGGAATTCTTCCTCTTCCTTCAAATATGATAAGTGAACAGCATATTCTTTGCAAGCCAAACAATGCGTTTCTCTATTATATATATAATAAAAATAATGGAAGCAAGAGAGTGTTTTATGGAATGACAAAGGACAGATGTTCCCTCATATAGAGAAGGAGATATATGAAAAAGAAATACATAAACCAATCTCGTGAAATCGTAGTCGAAATGGTGGCGATTGAATATCGTCGCTCTAAGAAGCATTTAGATTATTATCATTACACAAGTTGTGTAAAAGAGAATCAAAGAGGATATAATGATGATCTTCATTATGTACAAGAAGTGGACACTAGCTTAAATAATTGTTCAAAAGATACGCAAAACATTATTCGGAATGGATATTTAGAAGTGTCCGAACCAAAATGGTATTTAGAATACTATACGCGTTCTGTTTATTATCGATTACGGAAGAAAGCGATTGAGGAATTCTTAAATTGCCTCGATTTCTAAACGTGATATATAATAAGAATAGTTAAACTACAATTTTTAGCATATTTAATAGTATTTAGGGAGGGTTCATATGTTAAAAGGTATTGCTGCATCACAAGGGATTGCCATTGCGAAAGTATACAAGTTAGAGCCACCTGTTCTTCATATTGAAAGACAGACAGCTAATCCACAGGAAGAATTGACGAAATTAGATCAAGCATTTCAAAAAACAGTCAAAGATATAGAGAAGATTAAAGAAGTTGCTTCCAAACATCTTGCTGAGGAAGAACTTGCTATATTTGATGCTCACTTAATGATGGCCAATGATCCAGAATTAAGAGGTCAAATTGAAGCGATGATTAATAATGAGAGTGTTAATGCAGACTATGCTGCAGATTCGGTTGCGAAACAAATGGTTGCGATGTTTGAATCCATGGATAATGACTATTTCCGTGAAAGAGCAGCGGATGTTAAAGATGTTACGTATCGTCTCAACTGCAATATCGCTGGTGTAGAAATACCTAATTTGTCCACACTCGAAGAACCGGTTGTGATTGTGGCACGTGACTTAACTCCTTCAGATACTGGCTCACTCAATAAAGAATTCGCGAAAGGTTTCGCAACGGAGATTGGTGGCCGTACAAGTCATAGTGCAATCATGGCGAGATCACTTGAAATTCCTGCAATTGTTGGATGTAAAGGAATTCTAGATACAGTACATTCTGGAGACACCTTAATCCTTGATGCAATCAATGGGGAAATCATTGTAAATCCAACAAATGAAGAAATTGAAACATATACCAAAAAGAAAGAAGCATTTGAAAAGGAAAAAGAAGCACTGAAAGCATTAAAAGATCAACCATCTGTTTCGAAAGATGGACATCAAGTTGAATTAGTAGGGAATATTGGTTCCTATAGCGATGTTCAAAGTGTATTAGAAAATGGAGGGGAAGGAGTTGGATTGTTCCGCACCGAATTTCTCTATATGCAAAGTGAAAATGACTTCCCAGATGAAGAAACACAATTTGAAGCTTATAAACAAGTTTTAGAAGGCATGAAGGGGAAGAAGGTTGTTATTCGTACATTGGATATTGGTGGCGATAAGAAACTGAATTATTACACCTTTGATGAAGAAATGAACCCATTCCTTGGTGTTAGAGCTGTTCGTTTCTGTTTAATGAAACCAGATATCTTTAGAACACAATTAAGAGCGTTATTAAGAGCGAGTGCATATGGACCACTTGCGATTATGTTCCCAATGATTGCGACCCTTGCAGAATTTAGAAAAGCAAAAGATATCTATAATGAAGAAAGAGAAAATCTCATTAAAGAAGGGGTTACGATTGGAGATAACGTTGAAGTAGGAATCATGATTGAAATTCCTGCTGCAGCAGTTCTTGCGGATCGTCTTGCAAGAGAAGTGGATTTCTTCTCTATTGGAACCAATGATTTAATTCAATACTCAATGGCAGCTGATCGTATGAGTGAACCAGTATCCTATCTTTATCAACCACTCAATCCATCTATTTTACGCTTGATTAAGATGGCGATTGATGGTGCACATGCCCATGGTAAATGGTGTGGAATGTGTGGTGAAATGGCTGGTGATGAGATGGCTGTTCCTATTCTTCTTGGTTTAGGTCTTGATGAATTCTCCATGAGTGCAACTTCAATCTTACGGGCACGTAAATTAGTAACGGAATTAAATTATGAAGAGATGAAAGCTTTAGCAAATGAAGCAATCAATCTTGATACGATGGAAGAAGTTGAAGAACTTATAAAGAAGAAGATTAACTAGTGTATAATATGAGGTGTGCAATCGCACACCTCTATTTTTATGAAGAAAGTATTATTTATTTCAAGTACAGGTGGACATTTAACCGAACTATTACAATTAGAACCTATGTTTCATCGGTATGATTTTCATTTGATTACAGAAAGAACAGAAGCGAATGACTCATTAAAAGAAACCTATGGACAAGAGAAGGTGGATTATTTGGTCTATGGGACAAGATCTCATCTTTTATCCTATCTTTTTAAGTTTGGTTACAACTGTATCAAGTCGTATTTCTTATATTTAAAGATA
The DNA here is from genome assembly GCA_017515505.1 of Solobacterium sp. GTDB lineage: Bacteria > Bacillota_I > Bacilli_A > Erysipelotrichales > Erysipelotrichaceae > Bulleidia. Next base: position 10,032 of record JAFWFT010000076.1, read on the forward strand.
AAACCAGATGTCGTCATTACAACTGGTACGCATACAGCGGTACCAATGTGTAAGATTGCGCATTTCTTTAAGAAGAAAGTTATTTGGATTGAAACTTTTGCGAATGCAAAAACACCAACGAAAGCCGGACAAATGATTTATCCGATTGCGGATTTATTCCTTGTGCAATGGGAGAGTATGTTAGAAGTTTATCCAAATGCTGTCTATAAGGGGTGGTTATTCTAATGATACTCGTTACATTAGGGACAAATGATAAAAGCTTTACAAGACTTCTTGATGGGATTCATCATGCGATAGAAGAAGGTATTATTCAGGAAGAAGTAATTGTGCAAGCAGGGTATACCAAATATCAGGATGAAAAGATGAATATTCATTCTTCCTTTGAACGTGAAGAATTTGAACGTTTCATTGATGAAGCTAGGATACTTATTACCCATGGTGGTGTTGGAACGATTATGACCGCTCTTAAAAAGAAAAAGAAAATCTTGGCAGCAGCACGTTTATCCCAATACCATGAACATGTGAATGATCATCAAACACAATTATTAGATGCCTTTGATGAAGCGGGTTACTTAATCTATATGAGAGATTTAAATAACCTTAAACCATACTTTGAACAAATTGAAACCTTTACTCCGAAAGAATTAGAATCCAATCAAGATGTGATTGTAGAGTATTTAATGGATTGGATTGATTCCCATTAATTTGCGAAAGCAATATAAGGATAGGTAGAAGGAACATAGAATTCTTGAAGGTCATTTAAACGAAGACAACCAAGATTTCTTCCTGAACAACATCCACAATCAATATGATATATTTTTGAAAGATCACGACGGATGATATGTCCGTCGTATTCTTTTCCATAAATAAAGGTTGGAATATGACCAACAATCATCATTTGATCTTGAAATGGATTATCATCTAAACCGATATGAGACCATATTAATTCATCAATTGGTACACTTGCGATATGAACTCCAGGAATACAATGTTGTTTAAGTCCGGCATGAACAAGTAAGAATTTATTTCCGCGTATACTTAATTCTTGATAAAAGGGACTTTTTTCTAAATAGATTTTCATCTCATGACAAGTTGGTAAATCTAATTCTAAAAATTGATCCATGGTTGTTAATCCACCATTTAAATGTGTCCAGCGAATCATATCATCACTCATATGAACTGTACCTGGATGTAGTTTCTCTTCAATTAGTAAATCAATATATTGCAAAAACCATTGGTCATGATTTCCACGGATGAGATGCATATTGTCATGTTTCATCATTTCAAGATAAATCCCAATAGGGTCTTTTCCTCGATCACAGACATCCCCAATGACATATAACTCGTCATAATTTGAAAAAGAAATCAATTTTAATAATTGATCAAATTCTTCTTTACAGCCATGAAGATCACTGATTGTATAAATAGCCATAGCTATAGTTTATCATACATAAAAGTTCTATTTGAGAAGTCAAAAGATTGTATTATAATAATAACGCTAATCGAAAGGTGGTATGTATTATGGGAAGAGCACATGAAGTACGTGCAGCAAGTATGGCAAAAACAGCAGCTATGAAATCCAAACTCTATTCTAGATTTGGAAAAGAATTATATATCGCTGCGAAGTCTGGTGTTCCTGATCCAGATATGAACTTAGCTTTAAAGCGTAAGATTCAAGAAGCAAAATCAAATCAAGTACCTGCGGATGTTATTAAACGTGCGATTGATAAAGCAAAAGGTGGATCCGATGAAAGTTATATCGAATGTCGCTATGAAGGATTTGGACCTGGTGCTAGTACAATCATTGTGGATTGTTTGACCGATAATCAAAATCGTTCTGTCACAGAAGTAAAGACCTGTTTTAATAAATGTAAGGGAGCAAAACTTGGAAATAGTGGAGCTGTATCTTTCAATTATGAAAATGTTGGTTTATTCATTTTTCCTTATGAAGATGAAGAAAAGATGCTTGATGTTATGATGGAAGCAGATGTGGATGTACAAGATATTTATGTGGAAGATGGTGAGATGACAGTTAAAACATCTTTCCAAGATTTTGGAAAGGCACAAGATGCGATTCAAGGATTACTTCCGGATGTTGAATTTGTGGTTTGTGAAGCAACGATGTTACCAAATGAATATGTAGAACTTACCGATCCAGAAGAAAAAGACCAATTCGATCGTTTAATGGGATTATTAAACGATTGTGATGATGTTAATAAAGTTTACACAAACGTTAAAGTATCTGAATAAAGCAATAGACCGATGAAGTTCATCGGTCTTCTTTTATATAGAGTGCACCCCCAATTTCAAGATCTAAAATTTCTTGACGTAAAGATTCTTCAAAGATACTTGTATAAAGAAGGGTGGAGCGATATTCCATAGTGCGATATGGATAGGCAAGCTTTGCGAAACGGGAAGAGTAGGAAACTTCCTGTTTTTTTAATTGATGTAAATAGGATCTTCCTATTTCATCAAAAGCTAAGATTCTAGGGGAATCAAGCGTAGGGAGTTTCTGAACTTCTTCTTTTGATAGTTGTAGAAGCATTTGAAGACAGGTTCTTCGAATACGAGAAGAGGTATATCTCCAATTCGTTGCGTCTTTAATAAAACCTTCATAACTCGCATTTTCTTTTGCACATTTTACGATATGATTCTCAATCCCTTCACTTACGAGAAACATTTTCTGTAAGTATTCTTTTGGGCTTGTGAGTAAAAAGGTTCGTAAGTATGGATAGTAGTTTTCTAAAGAAATATATGGATAACTGGATAGTTCTTTCGCCATTGGTGTATAAAGAGAAACATCTTTCTTTTCTTGGATTGCTTTTCTTATGGCACTAGCACTACTAATTTCTTGAAGAGATTCATCGGTATACGAATTCGTACGTGTAATTAGAATTGGTTGAATGGATGTATCCTTAATCTCCTTTAAATAGCAAACCCCTAAAATATCATTCGGATACATATCCGTCGTTAATAAACGATAGGATTTTGGATAAGACATGCCTTGGTTCAGTGCGACATGAAGATGATCGGGATTAACAGAAGTATCCGCAATCTCTTGAAGATTTTCTAAATTCCCACATTCACTTCCAAACGATAAATGGGTAATGCCCATATGTTTAAGGATACGAGTTGCACCATGTGCGAATTGCGATGCACTTTGCGTGGAATAGAGATATGGTAATTCAACCACAATATTCACACCTCCACGTATCGCATGTTCAGCACGTTTCCACTTATGAATCATCGCTGGTTCACCACGTTGTACAAAATTTCCAGACATCACTACTATTAAAACATCATAGTTGATAAGTTCTTTTGTCTTTTGAATTTGATATTCATGTCCTTTGTGGAAGGGATTGTATTCTGCCACAATGCCACAGATTTTATTCATAGTACCATGTTACCATATCTATTCTTTTATTCCTAAAACTAGTGATACAATAAGAATAAGAGAGGATGATGAATTATGGATCATACGATTGGTGTTTCTATTTATCGACCAAGTGGAAAGATAAAAGGAGTTGTGCAAATTGTACACGGAATGGCAGAACATCGAAAACGTTATGAAAACTTCGCACAGTTTTTAAAGTCGCATAATTATGCGGTAGTCTCTTTTGATTTACCAGGGCATGGAGAATCTGTTGAGAATGGCATAAAAGGATACTTTGGTGAAAAAGATGGATGGGATCATTTACTTTATATCACCCATGAAATCACCAATCGTATTCATAAAGAATTTGAAGGAATTCCAGTTTTTATGTTAGGACACTCCATGGGAAGCATGATTGCTCGTTGTTATATACAGAAACATGATGAAGAATTAAATGGAGTCATCTTAACAGGGGTTCCAAATTATCAAAGTGCCGCAAAAGGTGGAATCTTACTTGGAAAGTTCTTAAAACTATTTAAAGGGGGAACGGGGCACAGTCATCTGATGGATACCTTAATTACAGGATCTTTTAATAAGTCTGTTCAGAATCCAAAAACAGCACTTGATTGGTTAAGCTATTTTGAAAAAAATATTGAAGATTACGTCAAAGATGATTTCTGTGGCTTTCCATTTACGATTCAAGGCTATATTGATGAACTGACAGGTTTAGAAAGAATGCATAATTCAAATCTTTATGAATGTGAAAATCCAAATATTCCTATTCTGATGTTAGCGGGGGAAGATGATCCTTGCCGTGGCGGAGATAAAGGATTTGAAGATAGTATTAAAACGTTACGAGATGCGCATTATACAAATATCAAAACCAAACTTTATCCTGGGATGCGTCATGAAATATTAAATGAAGAAAATCATAAAGAAGTATATAACGATATCCTAAAGTTTTTAAATCAAGTTG
>JAFWFT010000077.1 GCA_017515505.1 Solobacterium sp.
ATAAATTGTTTTAGGCATTGCTTCTTTCATGCCTTCATAAGACGCATCTTTGACACGCATTTGAACATAAACATTCCCTGTCGCATTATGAATAAGATCAGGATACGTTTCTTTATCTATCCAATCAATAAACGAATCCACATATTTTGGAAGTTCATCCATAACTTCTTCTTCCATCACTTTGATTTCTTCTTCGTGTGGTGTTTTTTCTATTTCAATTGGTATTTCTGTTGTATCTGGACTTTCTTCTTCTGCATTTGCATTCATTAACATTGGTGAATACGACAAAAACATGAATAAAGAAAGAAAGACTTTACTAAGTTGTTTCATATTATTCCTTTCCAAGTTAAAAAGCAGTCTTGCGACTTCCCATAGACATTGATGAGCTTGGAAGGTTATAAGAACAGACATGAGATAAAAGGAAAAGGTATCGGACAAGGATCATTTTACATCATGAAAAGATTATTATAAGCACTTAAAAGCTTTTATACGCCTAAGTGGGTTTTAACTATTTTTTATTGAATCGTTGTTCTGCACTTGAAAGCATTTTTTCAAGAGTTTCTTCATTTAAGGCTCCGCGTTTTTGCATAGAACCCATCATATCCATCGCTTTCTTTGTTTTTTCAAATTGCGATATCACTCGATTGACATCATTCACACTCGTTCCAGAACCCTTCGCAATCCGTTTCTTCATCGTACTACGAATTCTAGATGGATTTTTTCTTTCTTCTTTGGTCATGGATTGAATGATTGCTTTTGTTTGTTTTAGACCTGCCGTTGCTTCATTTTCATCAATCATCCCCGCAAATTGATTAAATCCAGGTAGCATCTTCATAATTCCACCAAGTGGTCCAAGTTTCTCGACTTGTTCAAATTGAAGGAGCATATCATCCATATCAAAGTTGCCTTTCAGCATCTTTTCGGCTGATTTTTCAGCAGCTTCTAAATCCATCTTTTCTTGGGCACGTTCCACTAAAGTAACAATATCGCCCATTCCTAAGATACGATCGGCCATACGGTTTGGATAGAAAACATCTAAGTCTTCTATCTTTTCGCCTTCACCTACAAATTTGATTGGAACTTGGGTAATACTCTTTACCGATAAGACACCGCCACCTCTACTATCACCATCAAACTTTGTGACGACTAAACCGGTCAGAGGTAATTGGTCTTTGAAGGCAGTAGCGACATTGACGATATCTTGCCCTGTCATTGCATCAACCGTTAACAAGATATCATGTGGATGAACTTCTCTTTCTATTAGAGATAATTCATTCATTAATTCTTCATCTATATGAAGACGCCCTGCTGTATCAATTAAAACCGTATCAAAGGAATTCTCTTTCGCATAACGCATCCCTTCTTTTACGGTTTCTAGGGCACTGGTTTCAACTCCTTTAGTGAAGACTTCGACATCAATCTCTTTTCCAAGTGTTTGAAGTTGTTCAATCGCTGCAGGACGAATGACGTCTGCAGCAATCATCATTGGGTTTCGATTCATCTTGTGTTTTAAGATATTCGCAATCTTCGCAACACTAGTGGTTTTACCTGTACCTTGTAAACCCACTAACATAATTGTCGTGATACCTGATTCTTGTATATTTAATGGTGCTTCTTCTCCTAATAAATGTACAATTTCATCATGAACAATCTTAACGAGCATTTCGGAAGGAGAGACACTATTTAATACATCTTCTCCTCTTGCTCTTTCACGAATATGATTCAAAAAGTCCTTAACAATTCGATAGTTAACATCTGCTTCTAGAAGTGCTAAACGTACTTCCTTCAGCATCTCTTCCATATTACTATCGGTTAATTTCCCTTTTCCTGCTAAATCACGAAATGTTTTATTTAAACGATCACTTAATGAATCAAAAGCCATATAGAACCTCCAATAAACAGTTCTATTGTATCACAGGTCATTCTAATTAACGTTGATCTAGAAAAGAGACTTTTTCCGCAATGATGTTACAGTTATAATATTTCTTTCCATCTTTATCATACGGATCACAGTTTAATCTCCCCTTCAAAGCAATTAAACTACCTGGTTTACATACTGCTGAACATTCTTCCGCAATTCCTTTCCACAAAGTAACGTCAAATAGATCTTTGGCTAAGGTTCCATCTTCATTACGGAAACTGCGATCGGTTTCCATCAACATATGTGCGACAGAAGTTCCTTTCGGTGTTGTTTGAATTTCTGGAGTTTCTACAACTCGACCAACTAATACACATTGATTTAACATTTATATTTCCTCCTTCTTGTGTGTATGCATTATCACAAGAGATCAAAAAAGACACAAATGACAAAACTTGCATCCATTGGGAAGATTATACAAATATACCTATAAGCATATTTGTAAGAATTGACTATACATATACGATTTTACCCATGTTCTCTTTTTCTTGCTAAGATGGGTTTTAGGTCTTTCTTTGCGTAAAAGAAAATAACCGCCCTATCCTAATGGAAGCGGTTATTCGTCTATACGATAATCATATAATACAATCGAAATATTTCTATCGTTCATTTTGAAGATCTCTCTTCGCTTTTTGAAGATCTCTTTTAAATCTGTTCACAGTATTGCAAGATGAACATGATTCAGAATGACAACTCGAACAATCACTTGCTTTACCAGATAATAAATACTTAATATCCCAAAGAACGATAAGAACAATCATAAGACCAACGATGATATTTGCCATCCTCTTATCCTCCTTCTAGTTAGATAATTCTAACTCATTATAACAAATCATGCAAATGAAAATAAGTGTTATCGTTTGGTAACACTTATTCTGTATCTTTCTTAATGTATACTTCTCTTGGTTTAGACCCTTGTGCAGGACCAATAATCCCTTCACTTTCAAGGATATCAATCATACGTGCTGCACGGTTATAGCCAATTCCAAATTTTCTTTGGAGTAAGGAAGTAGAAGCTTTTTGTGCTTCAATGACATAGTTCTTGATTTCTTCAGAAAGAGGATCATCTTCACTTGTCGCACTTCCATTTTCTCCACCGCGATAAACCGCAGCTAAATCAACAAATGCATCATAATATACAGGAACTGCTTGATTGGAACAGTATTCCGTAATCTTTCTAACTTCATCATCTGTCACAAAGACGCCTTGAACACGAAGTGCATTGCTTTCCCCTATTGGCATATAAAGCATATCTCCATTTCCAAGTAAGCGTTCTGCACCGACATGGTCTAAAATGGTTCTTGAATCAATTCCACTTGAAACACTAAAGGCAATACGAGATGGAATATTCGCTTTGATGATACCGGTGATGACATCTGTTGATGGTCTTTGTGTCGCAACAATTAAGTGAATTCCTGCGGCACGAGCAAGTTGGGTAATTCGTTGAATGGATGATTCGACTTCTTTTCCTGCCACCATCATTAAGTCTGCCAACTCATCAATAATGACGACAATATATGGCAACTTGTCAGCTGGATATTCATTACCTTCTGCATCTTCTCTTGTGATATATCCTTTTTCAACTGCTTCGTTATATGCTTGCATATTACGAACACCACTTCTTGAAAAGATATCATACCGATCTTCCATTTCTTTGACCACTACCTTTAACGCATTACTTGCTTTTAAGGCATCATCCACAACAGGTCCAATTAAGTGCGGAATCTTTTTAAATGGTGTAAATTCTACCTTCTTTGGATCAATGAGTAACATCTTTACTTCTTCTGGTTTTGCACGGAAGAGTAAAGATGTAATAATCGCATTCATACAGACCGATTTACCAGAACCTGTCGCTCCTGCAATTAATAAGTGTGGCATCTTATCTAATCGACATGTCACTGTTTGTCCTAATAAGTCTTTTCCCATATAAATGAGTAATGGATGATTATCTCTTGAAGGAACGGTACCAATAAGTTCTTTCATCTTAACAGGTACACTCTTTACATTTGGAATCTCAATACCAACTGCATTATGCCCAGGAATTGGTGCTTCAATACGCACATCCTTAACCGCTAACTGCATCTTTATATCATCCGCAAGACCTAAAATCTTACTCACTTTTACACCGACTTCTGGACGTACTTCAAACTTCGTTACAGATGGCCCAATATGTGTTTCTAATAACTCTGCTTGAATATCGAAGTTCTGTAAAACTTCTATTAATTGAACACCTTTTGTTTCAGCTGCTTTTATGTTTAAATCATCTCTCGAAATTGATGGAATTGGATCCAATAATTCTTTATTTGGTAAAATATATTTCTTTGAACGTAGTTTCTTAGTTGTTTTTACTTCTTCATTTCCATAGAAGTGTTCATCCTCTTCACTACTACCATTTGGACGATTCTCTTCGCTATATGCATCCTCTTCTTCAACAACTTCTAGTTTAAGTCTTGGCTGAGAAACAGAAGGTTTTTCCTCAATGATAAATTCATTCTTTTCATCTTCCTGTTTAATATCATCGACATTTAAGAAGACGGTATGTTGTTGATTCCCTTCTTCACTTTCACGAATAGGCATATCTTTCATGAGCTCTAAATCGTCATGTTGAACATCCTCATCCACTTTGATATCGAGTGGATTCTTTTGGTTTTCAAATTGATATTTCTCAAGTTCAATATTATGAACACCTGTTGCGAGTTGCAGATTCGCTAATGTATCTTCACTCAGTGTTGGTGCGATTTCTTTTTTTGGTATTTCAACAATCGAACCTTGAACAGGATTTGATACAGGTTCCATTCCCTTCACTGGCTCCACAACCTTTTGTTGGATAATTGGTAAAGTAGAAGATTCTTCTTCCTCTTCCTCATCTTCCACAATTTCCGCAATACTTACGGTTGAGAAATAATCCCAGATTCTCTTAAATGCGTTCTTATAAGAAGGTAATAAGCCAAAGAGTAAGGTTGTGATAATCCCTAAGACCACAATGATTAAAATTGTCCCAGGATAATCCACTAAAAAGGTCGTGATTGATAATAAGATTGCGCCTAAGAATCCTCCTGCTACATTCACATTAGGATCCGTAAAATACATCATTGGATCATTGATAAAGTTCGAAAAAATATCATAGCCCTTTAAATTATGGGATGTATTCGCATATGCACTTCCAAGTAGAATTGCGATGATGATCAATACCGCTGCGATTGGAGGAAAATGGAAAGGTTCATCTCCCTTTTTCTCACTGCTACGGGTAATGATATTCATGATGATTTGTGCCACGATAATCACCATAATCAGAACATATAGTTTTCCAAACAAAAAGCGTTGAAGATTGCTTAAAAACTCTCCAATCACGCCCATACGTGTATACGCAATAATGGTTATCGCAGAGATAATCACAATTGCGATCACAGAGCGCATTTCTTCATCTTTTTGAATTTGTGCTTTTGTTTTTCTTTTACTACGCGTTGTTTTTTTCTTCGCCACGTTCTTCCTCACTATTCCTTTGTATTAATCTCTAAGATGGCAGGTAAAATCATCGGACGCTTGCCTGTCTCTTTTAATACATACCGACTAATTTTATCACGGACTTCTTGTCGTGTCGCCATATTTTCATAGGCATTATTCGTCACATTATCTATAATCGTTCTTTCCATTATATTACTTATCTCTTTGATAATATAATCCGCATCCTTTAAATAGATTACCCCACGACTTTGTACATCTGGTCCCCCAATAATCTCTTTGGTTTGGAAGTTTAAGACCACTCCTATCACAATGGCCCCATCTGTACTTAAGAGTTCTCGATCTTTTAAAATCATACCTTGAGCATCAATATTTTCATTTCCATCAATCAAAATATCTTCCACATGCATGAGTTCATAGTTTCGATCAAGCACGCCATTTTCAATCGTCGCAATTTGACCATTATCTAAGACAATAATATTATTCGCAGGATATCCCATATCAAGTGCGATATTCGCATTGGAGATTAATTGTCGATATTCTCCTTTTACTGGGATATAGTATTGTGGATTCATTAAATAAATAATCATCTTTAAGTCTTCAATCGAGGCATGCATACTAAAGGCACGTTTGGAATCGATCGCATACACTTTTGAAGTTTCTTTAAATAAATCATCTTCCATTGCACTAGCTTCTCGTTCGGTTCCTGGAACCGCCGGAGATGTAATCATAATCGTATCGGTATCTCTTAATTGAATGATATCGTCTTCTCTTGTGGCGATACGATGGACTTTCTTAAAGATGGTTGATCCCGTTCCACCAATAATCACGACCACATTATCCAAATGATTATCATAATTCTGTGGGGCAATGTCTAATCCTGCGGGAATTCGATAATACCCTAAGGTTGCCATATCCTGCATTAAGTTTCTTAATTCTTCATCATAAATCATAATCTTACGATGATACTTATGGGCAAGTTCAATAATCTCAATCACACGATATAAGTTTTGACTATAGGTTGTGACTAAGATACGATTTTTTGCTTCTTCAAAGTATGGTTCTAAGATACTTGTAATGCGATGATTCGGTGCACTATGTCCCATTCGTGTTGAACCAACGGATTCTGTCATTAAAGCTAAGATTCCTTTGGAGCCTAAGTTCATAACTTCCATCATATCGAACTTAAAGGCATCATTTTGAACATCATAGTCAACTATGAATTCACTAGAGTATACAACATATCCGTCCCCCGTTTTAATGGCTAATCCAAAGCCATCCGCAATGGATTGCGTTGTTCCAAACGTACGAATCTCCGTCCCATTTATTTTAAAAGTATTTCCTCTACGAATACGATGAATGGTATAGTCTTTTAATCCTTTTTTACGGGCATTTCTTTCAAAAATATTAGCGGTTAGAGGAGACATATAAACAGGTGCTTTTACTTCTTTGAGTAAATGCACTAAAGCACCCATCACATCATCATGTCCATGGGTGATGAAGATTCCTTGTATTTTCTCTTCATTTTCTTTAAGGTAACGAAAATCAGGAATAATCATTTCAATTCCTAATTGTTCTGCCTTTGGATATTTCATTCCACAATCAATTACGAAGATTTTGTCGTCCTCTTCGACGACGTACATATTCTTGCCATCTTCATCAAGTCCGCCTAAAGCGAAAATACGAACTTTACTCATAGTCCCTCCATTTTAATAGTATTATTATACGTTATTAATGAACGCTCTTAATAACTACTCTATTTATTATCTATATTTTATTAGATAATCTTTTCTCCATCAAGTGTATAACTTTTTGTGCCTGTAATCTTTACTTTCACAAAGTCGCCTGCCTGAATCTTTTCACCTGTAAAATTCACCAGTTTATTTTCTTCACTATAACCACTAAATACCTTCTTATTCTTTTTGGATGGTCCTTCACATAAGACTATTAATTCTTGATTAAGATAGGATTTATTATTCTCATTGGAATACTTCGCCACAAGTTCATTTAAACGTTGTAGTCTTTCTTTCTTCACTTTTAAAGGAATATCATCTTCCATCTTTGCTGCAGGTGTCCCTTCACGAGGACTATAAATGAATGTATAGGCTAAATCATACTTACAATATTCCGCAAGCTTTAATGTTTCTTCAAATTGTTCATCACTTTCTCCAGGAAAACCAACAATGATATCGGTGGTAAAAGTAAGAGAAGGAATCTTCTCTTTCATCTCATCAAATAAAGACTTATAGTGCTCCACCGTATATCCCCTAGCCATCCGTCGTAAGACTTCGTTCGAACCACTTTGAACAGGTAAATGTAAAGAGTTCATGATGTTTGGATATTCTTTCATTACATCGATGGAACTTGAGGAATAATCTCTAGGGTGAGATGTATAAAAGCGAATGCGATCAATGCCTGTTTCAGCACACGCTCTTAATAAATCTGTAAAGCCATCTTCTTCCCCTAAGTCTTTTCCATAGGCATTCACATTTTGACCTAATAGAATGATTTCTTTACCCCCTTGATTCTTAAAGGCATTAATTTCATCCAAGATATGTTGTTTTTCACGACTTCTTTCTCTTCCTCTTGTATAAGGGACAATACAATAGGTACAGAACTTATTACATCCATACATGATATTGATAAACGCTTTAAACGATTGAGAACGGACAGTAGGAAGATCTTCGACAATGTTTCCTGGTGTGCTTTCAACCTTTATTAAAGGAGATTCTTGTTCATAATATTCATGAAGGATAGAAGGTAAGTTTGAAAGATTATGGGTCCCAAAAATAATATCCACTTGAGGATACTTCTGTTTGATTTCTTCCACAACCCCTTCTTCTTGGGCCATACATCCGCATAAACCAAAGACTTTTCCTGGATGATCCAGTTTTAATTGTTTGAGTTTTCCAATTTCTCCTAAGACATGTTCTTCCGCACTTCTTCGTACAGCACAAGTATTAAACAGTAAGAAATCCGCTTCTTCTTGACTACTCGCTAATGTAAAACCCATTGCCTCTAAAATCCCCGCAATGGTCTCTGTATCACGTACATTTGCTTGACATCCATAGGTACGAATAAAATAGGTTTTATGTAAACCAATCTTTTTGAAACGCTCTTCTAATGTAAAAGTTGTACGATCAAATGTTTTCTTCATGCTTACTTATTATACATAAAAGCATAGGAAAATGGTAATTGAAAAGATGGATACTAACTCATCATTGGTTTTTCTTTGTGATTGCTTGGGATAGACATAAATTGAGAGAAGATTTCATTCATCAATTGGTTATCGAAAGAATACTTCGATGCAAGGCCATAAAAATCGAGTAATCCATCAAATGTTTCGAAACAAAATTGATTATTAAACACAAGATGATTTGGTTCAATATCCAACTCTTCCAATAAAAGGATTACATCCTTTAATATCGAATCCATTTCACTTTCTTTTTTTAGTATATGACCGATGATTAAACCAGTTCTTTCATCAAGTAATATGGTTATGTAGGTTGCCTCTTCTTGATTCTCTATACTTACAGAAAACAGTCCTATTTGAATCGGTGTTTTATTGTTCACTTTCGGTATTATATTTTGATAATCTTGTTTTACTTTATATGGTAATTTAGGATCTGTTAGTTCAAGATCTTGATAATCTCCAATTTCAAAAGATTTTTCATATAAATAAAACTGAATGATTTTATAGGGATTTCCTTTCTCACATCTTTCGCCAATCGATTCTTCTAAATCATGATAAATACTCAATAATTGTTCGAGTACAGTCCCGATTAGATTTAAATTCTCTATATTTGAAAGTGTTGGTTTATCATTATGATGTAAATCACAAATAAGAGGAGTCATAGGAAGATTCCTCTTTCTTAGTTCATATTGAATATCATCCGTTAAAAAACCTTCTGGATCATCGATTAGAATTTCTGAGTAATTCAATCGATTCACAATATCTGGATAATCATCTGCTTCACAATTCATAAAATAATAATTGTATTCCATTTTAGAACGATTTCCATAGATGATGATATTTCTATCATGATTATAATATCCTAGTAATTGTACGAAGATTTCTTCACCGTGAATAAGAAGTTCTATCAAATTATCACTACAAAAGTATTCAAATATTTTGGTTTTCTTTAATTCTTCTGTTAATGAGACACATTCTTCATACGTATAAGAAGAATATGATTTATCATCTATTTTCTTTTCGATGTGATTTTGAACTAGATTTTCGAAAAAATGGTGTTCGGAATTGGCTTTTTCACCAATTTCTTTGAATGAATATCCATGTAGAAACCCTCTTGGGAGTGTTCCTGTCAATTCATCAATGAAACGATGAATCAACTGGTTATCTAATTCTTTATGATTCTTTTTTAATTCGTTTATAAATTGTTCTTCATCCGCCATTTTAAAAGCAATCATAAAGCAATCCAGTAAAGGATCATCTACATATACGCCTTTTTTAAGATTTATACTTTTAAAATATTCCTCTATTTTTCTCATAGTTGGGTGTATGCGAATTGATTCATAGCTTTCATACTGGAGGATTTCATCTGGATTATTGAAGTCCTTTTCAATTTGTGAATAATAAATCATTCTTATTTCTGGATTCTGAAGGAGTTCATCCATATCTTTTTGAGATAAAACAGAAACTTCATTATAATCATTGATTCTGATTTGTTTAAATTCTCCTAGTTGAAAGATAACCCCTCTTATAATCGATTCATCACTAATCTCAAAATATAATTCTGGAAAATAATGATCTATCTTATTCACTAATTCATCCATGTGAATGGGTCCATATACAAAACTAAGTGATAGAATTGATGAAACTAATTTTTCTAAAACGGGTTGTTCTAAATCTTTTCTTTTTTTCATAACGATATTTTCTTTACATCTATTATAAAAGTCTTGCAGGAAAAATAATACATCTACACAAAAAAAGAAGATAATATTCATTACCTTCTTGAATTAAAGACTTTACTGTCTGTTTTCGAAACTATTCTTTTTCAGAAATAGCGCTTACTGGGCATGTGCCGATGCAAGCGTGGCAGTCAATACATAAATCCTCTTTGCATTGTGCTTTTCCATCATCGTTTAACTCTAAAGCTTCAACTGGACATGTACCTACACAAGCGCCACATCCGATACAAGTTTCTTGTTCTACTTTTACTGGCATAGTATCACTCCTCCTATTCGCCTACAGTTTAGCATTCTTATTTTTCAATTTCAATCA
>JAFWFT010000078.1 GCA_017515505.1 Solobacterium sp.
CTTAAGAAAAAGAAATCTTATCGATTAAGATTCCTTTTATTGTAAACCTCCCATTCGGATACTATCATCCATACTTTGTAAGAAACTGCGATATGTTTGATAGATTTCATCTTTATTCGTAAGTTCCTCTTCCGATAAAGAACTAAATAACTTTGTGCTGTAATACCCATTTGGTTCCAATATAGAATAGACTAAATCCATTCTTGGATTTGTTAATTCTATCTTTGTCTTATCATAGTATGTTGATTTTGTGATTGTTATACCACCGACAAGTCCAATTCTGTCTTCTTCCATAAAGGCATCCGAGACAAGATTTCCCATACCATAGAAAATCAAAGTATCATCAATCCAATGAACCGGTTGAATTGCACTTCCAGCATTCCCAAGAATGACACTAGCTCCCGCATCTGCTAAAGCTTTTGCGATTTGTTGTTGGCGTTCTGTAGGTTGCTCATTATGAATACCATCCCAAGCCATTGAAACAATCACCACATCTGCGATATAACTGGCTTGTTCAACAATTTGTAAAGAGCGAACATCATCATATACATTTACTAAGTATTGTTCATAATCTGGTAACGCATTATCTAATTTTTCCGTAAAGGATAAAACAACCACAGATATTCCATTTACTTCAAAATGTGGAATTAAGTTTTGTTGATCTGTACTTAAATAGTTTCCTGTCACATATAAGCCACTATTATTCCAATAGCTTAAAGATGTTTCTATTCCAGGTTTATCAAATTTCATGGATTGTGGAGTCGCTAAAGAGACGGCTTTAAATCCAATATTCTTCATCGCATCTCCAAATTGTGTTGAAACTTCCGTTCCAATCAATGAATTCTGTGTATAAACACTTACATCATAGTTATGCACAAGTGTATCGAGTCCTTCCACCACAACTGTGTAATCATCATTTGTGATGCTTTTTCCATATACAGCTTGGCCACCTCCAAGCACATTAATGACTTGAATAGTTTCTTTCGGTTGAATGGTTCCTTCTGTGTTGACTGGATTCTTTTTTTCAAAATAGCGCGATGAAAGATTTAACGATAGCGAAGTAAAACCAAGCAATAAAGCAATCGTTAATAATACCTTTCCACTGTGATCCCAAAAATCTTTGTTTTTCATAAAGATTATCTAATATTATAACATTCCTAGTGATATAATTGCGACATGGCAATCAATCATTCTCATTATTTAGAAATAAAACAGAATATCCCTTTAAATGTTTCTTTATGTATTGTGACAAAACATCACTCCAAAGAAGATATTCTTTCTTATTATGATTTAGGAGAACGCATCTTTGCGGAAAATAGAGCCCAAGAATTCCTGAAGAAAAAAGATTTACCAAATGATATTGAATGGCATTTCATCGGTCACCTACAAAAGAATAAAGTCCGTCAAATCATCCCGTACGTTTCTTGTATACAATCCCTTGATTCTTTTGTGTTAGCACAATTAATAGACAAAGAATGCAAAAGAATTCATAAGATACTACCTGTCTATGCACAATTTCATCTCGCGACAGAAGACACAAACAAATACGGACTATCAAAAGAAGAAGCCTTTTCATTCTTTTCGAATTGTGAAAAATTAACTAATATAGAAGTGTGTGGGATGATGGTAATGGGCCCTCATACTGCTAACACCAAACGTATTGAAGAAGTATTCCAAGAAGCAAATACCCTCTTTCATTCTCTTCGAAAAGACTTTCCGAAATTAAAAGTCTTATCGATGGGAATGAGTGATGATTATAAAATCGCAATTCAATGTGGTTCTACGATGATCCGCATTGGAAGTTATTTATTTGAAGGAGATGAGTAAAATGGCATTCACCAGAAAAAGCGCAAATACAACCCCTCTCTATGATGAAATATTCACAACGGTTCAACTCGCTAAAAAAGCGATTGCTCAATATGGAGAAGAGAATGTAATCAACGCAACCATTGGTTCCTTATATGGAGAGGATAATACGATTGTGGCTTTTGATAGCGTCTATCATCACTATGATGAAATTCCTTCGAAAGTGAAAGCCGCCTATGGTTCCATTGCAGGGTCATCTTCCTTTAAGAAAACTGTATATGAATGGGTTACGCAAAATTCTACCCTTGATTTATACCATGATGTTATCGCATCTCCTGGAGGAACAGGTGCTATTTCAACAATGTTTCGATCTTTCCTTGAAGAAGATCAAACCATTATTATTCCAGATATTGCTTGGGGAAACTATCAACTGATTGCTTCACAAAATAACATAAAGACGCAAACATATTCTTTATTTGAAGACAATCACTTTAATCTTTCTTCCATAAAGACTGTTGTAAAGAATATCCAGTCAACACAAGATCGCATTGTCTTTGTGATTAATGATCCTTGTCAAAATCCTACTGGATACTCATTAACATTGGATGAATGGAAAGATCTTATTGCTTTCTTTAATGAGGTTGGGCAAGCAACTCCAGTTGTGATTATTAATGATATTGCATATATTGATTATTCGTATGATTTAGATCGTTCTCGTGCATATATGGAAACCTTTAATTCTATATCAGAGAAAGTTCTTATCACTATAGCATTTAGTTGTTCCAAAAGTTTAACTTCCTATGGATTACGATGTGGAGCCTCTCTTATACTAGGCAAAAAAGAAGAAGATGTGAAAGATATCGCTGTCATTTTCGAGAAAGACGCACGTGCTACTTGGTCGAATTCTGCAAATGCACCAATGGAAAACTTTATATGGGTGATTCATGAAAATAAAGATGCCTTCATAAAAGAAAAAGATTCGTATATTCAATTACTGAAAGAAAGAAGTACCATCTTTATTACTGAAGCAAACCAATGTGGTTTAGAAATGTACCCATATAAAGAAGGTTTCTTCATCACTTTAAAAATTGAAGATACAGCGTATGCAAGACGAGTAAAAGAAGCACTTATGCAGAAGAATATCTTCACGATTGTTACGAATAAGGGCATTCGCGTTGCGATTTGTTCCCTGCCAATTGAAAAATGTAAAGGTTTAGCACCAACGATAAAACAGATAATGGATTCTGTAGAATAGAGGTAACGATTATGCCAGCAGCTACAACACATGTAGAATTTGCACGTGATGTGTATCAACAATTAAAAGATCCTTCCTTCGTGGATGACTCCTTGTTTTATGTAGGTTCACAAGGCCCAGATTTATTATTCTTTTCAAGAGCGTCTGGTTTTTTGCCTGGAACCATTAAACCATTAGGGGATCTCATGCATGATGAAAAAGTTGAAGAAACGATTCGATACATCTATGAATACTGTAAGAAACATCCAATATTAATGAATTATTATTATGGATACTTATGTCACTATATGGCAGACTCAACATGTCATCCCATTGTGTTTTATCACGCAAAACAAATCCATGAAGAAACAGGACATAGTGAGTTTGAAGCACACGTCGCTTTAGAAGCTTGTTTGGATACATGGTGCTTAGAGCAACATGGAAAACAATACTCTGATTATGATGTATATAACTATTTATATATTATGAATCCTCAAAAAAACGAACTTGCTAAAATGTATCATGCATTATTCCGTGACGTTTATCACAAGGATGTTCCTATCTACAAGTTTACAGACGCCATCTTCTCTATCTATCACATCACAAAATTACTTCGCCCTTCTTCTAGACAAAAATATGATACCTTCTATCAATTGGAAACTCTTCTCAAGATTCCACGCAAAGTTACTTCACTTATGTTATTTGATAAAGATTCTTTAAAAGAAAGAATTCTAAATAAAGATCACAAGGAGTATCAGGCATTAGGACAAAACAATAAAGTTTACACCTCTTCATTTGAAGAGCTTTATCAAAAAGGTGTCCAAGAAGCAATTGATTGGTTAAATGAAGGTGGAATTCCTAAACCACTTTCATTAGACTTCTCTGGAACGATGATTCATTCAGAAACTCTGAAATGACCAACAAGGTCATTTCTTTTTTCTAATATGTCTTCTTCATAGAATACCTGAAATGGATTCGCATGATGAATCACATAGGGAATCCCATTTCGATTTCTTCGATCGGATAAAATACCTATATGGTTGCGAAAGACAACAATATCGCCTCCTTGCCACTCTTCTATTTCCTGTAAATCCATTGTGCAAAAAATCGCAGTATTTTTAAAATAAACTAATAAATTTGGAACTCTTCTAAAATCAATATTCTTATCAATTAGTTGAATTGCATAATCTTGTGGATTTTTTAGAATATCCTCATTTACAAGTTCCATCAAATCATATCCGGAGTGATATAATGCATAGCCAACTACATCGACACAAGTTCCATATTCATCATTGGGATACCCAGTAGAATAGTATTTACTCTTATACTTAGGATGATGGGAGATATACTCCTTCGTATTTAATAGGATATCTGTTTGATCATCAATCCCATCCTGATCTTGATCAATCGAACTATGAATGCGAATAACTTCTCCTTTATAATCATTTGTGTAACGATAAAAAAGAACCATTCCAATGATGCATAAAATGGAACAAAGAATCATCCATCTTTTTTGATTAACCTTATTCTTCAAAATACTTTTCCAAATACATCTGATGCGCGATTGCTGTAACGATATGTTGAACCATTTGATGTTCGTCGGAGAGATTCTTTTTGTGGATTTCTTTTTTCTCCTCAAATAGGTTTTCAAGTGCTTTTAAAAGTTCCTCTTGAAAATAGGTATACGCTTTTTCAGAAGAATAGGATTCTTTTTGAATCAAAAATACTTGTTTAATATGGTCCATCGATAATACTGTTTTACTCAACACGATAAAGATAAAATAGGCGATTTGTTCTCGACTATATGTTTTCTTTTCTGGTTTGGATACGATTTTTAACTTTACATAATTGCTAATCATAGATGGTGTTACCATCATATCTTTAAAGTCACCAAAATATCCATTGATATATTTTGTGACTTGATCTAGATATAATCCTACATCGGGTATTTCATTCCATTTTGGTAACGTAAAGTTAGAAAACCTATCTTTCATTTCTTTCATAGTTTTATTTTAGTAATTGTTTTAAATATCGTCAAACATATTTTATAATATCCCTTGATAAGTTATTAAATAACTGATAAAGTGATATTAAGAACAGGAGGACAATCAATGACCACAATGAAATCGATCCCATATTCAAGTAATACACAGTTTCCTTTTAAGCCAAAAGATCCAATTAGTGCATGTACACACTTTATAGGTTTTATTTTAGCGATTATTGGACTCCCTATACTTTTAATACATGCGAATCAAGTTTCTTTAACTCTACAAGATCAAGTCGGTCTAACAATCTTTATGCTAAGTATGATTCTTTTGTATGGCGCAAGCAGTGCTTATCATGCATTTAATATAAGTCCAATTGCTAATCTCATTTTGAAAAGAATTGATCATATGAGTATCTTTATTCTCATTGCGGGTACCTATACCCCTATCTGTCTAAGTGTTCTTAAGGAAAAGACAGGACTTATTTTGTTCATTGTGATATGGTCCATTGCCTTATCTGGAATCATCTTTAAATTCTTTTGGGTAACCTGTCCAAAATATATTTCTTCTATGATGTATATTGCGATGGGTTGGGCTTGTGTATCTGTATTACCACAGTTAATGATACAATTGCCTTTCAAAAGCTTTATATGGCTTGTGGTAGGTGGTATCTTTTATACAATTGGTGGATTCATTTACGCATTAAAACTAAATATCATAAAGCCAAATCATTATGGGTTTGGGAATCATGAATTATTCCATCTCTTTGTGATGGTGGGAAGTTTCTGTCATTATATGACGATGTTTTCTGGAATATAAAAAAGTAGAAGTAAATCTACTTTTTAGTTATCTGATAATGACCATTGTGGGATATCATTTCCTCTTTTAATAAGAACCGTCTTTTGGAAATCGGTTGAATTTAAGAAATGTAAGACATCATATACTTCTTCATCCTTACAACCAACCAAAATCTTAATATCCACAGTCTTAATCAAGATATCTGCTGCCACAACGATTCCATTGATGACCGATTTATCTCCACTTCCAACATAAACCGACAACCCTTCTGAACTTGTGCCAAGTGTATCTTTTAAATGCCCGTACTCTGTCGGATAAATCAAGTTCTTAAAAGTAGGATGTGTATCTCCTTTGTGACGAGAAATCACGAGATTACTGGAGTGATATAATGTATCTATTTTTTGCCAAAAATAAGCATTATTATTATAAGAGTCCATAAATACCTCACTTTATACATGAATGATTATATGATAATTTACATGGGATGTAAACTAATTTCAAAATAATGAAAAATTTTTCAAAGTTGATAGATTCGCGTATTACATTGTTCTAACAACTCTTTAATATCATAGATATTCGCTAGGTTCAAAATATTTGCGACAATCATCAAACACCCATACGCA
>JAFWFT010000079.1 GCA_017515505.1 Solobacterium sp.
GACTGGAGTTCAGACGTGTGCTCTTCCGATCTTCTTCACTTATTGGATCAACAATTTCTACGTTTGATACTTTTTGATCATCGTTGATTCGAATTGCGCGTACACCTTGGGTCGCTCTACCGTGTACACCAATTTGATTGAGAGAGATACGAATCATGATGCCATCATTCGTCATAATCATACAATCTTCATCCCCGTTAACAGCTTTCATACAGACAAGTGGTCCCGTTTTTGCGGTAACATTTAGTGCCTTAACACCTTTCGCGCCTCTATTTGTCATACGGTAATCTTGAATGTCTGATTTCTTTCCGTATCCATTTTCAGATAAGGTTAAGATCATCTTTCCTTCTTCACTGGTTGCCATACCGATGACTTGACCACCATCCACATTCACCCCTTTGACACCACGTGCTGTTCTTCCAAGTGGTCGTAAGGTTTCTTCTTTGAAGCGGATTGCTTTGCCGTTTGTAACAGCTAAGATGACATCGCTTGTTCCAGAAGTCCCTTTGACGAATGCGAGTTCATCATCTTCATTTAACTTAATCGCAATCTTACCATTACGATTGATGTTTTCAAATTCTTCAATTGTGGTTCTCTTCACGAGACCTTTCTTTGTCGCAAAGAGCAAGTATTTCGCTTCATCTTCTTTACCATATGGAACTAACGCTTTAACCGTTTCTTCTTTTTCCATCTTTAATAAATTGACAATTGGAATTCCTTTAGAGGTTCTTCCATAGGCTGGAATATTGAAGCCACGAATACGATAGACTTTACCTAGACTTGAGAAGACAAGTAAATGATCGTGGGTAGACATATTGATGAACTGATCAATCATATCATCTTTATTTAATTCCATACCCTTGATTCCTTTACCACCTCTGTTTTGAACACGGTATGTATCAGCTGTAATTCTTTTTACATATCCATTCGAGGATAGGGTGATAATAACATCTTCAACTGGGATAAGATCTTCATCTTCCATATCTGCTTCTGCATCTGTAATTTCCGAACGACGTGGACTTCCATATTTCGCTTTAATATCGGTTAACTCATCACGTAAGATTCCTTTAATGCGCGATTCATTCGCCAAAATATCTTTATAATCCGCAATTTTAAGAAGCAGTTCTTGGTATTCACTTTCAATTTTTTCTCTTTCAAGACCTGTTAATCTTCTTAACTGCATATCCATGATGGCTTTGGCTTGAATCTCCGTTAAACCAAATGCATCCATTAAGCGTTGTACACCCTCATTTGGATCTTTCGATGTACGAATGATATGAATGATTTCATCAATATTATCAACTGCAATACGTAAGCCTTCTAAGATATGTGCACGTGCTTCTGCTTTATTTAAATCATATTGCGTACGACGTGTAATGACTTCTTCTTGGAATTTAATATATTCCATTAAAATTTCTTTAATGCCTGCTTGTTTAGGAGCACCATTAATTAAGACGACATTGTTGGATGCGAAGTTAGATTGAAGTGGAGTGAGTCGATAGAGTTGGTTTAAAAGAACTTCCGGTTGAACATCCTTTCGTAATTCCATAACAACTCGAATTCCATTACGATCGGAAGATTCATCTCTTAAGTCAGTAATTCCTTCGATGACTTTATCACGAGCTAACGAGGCAATGCGTTCAACCATCGCCGCTTTATTCACCATATATGGTAATTCATAAACGATAATACGACTTTTTCCGTTTGGCATTTCTTCAACTCGTGTACGAGCACGCATGACAATCGTTCCTTTTCCGGTTTCAAAAGATTGACGAATACCAGAACGACCTAAGATTAATGCACCAGTAGGGAAGTCAGGTCCTTTTATATATTCCATTAAATCGGTTGTGGTTATTTCTGGATTATCCATAATTGCGATAACCCCATCAATGGTTTCATCTAAATTATGTGGGGCAATATTAGTTGCCATACCAACCGCAATTCCACTTGATCCATTGACTAAGACATTTGGGAAGCGAGATGGAAGAACAGATGGTTCTGTTTCATCTCCATCATAGTTATCAACCATATCAACCGTTTCTTTCTCTAAGTCTCTTAACATTTCAACCGCAATCTTCGCCATACGTGCTTCGGTATAACGCATCGCAGCTGCACCATCTCCATCCATAGACCCAAAGTTTCCATGTCCATCAACGAGAACTTCACGCATATTCCAATCTTGCGCCATATAAACTAACGCACCATAAATAGAAGAGTCCCCATGAGGGTGATATTTACCCATGGTATCCCCAACAATACGTGCACACTTCTTGTATGGTTTATCTGGACCATTATTCATTTCGTTCATCGAATAAAGGATTCGTCTTTGAACAGGTTTTAATCCATCACGAACATCCGGTAAAGCTCTTGCGACAATAACGGACATTGAATAATCTAAGAAGTCTCTTCTGATTTCTTTTGTGAGTTCGGTTTCTGTAATATTTCCCGGGTCAAACTGAGACTCATCAAATTCCATAAATTCATCTTGTGCCATAGTTTAACCTCCTAAATATCTAAGTTTTGAACGAAGTTTGCGTTCTCAATAATGAAGTTCTTACGTGGCTCAACTTCTTCGCCCATCAACATACTAAATGCTTGGTCTGCAGCTTCTGCATCTTCTATTGTCACTCTTATCAGGGTACGGTTTGCGGGGTCCATCGTTGTTTCCCATAATTGAGAAGCATTCATTTCACCTAGACCTTTATACCGTTGAATTCCATATCCATTTCCGAATTCCTTCTTTACTTCTTCTAATTGACGATCTGTATATGCATAACGCACACTATTTCCCTTTTGAACTTTATAGAGAGGAGGTTGTGCAATATAAACATATCCTTCATCAATAATAGGTCTTAAATAACGATAGAAGAACGTTAATAAAAGGGTACGAATGTGTGCACCGTCGACATCCGCATCGGTCATAATGACAATCTTATGATAACGAAGTTTTGATGTATCAACTTCATCCATAACACCACACCCAAAAGCAGTGATCATGGAACGAATTTCTGCGTTTTCATAGACTCTGCTTTGGCGTGCTTTTTCAACGTTGAGGATTTTACCACGAAGTGGAAGGATTGCTTGGTAGTGAGAATCACGACCATTCTTTGCGCTTCCTCCCGCAGAATCTCCCTCGACAATATAGATTTCACAGATTGATGCATCCTTTGATGAACAATCTGCCAACTTACCAGGTAGAGACCCAATCTCTAATGGATTCTTACGACGTGTTGCTTCTCTTGCTTTTTTAGCTGCTAAACGAGCTTGGGAAGCAAGTGTTGCTTTTTCCATGATGGATTTTGCTTGATCTGGATTTTCCATTAAGAAACGTTCTAATTGCGTCCCAAAGATTTCGGATACAATCTTTCTTACTTCTGTGTTTCCTAATTTTGTTTTCGTTTGTCCTTCATATTGAGGATCTGGATGTTTGACACTGATAATCGCTGTAATTCCTTCTTTACAGTCATCAGAAGTTAAATTCTCATCCTTATCTTTTAAGAACCCTTTATCTCTTGCGTATTTATTAATCACACGGTTTAACGCAAGTCTAAATCCTTCTTCATGGGTTCCTCCTTCTGCGGTATTAATGTTATTACAGAAGGTATATACATTTGGATTATAGCCATCGTTATATTGAACAGCGACTTCACATTCAATTCCTTGATCATTCCCTTCACAATAAATCACATCTGGATGAATCGTTGTACGATTCTTATTTAAGTATTCAACATATTGTTTTAAACCACCTTCAAACATAAAGGTATGTTCTTTTTTATTTTCATCTTCAATGCGATTATCTTTAAAAACAATACGAATTCCTTTATTTAAGAAGGCAAGTTGTCTTAAACGATCCCGTAAAGTTTCATAGTTATAAACCGTTGTTTCTGTGAAGATTGTAGGATCTGCTTTAAAGCGAATAAGAGATCCGTGTTTATTTTTATCACATGTTCCAACAACCTTAAGTTCTTCAATTGGATGACCTCCATTTTCAAAACGAATTTGGTAAATATTTCCTTCATGGAAAACAGATACTTCCAACCATTCACTTAATGCATTAACAACCGAAGCTCCAACACCATGTAAACCACCAGAGACTTTATAAGCTCCTCCACCAAACTTACCACCTGCGTGTAAGACAGTGAAGATTGTTTCAATGGTTGATTTACCAGTCTTTTCATTCATTCCTACTGGCATTCCACGGCCATCATCTTCAACACAGATGATGTCATCTTTTTCAACAGTTACTGTGATGGTTGTCGCATATCCTGCCATCGCTTCATCAATTCCGTTATCAACAATTTCCCATACAAGATGATGTAAACCTTTTTCTGAAGTCGATGCAATATACATACCAGGTCTTTTACGAACAGCTTCTAGACCATCTAATACTTGAATATCTTGGTCTCCATATTCATGGTCTACCCTTATATCAAATTCTTTCTTTTCCTCACTCATTGAAGACCTCCTATCATTTCTATCTTTCCATCTGTTACTACATATTCTGTATAATCATTCATCTCTAATTCTTCAGGTTTTTCTGTTGTGGTAATAAAACATTGATACTCTTTTTGAATCATTTCCAATAATTTCTTTTGTCTTTTTTTATCCAATTCACTTAATACATCATCGAGTAATAGAATTGGTTTTCGATTTGTATTCTGTTCAATGTATTGAAGGAGTGATAATTTGAAGGCTAATACAAGCATTCGCTTTTGTCCTTGACTCGCAACATGAATGACTTCATTTTCATTCATCATAAATTGAATATCTTCTCGATGAATTCCAATTCCTGTAACATGACTTTCTAAATCTTTTTTACGATTCCATTGATAGAGATTCTTTAATTCAATTTCTAAATCTTTATTGAAATCAACACAACATTCATACTTAATTTGAACA
>JAFWFT010000080.1 GCA_017515505.1 Solobacterium sp.
TTCTCCGCTACCGTCTTGATAGTATACATCTGCCCAAATAGAGTAATCTTTTGAAAGTTTATCGGGTGCATCATTTTCTACATTTTCAGATTTCGAAATCCCTGTTACTGTTAAAGGTGCTGCTGTTTTCTGATTTAAATTCACCCATTGACCATACCCAATATCTGAGTCACCATATTGACTGCGTTCGAATACAATCGAGGAAGATCCCGTAAATCCTTCATGCGCTGTTTCTTTCGGACTACAACTTGTACCATCTCCTCTAATCCATCCTGGAATACAACCGTTTTCCATCATATTCTCAACGCTACTGTTCGTAATAGGATTAAAACTAGAAGATGTTTCTCCTTTTTCAAGCTGTAACTTATCAAACCAAGCTGTGCCACTTGTTGAAGCTCCACCATTTTCTACCTGTAAATAGATTTTCGCTTTTCGCGTTTGCTCTGTTGTTTTAAAGGTAACTTGACGATTCGTCCAATCTTTTTCGCCCTGTACTTTATTATAGCGATTATCATTCCAACCGCCACCATCAATAGCTGAGCCATCTTCTTTTAATAATTGAATGTTAAAGAACGCACCTGTACCTTGTGATAAAGTCGTTTTAATCATACCGCTCAATGTATACGTTGTATTTGGTTCTAACGTAACCTCTTGAATGGCAGCGATATAACCCCAATCGTTATTACTTGCTTTTGTTGTGACCTTTAAGGAAGAAGCTCCTCCTAGACCACCAGGTGCTGGAAGCGAATCTTTCGTTCCAGTTCCATCATTATTATGACGGAAAATGGACCATTTCTCCGTTTCATTCATTTCAAAACTTGGGTTTTGAATGAAATTCTCGCCTGTACCAATGTCTTTACTTGTTTCTATCGGATTTCCATGTTGGTCATGGAATATGACAGAAGAAGAGTGTGTTGCTTGATCTGTTACAGAAACTTCTGTATTGGAAGCCTTATAGGCAACTGTCGTTTTATCTCCCTCGTTGTCGGTGTGACTCACAACGCCATTGTTTTTATTGTATTCGAACTTTTCCGTTCCCATTGCGTCCGTGGCAGATGTCACATTTCCATTCCCATCGTATGTAAAGGACTCTGTTTGATTTTTCGGTGTCGTTGTTTTTACTAAATTATTTGCGCTGTATTCATACGTTGTTGTTAAGTTCAGACGCCCAGCATCTACAATCGTTTTCACTGGATTGCCAGCATCATTATACGTATAGACCGTCTTACGCCCTTTTGGATTTGTTAACGTAACTTCTTTCGTGTCTGTATTATATGCTAATGTTGTCGCTTTCCCTAATGGGTCCGTTACTTTTACTAATCTATTATTCTCATATGTGTAAATCGTTTGATATGGCTTTTCATCTGTATGCTTCGGATCATATACATGAGTGAGCAAGTCATTTTCATATCCATATCGATACGCTTTTCCTTCTGGTGTTGTAGAAGAAACAAGTAAGTCTCCTTTGTAAGTAAACGTAATGACTTTATTATCTGGTCCCGTCACTTTGGAAACTTTTTTATTTGCTCCTTCATATTGTAGTAACAATTCTTTCCCAGACGCATTCTTTACTTTAGCTAATCGGAATTCACCATCATATTCATATGTTGTTGTATTTCCATATTTATCTTTTACATATTCCATACGACCAGAATTCTCTTTTTTGGTATAAAACGTAACCGTTTGATCTTTGTCTTTGATTTCATACCCTTCTGTTGTTTCCTTCATATCTAAATACACACCTGTAGGTGCTTGGTACGTTCCATCTCCCGTGCGGGTAAATGTAATTTGCGCACCATCTGCAGAAATTAGAAGCAAGTTTCCTTCTGCATCTTTCCAAATGCGTTCTTCTAAACTACTATGCCAACCTTTACCGAATAAGCCAATATGTTTACTCTGACTATTATATGTTCTCTCAATGGATACATCTGGTCCACGCCCTGATAAGGACATATCTTTTTCATCCATCAGGAAGTTACCATTTGTCGCATTGACTTTCCCGTTTAACACATCAATGGATGCCCAGTAGTCTAACATACCTAAGAATCCAAA
>JAFWFT010000081.1 GCA_017515505.1 Solobacterium sp.
CAATTAACGTATCAATAGGTGCCGTATAATGCCTTAATATGGTAGGCAGTCTCTACACTTCGCCGTAAATGAAGTACTATGGCAAACATAGTTTTCTTGTTTGCATGCGGAACTATTGAATATCTGCATTCTGAGAAGGAGGAAACTATGGAAAAGATCGCAGGCTTTTTTCGTTTTGCAGAACGCAAAACAAAATTCAGCATTGAAATGATGGCAGGTTTAACAACCTTCATGGCAATGGCTTATGTACTCGCTACACAACCAGGCGCAATTGTAGGTTTTGGGTCGCCATCGGTTACAGACGCAGCAGGCGCTGTTATCACACAAGAAGCTGTTGTTGTAACAGTAGCACTTGTTTCAGGACTCATCACGATTTTAATGGGACTTTACTCGAATATGCCATTCGCATTATCGACTGGTATGGGGAGTAATTTTTTATTAGGATCCATGATTCAAGCAGGCACTCTCACATTCTCACAAGCAATGGGAATTATCTTAGTGGAGGGTGTTATTTTCTTATTACTATCCATTTTTGGAATTCGTGATTTAATTGTTCGTATGATTCCTAAGAATATTAAGATTGCGATAAGTGCGGCAATTGGATTCTTTATCGCATACTTAGGTTTCAATAACTCTGGTTTAGGAACCTATAATGGTGGCATTAGTATGGGTGACTTCACAAATCCTGCTGTTGTATTAGCAGTTCTTGGTTTACTCATTATCGCTGTATTAACCGCTTATAAAGTAAAAGGTGCTATCTTAATTGGTATCTTAATCACAACGATTCTAGGAATTCCTTTTGGAATTACAACGGTTCCTAGCTCTCTTGTGAGTGTTCCTAACTTCTCTGGTGTTAGCGATTTAATCATGAAATTTGATTTCTCCAATATCCTTACCCCTACTGGTTTAATTCTTGTCTTTGTTACCTTCTTTGGAGATTTCTTCTCAACTTTAGGTACTGTATTAGGTTTAGGTGGAAAGGCTGGTATGTTAGATGAACACGGAAACTTACCAGGGATAGAAAAACCTTTCTTAATTGATGCGATTGGTACATGTGTCGGCGCATTATTTGGTTGTACAACAATTACAACATATGTTGAAAGTAGTGCTGGTGTAGAAGCTGGTGGTCGTACAGGCTTCACCGCAATTACAACAGGTCTTTTATTCTTAATCGCTATGTTCTTAGCTCCTATCTTCTTAATGATCCCAAATGCCGCAACAGGTCCTGCATTAATCTTCGTAGGTTTCATTATGATTCAAGGATTTAAAGATATTGATTTCTCTGATTTCACAGAAGCATTTGGCCCATTCGTTATGATTATGTTCTGTATCTTCATGGGTTCGATTGCTGCTGGTATCGCAGGTGGTATCTTAGCGCATATCTTAATTAAAGTTATGACAGGCCGTGCAAAAGAAGTAAATATTGGAATGTATATCCTCGCAATTCCACTTATTCTCTACTTTATTTATAGTTAATAAAGAGGTATCAGAATGTTAAAGTTAATGCCAAAAGACCTAAAGAAGTTATTAAAAGCTGCATTAGGCGAAATTGAGTGTGATCTCGCACTCACAAATGGTAAAGTTGTAAATGTATTTACTGGCGAAATTTTAGACGCCACCGTTTATATTTATGATGGCTTTATCGCTCATGTGGATTATGACACACCACATGATGTAATCAGTGTTCCTGTAAAAGAGATTGTGGATGTGCATGGACAATATATTACACCTGGTTTTTTAGATGCACATATGCACATTGAAAGCACGATGTTAACACCTCGTAATTTCGCAAAAGTGGCTATTCCTAGTGGAACAACAACTGTCATTACAGATCCACATGAAATCGGAAATGTATTAGGTGTTCCAGGTGTTCGCTATATGCATGATTCCTCATCTGGTTTACCAATGCGTCAATTAATTGATGCTCCTTCATGCGTTCCAGCAGTTCCTGGAATGGAATATGCAGGTGCTGACTTCCAAGCAGCAGAAATTCGTGAAATCCTACAAATGGAACGTGTTGTTGGACTTGCGGAAGTCATGGACTTTTTAGCAGTCATCAACGGAGAGGATCGTATTCTTGATATCCTTGAAGAAGCTCGTAAAGCAGGTGTTTATATTCAAGGACATATTCCTGGTGTTAGTGGAAGAATGTTATCCGCTTATCTATGTGCCGGTCCAATTTCTGATCATGAAAATAGACTTGGTGTAGAAGCGCTTGAAGAATATCGCTTAGGTATGTATGTCGATATGCGTGAATCTAGTATGACAAAGAATGTTGAAGAGTTATGGAATGGTCTTAAACATAGTCGCTACTTTGATACTTTATGTTTATGTACAGATGATGTTGAATCGGATGATTTACTTCAAGTTGGTCATATTAATGCAGTTGCACGTAAAGCAATTGAACATGGGATGGATCCAGTGGACGCAATTAAATCTTGCACAATCAATACTGCACGTGAAATTCGCATGGAACGATTAGGTGCCATTGCTCCGGGATATGTTGCAGATATCAATATCATTCCTGATTTAAAGGAACTATGGCCTTCTAGCGTTTATTTTGAGGGAAAACTTGTCGCAAAAGATCGTCAACTTGTTGTCGATATTCCAGATGAGACTTATGAAATTGAAACTGTTAATACAATGCATATTAAGGATTTAACAGTGGATGATTTCATTTTAAAAGCTCCTATTGAAAACGGAATAGTAAAAATCAATTATATGCATTATCCAAGTCATGATGCCTCTGTGACTGAACTCAAATCGATGGAAATTGAAGTGAAAGATGGTCTACTTCAATTGCCACATGATGATATGAAGTTTGTCGCTATTGTGAATCGTCATGGAAGAAATAATATCGCATTAGCGGTTGTTGAAGGAATTGGTTTATTACGAGGTGCACTCGCTTCGACTGTAAGTCATGATTCTCATAATTTAACGATTGTTTATGATACACTAGAAAACGCATTATTATG
>JAFWFT010000082.1 GCA_017515505.1 Solobacterium sp.
ATAAATTAAATATGATATAATATTTCCTACACAAAGTGTTTTTTATCGTGCACTTTGGAGGAAAAATGAATAACAACGTTCGAAGAATAACAGATGGCGCTATGATGACTGCGATTGTTGGCGCCTTACTACTCATTAATCGACAATTTGCGGGATTGTTTGAGGAATCCTTCTTATTCCTGTTTCCACTTCCTATGGTGTTTTATTCTGCAAAATATGGGATGAAGTCTTCTTGGATTGTCTTAGTGGCGATTCTATTACTTACCATAGTAATTGGAACTCCACAGACATTATTCTATGTTGCAAGTGAATCTTTGATTGGAATGATTTATGGGGGAGGAATCTATAAGGGGACAGATTCACGAAAGCTTGTCGTAATTACGATGGTGATTAGTGTATTTGCGAGTGTTATTAGTATGATTATCTATGCACAATTCTTTGGGTATAATATCGTTGAAGAAGTAGGGAGATGGAAGAATATATTAATACAGGCAGCTGCTTCACAAGGGATAGTGATACCAGATTCGATTAATTTAAATCAATATGTCATGACTGTATTAATCGTGGCGACGATTCTAACAGGAATCTTACAAGCATTTATCACGCATGTATTGGCGAGAACGTTATTAAAGCGATTCCATTATCATGTAGAACCTGCGACACCTTTCTTCAAATACTTTCCTCCTGTATGGAGTGGATATCTAGCGTTTTTTGGAACCTGTGTTTATTTCTATTTAGCGACTAGGCCATTAGAGAATGAATTACTACAAAATACGCTCATGGTAATTGGAATGTGTGGAGCTGTATATCTTACGATTTATGGAATGATTGCGATACTGGTTTATACGAGTGTAAGAATGCCAAAGATTAAAATCCTAGCACTCTTACTATCATTCTTTCTTGTCATTGGTATGCCGATGTTGATGATTACGATAGGATTCTTATACATTACTACATCATGGCATAAGAGATTGTTGGAGGGAGATGCTCATGCAACAAGAATTGAATAGGATGAAGAGATTAATCATCATTGTTCTCGTCATACAAGCAATTGTGATTGCTGTATTATGGGCAACTATAAAACTGAATGTTTTAATACCGCTTATGATTCTAATCATTGAAGCGATTGTATTATTTGTTCTTTTTGATCGTTTTGATAATCATTTAGAAGATCATTATGCAGGTGTAGAAACATTACTGAATCGTACAGCGAAAGATGCATATCTTTTTGGAGAAGTTGGCATGGTTATGTATGATGATAACCATGTGGTTACTTGGATGAGTGATTTATTTAAAGAAAGAGGAATTAATCGAATTGGTAGAAAAGTTCTTGTATGGTTACCAGAAGCTTCTGGCTTATTAAGTGGAGAAACCGATTTGATTACAGTTCAACTAGATGATAAAACATATGAAGTATTCAAAAAAGATGATGAACCTGTATTACTGTTTAAAGATATTACAGAACTCCATAATTTAGAGCTTGTTTATGAAGAAGGAAAACCAGTAATTGGAATGGCTTCATTAGATAATTATGAAGAGAGCACGCAGTATGAAGATGAAGCAGTGGTGTCTGCGATTAATGTAGGAGTTCGAACACCATTAATTGATTACTGTAAAGAGCATAATATTTTAGTGCGTAGAGTAAATAACTATCGATATATCTTAGTGCTAAATGAAAAGATTTTTAATGACTTAGCAGATGATCGTTTTTCGATCTTAAATACGGTTCGTAAAGCAGCGCAGAAACAGGATGTTTCGATAACCTTATCCATGGCTTTTGCGATGG
The DNA here is from genome assembly GCA_017515505.1 of Solobacterium sp. Lineage (GTDB taxonomy): Bacteria > Bacillota_I > Bacilli_A > Erysipelotrichales > Erysipelotrichaceae > Bulleidia. The sequence goes on from JAFWFT010000082.1 coordinate 1,787, forward strand.
GAACTGATAATTATCAAACATTAGATGAAATGGTTACGAAACTAATGGATTTAGCGCAAAGTAGAGGTGGAGATCAAGTTGCAGTACAAAAAGCAGGCGAAGAAGTGAAATACTTTGGAGGTTCTACCGAAGCAACAGAAAAGAGATCACGTGTTCGTGTAAGAGTCATGGCGAATACATTAAAAGAGTTAATCTCACGCAGTAGTAATGTTATTATTTGTGGTCATAAAGAAGCAGATTTTGACTGTATTGGTTCTGCGATTGGTGTCGCACGGATGGTAGAAGCGCTCAATAAACCAGTATCCATTATAGCGAAGACGGGCGGCATTGAAGAAAAACTTAGTGAAGTCTTAGAAACACATAAAGAAGAACTGCAAGAAGAAGTAACTTTTGTGACAGAAAATGAAGCAGTCAATCAACTACAAGAGCAATCACTTGTGATTATGGTTGACCATCATAATGTGAAACAATCCAATGGGGCAAAAGTATTAGAAGCAGCGAAGAATGTAGCAATTATAGACCACCATCGTCGTAGTACAGAAATGGGTGTACAACCTGTCTTTGTCTACATAGAAGCAAGCGCAAGTAGCGCATGTGAACTCGTGACAGAATTATTTCCATATGTATCCAATCGATTAGAAATCAGTGAACTTGATGCGAATATTATGTTAGCGGGCATGACGATTGATACAATGCGTTTCCGCAATCGTACTGGCGTAAGAACTTTTGATGCAGCAAGTGCGCTTCGAAGAATGGGAGCTGATCCACTTGTGGTTGATGAATTCTTAAAGGATACCTATTCTGAGTTTGAAGAAAAGAATAAGATTCTATCGATGGCGAAGAATTATCCTAATCAAGTTGTTGTGGTACCAGTTCAAGATATGCGTTTAACAAGAACAATGATGTCTCAGGTGGCAGATAGTTTACTACAAATATCAGGTGTCAATGCGGTGTTTGTAATTTCGGAAACAGATGAAGAAGAATACGCAATTAGTGCACGTAGCAATGGAAAAGTGAATGTTCAAGTCATCATGGAAATGATGGAAGGCGGTGGGCACATGACAGCGGCCGCATTACAAAGAGCTAGCGCAAGTGTTTCTGGATTAGAAAGTGAATTAAAAGAAAACTTAGATCAATATTTTACGGAGGTGCATCAAGATGAAAGTGATTTTGAAGAGTGATGTTAAGAAAGTTGGTAAAAAGGGTGAAATCGTAGAAGTTTCGGATGGATACGCACGTAACTTCTTAATCGCAAGAGGACTTGCGGTACCTTCAACGGAAAAGTCATTGGAGATTCTTGCGCAAGAAAAAGAAATTGAAAAAGCAGAAGATGATCGCAAAAAAAGAGAAGCGGAAGCTCTTAAAAAACGATTAGAAGATATGACTTTTGACTTCAAGGTAAAATCTGGAGCGGAAGGTAGAGTATTCGGGTCTGTTTCAACTAAACAAATTGTAGAAGAACTTCATAAAGCTGGTATTCCAGTTGATAAAAGAAAGTTCATCGATACTGATCCAATTGTTTCATTAGGTGTAACAAAAGTAAGAGTGGAATTATATAAAGGTGTCATTGGAACTGTTAATTGTCGATTAATAGGGAGTGAATAGAGATGGAGATGAAGGTATTACCTTCTGCAGTAGAGGCAGAAGAAAGTTTGTTAGGAACAATCATGGTATACCCATCTTCCGCACGTACTGCGATAGAAGCGGGATTGACGGAAGAAGACTTTTATAGTGATGTGAATCGTCGCATCTTTAAACAGATTTTTGATATGTTTCAATCGGGAATTGACATTGACTTAACGAGTGTAACAACTCGTTTAAGAGATACGCAAGAGCTTGACAGGGTTGGTGGAACGGAGTATTTAGCACGTCTATCAAAGGCAGCAGTTACAAGCGCAAATACAAAAAGTTATGTCACATTAATCCAAGATAAGGCACTGATGCGCCGTATGATTGAAACGTGTGAAGAGGTCATAGAAAAAGGATATGAAGGGCAACCGAATGTTACCGAGTTTTTAGATGAAGCAGAATCGAATATTTTAAAAATTTCTCGTGATCGTCGAACAAAAGAATTAGAACCTTCTCCTGTTGTCTTTAAAAAAGTTTCAGACAAAATTGCGTTAATGGAAGAAAAGAAATCAAACATTACAGGTATCAAAAGTGGATTTAGAGACTTTGATTATAAGACACACGGTTTACAAAGAGGTGACTTATTAATCCTAGCTGCGAGACCTTCCATGGGCAAATCTGCACTTGCGTTAAATTTCGCTTTACAAGTTGCGCAACATAATCGCGATGGAGGAGCTATTGCAATCTTTTCATTAGAAATGCCTACAGAAGCATTGGGTTTCCGCTTACTTAGTGCAAAGAGTCGTATTAATGGTAATAAACTTCAAACGGGACGCTTAAGTCAGGATGAAAAGAATAATATGAATGAAGCTCTTGTGGATTTATCAAAGATGAAATTCTATATGGATGATCAAAGTAATATTACGGTTAATGAAATATTCAGTAAGTGTCGCCGTATTAAGAATGAACATGAAACAAAAGATAAGCCGGGATTAGATTTGATTATCATTGACTATATTCAATTGATTTCTCCAGGTGCACATTCTAAGAATGGAACACGTGAACAAGAAGTATCGGAGATTTCAAGAAACTTAAAAGCACTCGCAAGAGAACTCGATGTCCCAGTTCTAGCGCTATCACAATTATCGCGTGGTGTGGAAAGTAGAGATGACAAACGACCACGTTTAAGTGATCTGCGTGAATCTGGAGCGATTGAACAAGATGCGGATATCGTTATGCTTATGTATCGTGACTCTTATTACAATGCACAGGCAAAAGAAGACGCCACAAGAAACAATATTGAGTCTATTGAAATCAATATTGCGAAACATCGTCATGGTGAAACAGGCCCATTTACTTTAGCGTTTGAGCCTACAACCAATGCGTTTATAAACTACGCAACTGAAAGACAAGGAGAAGGACAATAAGTGAAGAAGATTTTTACGATCTTAATCAGTTTACTCGCATCCATTTTCATTGTGGTCTTTTTACCGCAGTTTATTTATGGGAATGAGAATACAGAGAGTAATGAAATCACAAGTGAGACAAGTTTAGTTACGCAAAACATCACAGGTGTTTCCTCTGTTTCACATCCAATTTCAAAAATCTATTATCGCGGTGAATTGATAGGTGTATTAAATGATCGTACAAAACTAGCATCTTTTTTAAATACAATTTATAAAACCCACTATCAGGAAGATTTCCCGGATTCATCTGTAGAATTAGATAAAGATATTTATATCACAACAGAAGAGAGTTTCTTTATTTATCAAGATGTAGATGAAGCAATTTTAAAATATTTAGAAGATCATCAATACTTCTCTTTGAAGACGACTGCAGTTGAATTTTCAAATGAGAATGGGGTATACGCACGTATTTATGTTAATGATATTTCGATTTATGAAAAAGCTCTTCAACAATATTTATCATATTTTATTAATCCAGAAGAATTGGCATTATTAAATAATGGGCAGAAGACTCCGGAGTTAAAAACGTATGGATCTCGATCAACAGGTTTATCGATTTTACAAAGTATAACCACTTCAGAAGCATTTGCTTCAGCAGATGAAATCATGAAAACCGAGCAGGAAGTTCTGGATTATATTGAATATGGGGATAATCAAGAAAGAGTATTTTATACAGTTCAAAAGTATGATACCGTTGCGGGTGTTGGTTCGAAGAATAACGGTTTATCAGCGACACAAGTGATGAATATTAACCCTGATAAAATCAGTAGCGTTGATCAAGTGTTAAGTGAAGGGGAAGAATTATGTGTTACATACTTTACTCCAATTATTGATGTTGTTGTAAATAAGGAATCAATGAAGAAAGAAATTATTTATCCTAGCACCGAATATACGGAAGATGAAACAGTTCGTGTTGGACAGGTAAAACAAATTCAAGCGGGCGTTAATGGTAGTAAGAATACACTATATGCAGAAAGATGGATTAATGGTGTGCTTGTGAGTGGTACTCTACAATCGAGTGTAGATACTCTACAACCAGTGAGTGAAATCATTGCGGTAGGTACATTAGAAATTCCAGGTGTTGGAACCGGTGTTTATCGTTGGCCAGTTGAAAACCCAATTATTACTTGTGGATGGGGTTGTTATTGGGGACATGAAGCTATTGATATACAAAATATGTATGATAAGTATGGTCAAATCTTTGCGGCAGATCGTGGTGTCGTTGTGGAAAATACATATCACTATATCAGTGGTAACTATGTGGTTATTGATCATAATAATGGACAACGTACGTACTATGGACATATGAATGTTCCTAGTCCAATCGAAGTAGGAACGATTGTTGATAAAGGTGATTATATTGGTCAATTAGGTATGACAGGGTATGCAACAGGACCTCATACACACTTCTATATTGAAGAAGAAAATGAGAGTGGTATTTATATAAAATTAGATCCTTGTAGAGGATACTTAGATTGTACGGTAATTCGATGAAGTATACATTACTTGCGAGTGGTTCAAAAGGGAATGCGTGTCTTATTCAAGATGAGAATTTGAATCTGTTAATTGATTGTGGAACAACGAAGAAGTATTTATTATCCTGTTTTGAAACTTTAGGTTTTGAGATTAATGACTTAGATGCAGTGTTCATAACACACGACCATACGGATCACATCTCACAGATTAAACTGTTTAAGGAAAAACCAATTTATTCTCCAATTGAGATTTCGAATATTCCAACCATTCCAATAAAAGCAGATCAACCATTTCAGCTTCAACATCTGATGATTCGGCCAATTGGTTTATCACATGATGCAGAGCATACAACTGGTTATATAATTGAGAGTTGGGATGAGAAACTTGTATATATTACGGATACGGGATATGTGAAAGAAAAGTATTATGATTCTTTGAAAAATGCGGATTATATCATCTTAGAAAGCAATCATGATGTTGAAAGTTTAATGAAAACACATCGTCCTTCCTTTGTGAAAGCACGCATTCAATCGGATTCGGGCCATTTATGCAATGAGGATAGTGCTAGAATTTTAGGGAAGATTCTATCAAAGAATACAAAACAAATAGTACTTGCACACATTAGTGAAGAAGCAAACACAAGAGAAAAAGCATTAGAAGTTAGCGCCAATTATCTTCTAGAAAAATATAAGGGACAAATGAATAAAGATTTAATCGTTTGCGCTAGTGAACAATTTAAAATGATAAAAGGAGGAAACAGACATGAAAAAGTGGATATGGGTAATTATTGCCGGACTATTGGCTTGGAACAGTTGGCTAACATACCGTCTCGTAAATAATCCAAGTGATGAAAATAATGAATCTGTTTCAAATCCAGATACAATGATTGTGAATCATACCATTAATGGGTATACAACGGATATCACAGAAACAGTTAAAAAAGTTCAATCACGTGTTGTGAGTGTTCTTGCGACTGTGGATGAAAGAACGGTAACAGGAAGTGGTGTTGTGTATCACTCTAGTGAAAATGATTGTTATATTTTAGCGTCTTATACAACGGTGCAAAATTCATCAGAAATAGAAGTACGTTTAGATAGTGGTGTTAAATTACCTGCGGAACTTGTAGGGGGAGATGAAAAAACAGATATTGCACTTTTACTGATACATCCAGAATTCATGGTAGAACCAATTGATTTTGGAGATTCAGATATTGTGAAACAAGGAGAATATGTTATTTCTTTAAGTGGGAGAACACCTTCTACGGGAAATGGATCTGTTGGTTTTGGAGTTGTGTCATTCCTTGCGCAAATCTATCGTGAGTTTACCGATGAAGAAGTTGGGTGGATTGCGAGTACATTATTTACAGACATCTATGCAGTTGATAATAATGTGGGCGGTGCATTAGTGAACTTAAATGGAGACTTAATTGGTCTTATGACAAGGCGTGCAACAACAGTCGATTCAAATTCTAGACTTGTGAGTGCAATTGCGAGCAATGAAGTTCAAATCGTGGTCGATCAACTTCTAAGTGAAAAATCAGTCACACGAGGATTCTTAGGAATGATTGGAAGAAATGTTAGTGATTTAGAACTCTATGAAAAGAGTGCATACAACTTAACATTAGATAACTATGATGGTGTTCTTGTAACAGAAGTCATAGCGGATTCTCCCGCTTTTCAAGCTGGTATTCAAGAAGGAGATATATTACTACTAGTGAATGATATAGAAATCAAGACGGTTGCGGACTTACGGGCACTCACATATCAAATTCATCCAGAAGATGTTGTGACTGTGATAGTGAATCGACGTGGCAATACGGAAACGATGAGTGTGACAGTACGATGATTAAGATTATCGCATGTGGGAAAGTGAAGGATGCTTGGTTGCGCGAAGGAATTGCGGAATATGAAAAGCGAATGCACGCTTTCAGCAAACTTGAAATCATTGAAGTAAGCGATGAAAAAGCAGCGGAAAAACTATCTGAAGCACAAAAGAAACAAGTGATTGCTCTTGAAGGGGAACGTTTACTAAAACATATTAAGGATGATGATTATGTTATCTTACTGGATTTAAAAGGAAAGCAACTACAGTCAGAAGATTTAGCGAAGAAGATTGAAACACTTGAAGTGAGTGGGAAAAGTACGATTGATTTCGTGATAGGAGGATCTTTAGGAGTAAGTGAGAATCTGCAAAAAAGAAGTGATTTTAAATGGCAGATTTCAGAGTGTACATTTCCACATTTACTGTGTCGATTAATCGTGATTGAACAGGTCTATCGTGCTTTTACAATAAGGAAGAATACACCTTATCATAAGTGAGATAGCACCTTGTAAGAAGAAGATTTATCATATATTATTAAAATGATTAGAGATAGGAGGTAGTAATATGAAACAGATATCCGTTACAGTTGTTGACCCTGTTGGATTACATGCACGTCCTGCAACAGTGGCAGTGAATGCGGCAAGCAAATTTAAGAGTGAAGTAAAAGTTGCATATAAAGGGCGTCAAGTTAACATGAAATCAATTATGGGTGTAATGTCTCTAGGAATTCCAACACAATCTGAAATTACCGTTACATGTGAAGGTGAAGATGAAGATGTTGCGATTAAAGCTATTGAAGAGGTATTACGAGCGCAAAAGGTAATTGCATAATAATGCATATTTAGCGGAAGTGATATCTTCCGCTTTTTTATTAAAGAAAGAAGGGTAATTATGACAGCAAAAGATAATTTTTTACGATGGGAGAATAGTGACAATCTTGATTCAACATTGCGTGAAGAAATGAGCAAGATGAGTGAACAAGAAATCAATGATGCTTTCTATACTAACATTGAATTTGGGACAGCAGGAATGCGTGGTGTCATGGGCGCTGGAACAAACCGAATTAATATTCACACCATTCGTAAAGCAACAGCAGGATTTGCGAACTATATTAAAAATAATGGACAAGAAGCAATGAATCGTGGTGTTGCAATCGGGTATGATAACCGCCACTTTTCAAAAGAATTCGCATTTGATTCTGCACATGTCTTAGCTTCCAATGGAATTCGTGCTTATGTATTTGAAAGTTTAAGACCAACACCAGAATTATCCTTTGCGACACGATATAAGAATTGTTTTGGTGGCATTATGATTACAGCTTCGCATAACCCTAGAGAATACAATGGGTATAAGTTATATGATGAAAAGGGATGCCAACTTGTTCCAGCATTGGCGGATGCAGTCATTAAAGAAGTCAATGCAATTGAAGATGAACTAAGTGTTAAAGCAGATGTAACAAAAGAGCAAGAATCTCTTATTGAAGTGATAGGAAAAGAAGTGGATGATGCTTACTATGAAAAAGTGAAATCCATTCAACTAAATCCTAATGTTAATAAAGATTTCATTAAAATTATCTTTTCTCCAGAGCATGGAACGGCAAATATTCCTGTTCGAGAAATCTTAAAAGATTGTGGATATCATGTGATTCCTGTCTTAGAGCAATGTGATCCAAATCCTGATTTCGCAAACACAAAGACACCAAACCCAGAACAAGAAGGTGCATATGAGTTAGCTCTTGAATATGCAAAAAGAGAACAAGGGGATATTATTCTTGTTTGTGATCCAGATGCAGATCGTATGGGTGTTGGTGTGAAACAAGGAGATGAATATATCTTATTAACTGGAAACCAAAGTGGAGCCGTCTTAATTGAATACATTCTTTCACAATTACAAGAAAAAGGAAAAATGCCAGAAAACCCTGTCATGTTTAATACGGTTGTTACCTCTGATTTAGGTGAAAAGATTGCGAAGAAATATGGAGTTGTCACAGAAAAGACATTAACTGGATTTAAGTTTATTGGTGAAAAGATTGCGAAATATGAAGTGAACCATTTAAGAAATTATGTCTTTGGATATGAAGAATCCTATGGTTCCTTAATCTCTCCATTTGTTAGAGATAAAGATGCACCGCAAGCATGTTTAATGTTAGCGGAAACTGCGTGCTTCTATAAAGCGCAAGGCAAAACCCTTTATGATGTATTAGAAGATTGTTACAAAGAACACGGCTTCTATAAAGAAACACAAACTTCGATTACATTAGCTGGCCAAGCTGGTGCAGAAAAGATTCAATCGATTATGTCTCGTTTAAGAACATCTCGTTTAGAAAGTATCTGTGGCAAAAAAGTGATTTCATGGCAAGACTTCGATACGTTTGAAGAAGGATGCGAAAATGAGGTGAAACCTTTAGAAGGATTCACTAAATCCAATGTTCTTAAATACTTCCTAGAAGATGGATCTTGGATTGCAGTTAGACCTAGTGGAACAGAGCCAAAGGTAAAAGTATATTACTGTATTGTTGGTTCTACGATGGAAGAAGCAGAACAAAAAGCAAAAGAATATGAAACCTTTATGAAGGGGTTAATGAATGAATAGATGAAATCTATGATAGATGAAATAAGTGCTAGAAATAGCACTTTTTTTAAATGATTGCTTCTATTAAGAAAGAGGGAAATAGTGTATCATTATTATAGGAAAAAATGGGATTTATGGAGGAATCTATGCCAAATAAAAGAATCATTGAACAATTTCATGAAGGGCACTGTATTGATGCATATAAACTATTCGGTGCACATTTTACATATGAAGGAAGTGAAGGGGTACGATTTACGGTTTATGCTCCTCATGCGAGAAATGTTTCTGTTATTGGAAGTTTCAATGAATGGGATGAGACACAACATCGTATGGAAAGGACTGGTTTTACTGGTATCTGGAGTATTTTTATTTCGGGTGTAAAAGAGTGGGAATCCTACAAATATCGTATCGAAGATCGCAATGGGCATAAGATTGATAAAGCAGATCCATATGCATTCTATAGTGAAACAAGACCGGAAACGGCTTCAAAAGTATATAACTTAAATAGTATTCAATGGTCGGATAAAAATTGGATGAAGAAAAGAACAAAGAATTTTGATCGACCTGTCAGTATTTATGAAGTGTATGCGGGTGGTTGGCACACCAATAATGAATATCCATATACGTATGAAATGTTAAAAGATAATTTAATTCCTTATGTAAAAGAGCATGGATTTACACATATAGAATTAATGCCTCTAAATGAATATCCATTTGATGGATCTTGGGGCTATCAAGCAAGTGGTTACTACTCTGTAACCTCTCGTTATGGAAATCCAACAGAGTTTGCGACCTTTGTGAATGAGTGTCATAAAGAAGGAATTGGCGTCATTATTGATATGGTCCCTGTGCATTTTGTAAAAGATGCATTTGGTTTAAGACAATTTGATGGAGAACCATTATATGAATATAAGAAGATTGAAGATGCAGAAAGTGAATGGGGCACATTAAACTTTGATTTATGGAACGAAGAAGTACGATCCTTCTTAATGAGTGCTGCAAGTTTTTGGCTAGATATCTATCATATTGATGGAATCAGAATTGATGCGGTTTCGAACTTAATCTATTGGGGTGGAAATCGAGATCGTGGTACAAACGAAGGGTCTTTAAACTTTATCAAGCGTTTCAATTATTATCTTTCTCAAGAGTATCCAACGGTTATGTTAATTGCGGAAGACAGCAGTGATTATCCAAAAGTTACGGAAAGTACGGCGAATGGAGGACTTGGTTTTGATTATAAGTGGGATTTAGGGTGGATGAATGATACCTTAAAGTATTACGCAACAGATCCAATCTTTCGCATATGGGATCATAATAAATTAACCTTTTCAATGGCATACTTCTACTCTGAAAGATTCATTATGCCATTAAGTCATGATGAGAATGTCCATGGCAAGAAAACGGTTATTGATCGTTTATGGGGAGATTATGATACAAAGTTCTCACAAGCTCGTAATCTATATGCCTATATGTTTGCGCATCCTGGAAAGAAATTAAACTTCATGGGAAATGAAATTGCGACTTTTAGAGAATTTGATGAGAAGAAAGAATTAGATTGGTTCTTATTAGATTACCCAAGACATGATGCATTCTTGCGATACTTTACAGACTTAAATCGAATCTATTTATCGCATCCATGTCTTTATAAAGATGATTATGATTATAAAGGATTTAAGTGGATTGATGCGGATAATGCACAACAATCAATCTTTAGTTTTTATCGAGAAGATGAAAAAGAAGTGCTTGTATGTATTATGAATCTTACAAGTGCTTCCTATGAAGAATTTGAC
>JAFWFT010000083.1 GCA_017515505.1 Solobacterium sp.
TTGTATTCGTATTAGTATTTCTCATGAAAATACAAAAGAAGAGATTCAATCGTTTATTGAAAACGTAAAGGAGATTACGCTAAAGTATGGCCAATCGTTATGATACAATCTTAATTCGTTATGGTGAATTAAGTACGAAAGGGAAGAATCGAAAAGATTTTATTAAACGTTTAGAAACCAATCTGAAACGTTCTTTAAGTGAGTATCCTAAGTTAACCTATCAACGCACTTTTGATCGTATTTATATTAAATTAACGGATGAAAATCCAGAAGAATTAAAAGAGATTATTTCAAAAGTCTTTGGGATTAGTTCTTTTTCCTTTACAGAAAAAGTAGGCTCGGATTTAGATAAAATCATTGAAGCGAGTTTAGATTATGCAAAGAGTTTAAAGGAGGCAAAAACCTTTAAAATCATTGCGAAAAGACATGATAAGAGTTTTCCGGTGAATAGTGATGGAATTAATCGTGCTGTCGCTTCTGTTATTCTAAAGAATACGGATCATAAGGTGGATGTACATAAACCAGATTTCACGATACAAATTGAAGTAAGAGAAGATGCGACATATATTACAACGGAAAAGATTCCTGGAGCTGGAGGATATCCAACGGGTATAAATGGAAAAGTTTTATTACTATTATCAGGAGGTATTGATTCACCAGTGGCCGCCCATGAACTCATGAAAAGGGGACTTGAAGTTGAAGCGATTCATTACGCATCACCTCCCTATACCTCTGAAAATGCAAAACAAAAGGTTCTTGATTTAGCAAGATTAGTGAGTGTCTATCAAGGTCAAATGCGTGTGAATATTGTTCCTTTTACAGATTTACAACTTGAAATCTATAAAGCTGTAGGAGATTCTTATGCGATTACCATTATGCGTAGAATGATGTTTCGCATTGCGGAAATATTCGCTCGTAAAAACAATTGTATCGCAATTGCGACAGGAGAAAGCATTGGTCAAGTAGCCTCGCAAACACTTGAGAGTATGGCTGTCATAAATGAAGTTATTACAATTCCTGTCATTCGTCCTCTTGTATGTATGGATAAACTTGAGATTATTGATTTATCGAAAAAGATAGGAACCTATGAGTTATCAATTTTACCATTTGAAGATTGTTGTACGATATTTGATCCAAAGAATCCTGTCACAAAACCAAGACATGATAAATGTGTAGAATTGGAAGAACGCTTTGATTATCAATCTCTTATTGATAAATGTATGCAAAGAATTGATAATGTAGTAGTATATTCAAAGAAAGAAAAAGAAATATTCTTATAGGAGAAAAGATATGTTATTTGGCACAAAAGATGAAGCTATTCGAAAACGTTTTATGGAAGTTTTTGAACAAGGGAGTTCTGTAACAGAATCCGAGTTTTTAGATAGTTTAAATGAAATTACAACGATGGTTGTTAAAAATGAAACATATAGTACAAATCAAAAACTGAAGATTTATGAATTATTATCACAATTAAGCAATTGTTCTCCTAAAGAACGTCATAAATACGCAAAAAAACTCATGAATAATCTTTAATTTTAATACATTCATGAATAGGGTTATTTTGCTTGTTTGTTTTTGAATTGCATGTATAATAAGAGTTGTATCATCGAAAAGATGGTCCATTTGTCACAACAATCTTACCCCTCAGTTGTGACAATAAAAAGTAGAAGTTTAACTTCTACTTTTTAATTTCCTTCCGTAATTGCATGATGTTCTAAACGATATAAGACAATTTCTGCATTTGATAAGAATCGTACATCTGTATCTGTTGTTCCAACACCATTTGAGATATCTAATGTAAAAGAACCATTAATCTCATGTTTTCCACGTAAGAAGTCTTCTGAACCTTCTGGTAGATAAAGCGCGCCAAATAACCAATAGGCTTGTCCACCATGGGTATGTCCCGCAAGATAATATTTTGTAATATCATTGGGAACTATCTTCGCACCATTTGGTTCATGACCAACCACAATCGCAAAGGCAGTTCTTGGAACATTCGAAAACGCACTATTAATATTAATATGACCCTTCAATTGACTGTCTAGTCCTACAACACTAATTCCTTGTGAACCATCATTGCGAATGGTAATACTTTGATTGACTAAAAGTTCAAAATCACTATCATATAGTATTTTCTTAACCACATCTAGGCGCGCTGTATCTTTATAATCAAAATCTCCTAGAATTGCGAATTTCCCTAATGGTGCTTTTATTTCTTTTAGTTTTTTCGTTAAAACCTCAATATCTGTATTGGATATAGATGTAACAGCTACGTCAAAGAGGTCTCCCCCAAAGATGACAACATCAGGAGAAAGACCATTCATCCGATTAATCAAACGATTTAATCGATTTTGATCCATATAGGTTCCATAATCTAAATCACTGAAATAGAGAAGAGAAACATCATTCATTTGTTCAGGAATATATATGGAAGAAAGTGTCTCATAACGAATGGTAAAACGAAATGGTGCAGAGTAAAAGGCATCATATGCCAATAAAGAGATGATGGAAATAAGTATCGCAAATACGAGTAAAACCTTTTGTATGATTTTCATAAACTACAATAACAATGATACCACAGTTTACTTTATAAACTTATGATATAATGCAAGTGTATGTTAGCGAATAGTTGGATTATCAGTGAAAAATGTTTATTAAATTATGAACAAAATGTGACGCAAGAAACACTTGTTTTTTTTAGTGCTATTATTCAGCATAAGATGCCTTTTGTTATTTTGCAGGAAGATCATTCTCTTCGTAAAGATGAACTTGTAACATATTATTCAAGAAAAGGACTAACCGGTTTAACAACGCGTCATTTCTTTTCGGTTGCGGATGCGGCAGTGAATCGTTTAGCAGCTTTATATCCGACGAAGAAAAGAGCTGCCTATATTGGAGGAAGAGGACTAGAAGAAATCATTCAAAATAGTTCTTATTCTGTGACTTGGGAAAGACCAGATTGGGCTTTTGTGTCCCAAGATAAAAACGCAACCTATGATGATTATTCTTATTTATTAAACCTTGCGAAACATGGCACAAAGATTGTAGCAGTTGAAGATGTAAAGATTACAAAGGTAGGCGATACCTATCATTTAGGAATTGGAAGTATTATTGACATGTTAGAACAAGTGTCAAATACAGAGGTTATTTGGATTACGTTACCGCAACCACTCATTATAGGTGAAGCTTTAACCTATTTGCGTCAACCGAAAGAAAACGCGATTTTTGTGGCTGCGAATCTTTCTAAAGAAATAGAATGTGCCAATCGCGCTCAGATGAATTCTGTATTTGTAGGCGATACCGTTCTTCAAGAAGATATTGGGCAACTAAAGACATATACGCCAACTTATTTAGTAGAAAACTTATCGGGACTTCTTCGCTAGTAGACAATCTTGGATGAAGAGTTTTCCAATTTTTAAATGTTTCTCATCATGCATGAGACGTTCAGGATGCCATTGTACAGCAATGACATTTTCTTTTTCGAAGGCTTCAATTAGGCCATCATCACTATAAGCACTCGCTATGAGTCCTTCACCAAGTGTTTCGATGGCTTGGTGATGATAGGTATTAACAGGATGTTTTTTTCCGAAAATTTCATATAATCTTGTCTTTTCTAGAAAGGTACATTCATGAGCTGTGTCATGAATACCAAGTGGGGGATTTAACTTTTTTTGATTGTGTTCATGGGTATTGGAATTTTCTTTTTGTAAGTCTTGATAGAGTGTTCCTTTTTCAATCACATTGATAACTTGAAAGCCTCTACAAATGCCTAAAATAGGCTTATTTTGCGTTAAAAAGGCATGATATAGATTGACGTCAGATTCGTCAATGTCTTTGTCTGTACATTCTGAATAGGTATTCTCTTTATGATAATATGCTGGATCTATATCTTCTCCACCTGTGATTATTAACCCATCTAAAAGAAGGGATAATGCATCCGCTTCTTCTTTTGTAACAGTTCCAATTAATACAGGAATTCCACCGCTTTTTTTCACAAATTGAAAATAAGATTCATTATCATAATATTTTCGAGTCTCATGGGTTTCATCATATAAACTACGGGTTGTTAAGCCTATGAATACTGTTTTTTCCATGTCTTTTCCTCCACTTATAAGGATTGTAACATTTGTATTGTATAAAAGGAAATGCTATAATTTTTCAATATATAGAAAGGATGAGTCAAATTGGAAGATTCTTCGATTCCTCCGTTATTGATAGGAGTCATAAATAAATTCAATACGAATACAAGAACTTGGAGGACTTTAATATGAGTGATAATACGAATATTTTAGTTTTTATTTTGGTTATTCTTGTGATTTTTTCGGGTTTGTTTTCAGCTATTGAAACAGCGTATTCAAGTGCGAATCGTATTCGTTTAAAAAATCTAAGTGATGAAAAACCAGAAGCTTTAAAGGTTCTTCAAATACTCGATGATTTTGATCGTTTTATCACAACGATATTAATCGGAAACAATATTGTCAATATTGCAGCAGCTACAATTGGTACCATTATTTTTACACGTTTATACCAAGAAAATGGGCCAACCATTTCAACAATTGTGATTACTTTAGTGGTATTGCTCTTTGGAGAAATAACTCCTAAAACCATTGCGAAAAAGATTCCTGAATCCTTTTCTTGTGCTTCTGTCGGTTTTGTTCAATTTATCACATTCCTTTTAACACCAATTAGTTGGATTTTTAGAGGATGGAAATATCTTATGGATCGTTTCGTTAAGATTGAAGAAGATGATTCGGATATCGCTGATGAACTCATTACGATGGTTGATGAAGCAGAAAAAGAAGGAGACTTAGAAGAACATGAGTCCGATTTAATTTCTGCAGCAATTGAATTTAATGATTTGGATGTCAAAGATGTATTAACACCACGTGTAGATGTGGTTGCGGTGGCAGTAAATACACCATTAGATGAAGTTGAAAGAGTGTTCCGTATGAATTCGTATTCTCGTTTACCAATCTATGAGAATTCCATTGATAATATTGTAGGCGTTGTTCATGAAAAAGACTTCTATAACCTTTACTACAATGAAAAAGGGGCTGGCAGTATTCGTCGTATTGCGAAACCAGTCATCTATACGAGTGAAAATGTAAAGATTTCGACACTTTTAAAACAACTTCAAAAAGCGAAATTACATTTAGCAGTTGTCTCCGATGAATATGGAGGGACAGCTGGTATTATTACAATGGAAGATATCATTGAAGAATTAGTTGGAGAAATCTGGGACGAACATGATACGGTGAAAGAATACTACCAACAAATTGATGAAAAGACATATCTTGTAAAATGTAGTGCAGAAATTGAAGATATGTTAGAGCGCTTTGGGGTTGAACCAGATGAGGATGACTATGATTTTATTACCGTATCTGGTTGGATTATCAATGAATTAGGACATATTCCAGCAGCTGGTGAAGAATTTGATTATCAAAATCTTCATATCACGATTACGAAAGCGGATCAAAGAAAAGTATTAGAAGCGAAAGTAGAAATACGAGATTTAGAGAAAGGAGAAGAAGAGGACCAATAAGGTATCTTTTTCATCTTATATGTACCAATTCTTTGTGGATGAAAAAATTGAGGTTGGACAAACCATTATGCTATCTTCGGATCAAGAACATCATGCGAAGAATGTTTTAAGATTACATAATGAAATCGTACGTGTTGTTTCTAATGAAGAAGGCTATTTTGGAAATGGTTATGTCGAAGAGAATCATTTTTTGATTCATATTAAAGAAAAGGATGTTAGCCAAAAAGAATTGCCAAAGGATGTGACTTTGGCGATTGCGCTAATTCGAAGAGAAAAACTAGAACTTGTCTTACAGAAGGCAACCGAACTAGGTGTAAAAACAATCATTCCATTTATCTCTTCCCGTTGTGTTGTGCAAGAGAAGAAAGAAAAGTCTTCAAGACAACTTGAAAGATGGAATAAGATTGTTAAAGAAGCGAGTGCACAATGTAAACGAAATGTGATTCCAATCATTAAAGATATTCAATCAATAGAAGAGATTTGCCGATATACAGTTCCTTTTAAATTTATTGCAAATTCAGATTTAGAAAAACCATCTCCTTTATTAGAAGATGTATTAAAGAGTGAAGAAACACTCATTGTGATAGGTCCAGAAGGTGGATTTAGCACAAAAGAGATTGCATTGTTTGAAACAAATCAATTTACTTCAGTATCTTTAGGAAATCGTATTTTACGTGCAGAAACCGCATGTCTTTATGCATTAAGTGTAATAGCTTCTTTTCAAGAAAGAGAGTCAAAATGAAATTTACGATAGAAAACCTTGGGTGTAAGGTAAATAGCTATGATGCACAAAGTGTTGCGACTTTATTAGAAGAAGAGGGCTATGAAAGAGTCTTTGATGATTCAGAAGTTGATGTCGCCATTGTTTTTACGTGTGCCGTCACAAATACAGCTGCTCAAAAGAGTCGTAAACTCATTCGTCAAGTCAAAAAACAGAATCCTAATGCGATTTCGGTTGTGGCTGGATGTTACTCACAAATGGATCCAAATGTATTAGATGAAATTGATATCGTCGTTGGAAGTATTCATAAGACACTAATCCCAACCTACATTAAGGATTTCCAAAAGAATCATACAAAGATTCGTGATATTCAAGCGCTCAATGATGTTTCTTTTGAAGAAGCCCAAATTGATAAATTTGAAACGCAAACAAGAGCCTATTTAAAGATACAGGATGGATGTAATCAATTCTGTAGTTATTGTATTATCCCATATGTTCGTGGAAGAGAACGCTCGATGAATCCTGATCATGTCGTAGAGGAAGCGAAACGGATTTTTGAAAGCCATAAAGAGATTGTTTTAACCGGAATTCATACAGGACGATATGGAAGTGAATATAATATGACATTAGCTGATATGATTGAACGAATTTTAGAGAATGTTTCAAAAGATGTTCGTTTACGTATTTCATCCATTGAAGTAAGCGAAATTGATGACCATTTAATTCGACTTATGAAAAACGATTCACGAATTGCGAAACATTTCCATATTCCACTTCAAAGTGGAAGTGATGAAATCTTAAGAGCGATGAATCGTCCTTATTCATGTGAAGAATTCTTAAGAAAGATTGATGATATACGAAAAGAAATACCGGAAATCTCTATTTCAACTGATTTGATTGTGGGTTTTCCAGGAGAAAGTGAAGCTTTATTTGAAGAGACCTGCACGTTCCTAAAGAAATGTGCCTTTAGTTTTCTTCATGTTTTCCCATTTTCTTTACGTTCTGGTACAAAAGCAGCCCAAATGGTAGATCAAGTATCTTCACAAATAAAAAAAGAGCGTGTTAAAAAATGTTTGTCGATTTCACAAAATTTATATCAAGATTTCACAAAGTCATGGTTTAATAAAACTGTTAGAGTGTTAGTTGAAAAGAATTCAGAAAATGATTCTTTTGGACACTCTTCTAATTATTTGCCTATCAAGATTAATGCGAAGGCTCCGCATGGGGAATTTGTGGATGTAATTGTGAAGGGAATGGAAGGCGAAATCTTACTCGCAGAAATGAAATAAATATGTTATTAACGAAATTATTTGAAAATGTTCCAGAGATTGAAATAAAGAGTTTGATGGCGGATAGTCGTAAGAAAAGGCCTGATTCGATTTTCTTTTGCGAAAAAGGAATGATGTTTGATGGGCATCGCTTTGTAGAACAAGCCATTGAAAATGGAGCGAAAGTCATTGTTCACTCTGAACCATTAGTGAATAAACATCCAGATATTACCTACATTCGTGTTAAGGATGTGAATGATGTCTTTAATCGTGTTGCAGATGCATTTTATGGATATCCTTCTCATCGTTTAGGGATGTTTGGGGTAACTGGAACCAATGGAAAGAGTTCGATTGCGTGTATTCTAAGAGACTTATTAAATGATGAAATGGCAACGGGATATATTGGGACGATTTCCATTGAATACGGAAACGTAAAGCTACCACCATTATTAACAACACCAAGTATTGATGATTTGCATGGAATCTTAGCAGATATGGTACAAGCAGATATGAAATGTTGTGCTCTAGAAGCTAGCTCGATTGGGATTGAACAAGGACGTATTAGTAGTATTGATTTTGATGTGGCTATTTTTACAAACTTAACCCATGATCACTTAGACTATCACGGAACCATGGAAAACTATTTCTTAGCGAAAAAGAAACTCTTTGATCATTTAAAACCAGAAGCAATCGCAATCACCAATATTGATGATCCTTATGGAGAAAAAATCGTAGAAGATTGTCCGTGTAAGATTGTTACTTATGGGCTAAAGAATCCTGCGGATTATCAGATTACAAGATATAGTTTATTTAAAGACAAAACCCAATTCACATTAAAGTGTAATGGAAAAGAATATGAACTAGAAACAAATCTAGTCGCAGAGTTTAATCTTTATAACTTACTCGCTGTTATTGCAGCGATGGATCAAAATAAGATTTCCATGGAATATATCATGGAGAAGATTAAAACGATTCGTCAAGTTGAGGGTCGAGTTGAAAGAATCGATAAAGGGCAACCTTTCAATGTTATTATTGATTTTGCCCATACGCCTGATGGAATCAAACAACTTTGTGAATTCGCAAGTGAGATTACACCAAAGGAAAATCGCATTATTGCGGTAACGGGTTCTGCAGGAAAACGGGATACTGCTAAAAGAGTCATCTTTGGAGAACTCTTAGATAAATACGCAGATATGATTATCTTAACGGAAGATGATCCAAGAAATGAAAAAGTAAATGATATTTGTGAAGAAATCGCAAAAGGAATTAAAGAAAAACCATATATTGTGATTGATGATCGTTATGAAGCAATTCGTCAAGCAATTGAAATTGCGGACGCAAAAGATACAATCTTAATCTTAGGAAAGGGAGATGAAAAATTTATCTATCGTGAATTTGGTAGAGAACCTTATGAAGGAGACGACAGTGTATCTAGAGAAGTATTAGAAGAAATGATGATGGAGGGATATGAAGATGAAAAAGAGTAAGTACATTGATCATACACAACTCAAAGCAGATGCGACAAAACAAGATATTATCAAACTATGTGAAGAAGCAAAAGAATATGATTTTATGACGGTATGTATTAATCCATGTTGGATACCTCTAGCGAAAGAATTATTAGCTGGATCCGATGTGAAAGTGTGTGTTGTTGTTGGCTTTCCTTTAGGGGCTATGACAACTGAAGCAAAAGTATTCGAAGCGAAAGATGCCATTGAAAAAGGCGCTGATGAAGTCGATATGGTCATCAATATTGCACAATTAAAAGATGGTGAGTATGACTATGTGAAAGAAGAAATTCGTCAAATCAAAGAAGCGATTGGGACCCACGTCTTAAAAGTCATTATTGAATGTTGTTTATTAACAGATGAAGAAAAGGTATTGGCATGTAAAGCAAGCATCGAAGCTGGTGCAGATTATGTTAAAACAAGTACTGGTTTTTCTACTTCTGGTGCAACTGTGGAAGATGTTAAATTGATGAAAGAAACAGTTGGTGATCACGCAAAAGTCAAAGCGGCTGGAGGAATTCGTACCCAAGAAGAATTTGAAGCGATGATTGAAGCAGGAGCAGAGAGAATTGGCACATCTAGAGGTTGTTCATTAGTTGGTTAATTTCATTGCATTTTAATTCATGTACGAGTATAATAAGATTGCTGTTTTAGGAAGGGGGGATTAGAATGCCTAGAGTTATAGTTAAAGAAAACGAAAATCTCGATGATGCTCTTCGTCGTTTTAAGCGTCAAGTATCACGCAATGGGACCCTTGCTGAAGCACGTAAGAGAGAATATTACGTTAAGCCAGGTGTTAAGCGTAAACTAAAGAGTGAAGCTGCACGTAAAGCTAGAAAACGTGGAAAATAAGAAGCGTATGCTTCTTTTTTTAATCATTATCGATTAAAATAAGTAGGTAGAAGGAGGCCTTCATTTTGGCTAATAAAACAATCACAATTAAAGATATGACGGGCTTAGAAGCGATGAGCTTAATGGGCATTGAAGATCGTAATCTAAAGGTGTTAGAAAGACGATTTGATAAAGAAATAACGTTTCGCGATAATGCGTTTATTATAAAAGACTGTGATGATTATACAGCCAGTAAGATTGAAGAAGTCTTATTGACACTTTATGAAGTTGCTCGCAAAAGTCAAAATGTGACAGAACAAGATGTAACGTATGCATGTCGACTTGTGTCAAAAAGTGAAAAAGTCTCGTTTGATTATTTATCGAGTTCTATCATTGGACGCACATTGACAGGAAAAGCGATTGCCCCAAAAACCATTGGACAATTGGATTTTGTGGAAGCGATTAATGGCTATTCAATTGTCTTTGCGATTGGGCCAGCTGGTACTGGTAAAACATTCTTAGCGGTCATTAAAGCAGTATCTGAATTAAAGGCAGGAAATGTTAAACGTATCGTCTTAACAAGACCAGCTGTAGAAGCGGGTGAAAGCTTAGGCTTCTTACCTGGAGATTTAAAAGAAAAAGTCGATCCATACTTAACACCGCTATATGATGCCTTACATGATATGTTAGGAATTGAACAAACGGAAAAACTCATTGAAAAGGGCACAATTGAAATTGCTCCACTTGCGTATATGCGCGGTCGTACACTGGATGATTCCTTTATCATCTTAGATGAAGCTCAAAACACAACCCCCTCACAGATGAAGATGTTCTTAACTCGTCTTGGGTATAATTCGAAAATGGTAATTACTGGAGATATTACCCAAATCGATTTAAAACCAAATACAAAGAATGGTTTAATTGATGCTTCTGAAATTTTAGGAGATATTGAAGAGATTAGGGTCATCCATCTAACAAGTGATGATGTGGTAAGACATCCCTTAGTTCAAAAGATTATTGAAAAATATAGTAGCGAATCTTAGCTACTATATTTTTGTAGGGTTATCTTTCCAATAAGGAAGTCTGCTATAATAAGGTAGATGGATATCTCTTTTTATAATCGCACAAATGCAGATGTTTCTGTATTTGAGAACTATTTTAAGCGAATTTCAAAACGAGCACTGAAAGTATTACAGAAAACAGAATTATACTGTATTTCGGTTATTTTTGTGCGTTCTAGAACGATTCATCAAATCAATAAACAGTATCGAGGTATTGATAAACCAACCGATGTTATAACCTTTGCGTTTCAAGATGGAATCTCTTTTCAAGATGAAGGACCAATTGATTTAGGAGATATCTTTATTAATCTAGATTACGCAAAAAGACAAGCGAAGGAATATGGTCATTCTTTTGAAAGAGAAGTATGTTTTTTATTTACACATGGTATCCTACATAGTTTTGGATATGATCATATCAATCCAAAAGATGAACAAGAAATGAATGCATTACAGGATCAAATCTTAGATCCTATTATTAAGAGGGTCCAATGAAACAGAAATTCTTACCCGCAATCAATGGGTTAAAACTAGCTTTACAGGATAAGGGAATCCTAACACAGATGATTTTAGGAATAGGGGTTGTTTTCTTTGGTTATCTTTTCAAGTTTAGTTATGTGGAATGGTTGGTTGTCCTATTAGCGATTGGACTTGTGGTTGGATTTGAAATCATCAATACATGTATCGAAAAAATATGTGATCTTTATTCAAGAGATGAGAACCCTAAGATAAAAGTGATTAAAGACTTATCTGCTGGTAGTGTATTATTTAGCGCTATGATAGCGTTTGTACTATTTGTGATGATAGTCTTACATAGAATACTATAGGAGGAAATTATGGAAAAAGAAGCTTTAGTTGAATTAGCATTTCAAGCAATGGAGAATGCATATGCACCATATTCGAATTATCATGTTGGAGCTGCTTTATGCACAAAAGATGGGAATGTCTTTTTAGGGGCAAATGTTGAAAATGCATCTTATGGGGCATGCAATTGTGCAGAAAGAAATGCAGTATTTGCGGCTTATTCAAATGGATATCGAAAAGAAGATATTACAGGTTTAGCGATTGTTAGTGATGGGGATAAACTTGCAGCTCCTTGTGGGATCTGTCGTCAAGTCTTAAGTGAATTAATCAACCAAGATACACCAATCTATTTGTCCAATCATCAGGAAGAAATGACAACAAATATTAACGATTTATTACCAATGCAATTTGGAATTGAGGATGTTCTTCGATGAAATGTGGCTTTGTTGCCTTAGTTGGAAAACCAAACTCTGGTAAAAGTACATTACTCAATCATCTTTTACTTGAGAAAATCGCGATTGTATCGGATAAACCACAAACAACTCGTAGTGAAATACGTGGCATTTTAACAACGGAAGATATGCAAATGATCTTTACAGATACACCAGGGATTCATAAAGCTTTTAATCGTCTTAGTACACGCTTAAATAAAGAGGCCACAACGGTATTAAAAGGAGTGGATGTGATTTATTATGTGGTGGATGGAACGACGAAGTTTGATGAAGAAGATGAAGCCATTATTCAAATGATAAAGAATGCAGGACTTCCTGTTTTCTTAATTTTTAATAAGATTGATAAACTAAAGAAAGAGAATGTTTTAAAGAGTTTACTCTTTTGGAAAGATCAATATGAATTTAATGAAATCTTTCCATTATCAGCTTTAAAACAAGATGATTTTAAAGATTTACTTACAACAACAGCTTCTTATTTACCAGAATTCGAACAATTTTATCCAACAGAAATGATAACGGATTCTCCAATTGATTTTCGGATTGCGGAACTTATTCGTGAAAAGATTCTCTTAAATACACATGAGGAAGTACCTCATGCTGTCGCTGTTTATATTGAGAATAAAGAAATGGATGAAGATGCTTGTCATATTGATGCACTTGTTTTGGTGGAAAAAGATGGCCAAAAGGCAATTATCATTGGAAAACAAGGAAGTATGCTACAAAAGATTATCTATGAGGCAAGCAAAGAAATTGAAATACTACTGGATCAGAAGGTATCATTAGATATCTTTGTACGTGTTGAGAAGGATTGGCGACAAAAGGATCATCGAATTAGTGAACTAGGATATGGGTTAACAGATGAATGATAAAGTAGAAGGAATCATTTTAAAACAGAGCGATTATAAGGATAGTTCTTTACTTTTACAAGTTTTAACGAAGGAGTATGGAAAAATAATGTTGGTCGCTAATGGAGCAAGAAAACCAACGAGTAAGACGGCTTCTCGTTTACTTCCTTATACAAAAAATGAATTCCTTTTTGATTATCATGAAGGAAAAAACATGTTTCGGTTGAAAAACCTTAGTTTGATACAGCTCTATCGTAATCTTCATGAAGATGTGGAAGCATCTCTAGCTTCAGGAGTCATAGGGGAACTTGCGGATGTGATGACCTATGAAGAATATGATTATGAAAATGTGTATCAACTTATTGATGAGGCTTTTTATTTACTGAATGAAGATAAACGAAGTGATTTAATCATTGGAATTGTCTTATCGAATTTGATGAAAATGAATGGAATTGGGGCAAATGTCGATGAATGTACCATTTGTCAGAAAAAGAATGTTGTCGCTATTAGTGCGAAAGATGGTGGATTCTTATGTGCTAGTTGTGCACAATCCATGCATGTACAACCTCGACAAGTTAATGAATTAAAAGAATTTCGCTTGCTAAGTAAAGCGCAACTTGAACATTATGATATCCTTCATAATTTAATTGAAGATGGACACCCATACATTGATATTTTGGTTGAAATATTACGGTTACATCATGGAATCTCTTTAAATTCCTATCATGTATACCAATCATTATTACCATTGAAGGATGCATCGTAAAGTGCTATACTGCTAACACATATTAATTAAGGAAAGGATTCATTATGGAAAAGACGTTTGATAAAATTGTTGCACACGCAAAGAAAACAGGGTTTGTATTTCAAGGCTCTGAAATATATGGAGGACTCAGTAATACCTGGGATTTTGGTCCATACGGAGTCCTTTTAAAGGACAATATTAAACGTGCTTGGCAAAAGAAGTTTATTCAAGAAGATCCTAATAATGTTGAAATTCAAGCTGCGATCCTAATGAATCCAAAGGTTTGGGAAGCTTCTGGGCACTTAAAAGGATTCTCCGATCCATTAATGGATTGTAAGAATTGTAAGACAAGACATCGTGCTGACCATTTGATTGAAGAATTCTCTCATGGCGAAGAAAGTGGAGAGGGTTGGACAAATGAGCAAATGGAAACCTATATTAAAGAAAATAATATTGCATGTCCAGATTGTGGAAGTCATGATTTCACACCAATTCGTCAATTCAATTTAATGTTTAAAACTTTTATGGGAACATTAGAAGACTCTAAGAGTACTGTTTATTTAAGACCAGAAACTGCCCAAGGAATGTTTGTGGATTTTAAGAATGTTCAACGTGCATATCGTAAAAAGGTTCCATTTGGGATTGGGCAAATTGGTAAATCTTTCCGTAATGAAATTACACCAGGAAACTTCATTTTCCGTACAAGAGAATTTGAACAAATGGAAATGGAATTTTTCTGTAAACCTGGAGAAGATGATGAGTGGTTTACATATTGGAGACAATTCTGCATGGATTGGATTTTAAAACTAGGTGGTAATAAAGAAAATTTACGTTTCCGTGACCATACCCAAGAAGAATTAAGTTTCTATTCAAAAGCAACTACCGATATTGAATATAAATTCCCATGGGGATGGGGTGAATTATGGGGGATTGCGAATCGTACAGACTATGACTTAACACAACACCAAAATACATCTGGTAAAGATATGACTTACCAAGATCCAAATACAAATGAAAAGTATATTCCTTATGTGGTAGAACCGGCAGTGGGGGTAGAACGTTTATTCTTTATGTTCTTTACAGATGCCTATGATGAAGAAACATTAGAGAATGGAGAAACACGTGTGATTATGCATTTCAATCCAATTCTAGCACCTGTTAAAGCAGCTATATTACCACTTAATAAGGATTATAACGATCTTGCAGAAGAGATTCGTAAAGATTTCTCACAATATTTTGAGACCGTAAAAGATTTATCTGGATCTATTGGTAAGAGATATCGTCGTCAAGATGAAGTCGGAACACCATTCTGTATTACCATTGATGAACAATCAATCATCGATCAAACATATACCATTCGTGATCGTGATACGATGCAACAAGAACGTTTGACACTAGAAGAGATAAAAAAGAAGATTATTGAAGCAATTAAATTTTAAGGATGATACATGCCAAGAATAAGTGAAGAAGCTATAAATGCAGTTCGCGAAAAAGCTGATATCGTTGATGTGATTGGTCGATATCTCCAAATTCATAAAAAGGGCAAGTCTTACATGGCACTATGTCCTTTTCATGATGACCATTCTCCTTCCATGACGATTTCTCCAGAGAAACAAATCTATAAATGTTTCGTCTGTGGAGAAGGTGGAAATGTCTTTAGTTTTGTACAGAATTATGAGAAGGTATCTTTTGTGGAAGCGGATGGTCGAGTCGCATCGATTATTGGATATCCACTGAATATTGATAATGGACCCACGAAAAGTGTTGATCCAAAAAAGGAAAAACTCTATAAAGTTCTTCAAGAAACCATTAACTATACAATGTATGAATTAAATGCACAGAATGCACATACAGAATTAACTTATTTAGAAAAACGTGGAATCAATGCGAAATTACGTGAAAAATTTCAAATCGGATTTAATCCAAGCCAAGATAAGCTCTTACATTTTTTGAAAGCGAAAGGCTATGAAGAAAAAGATATGGTTGATTGTAATGTGATAAGAATGAGTGAATCTGGCTTACATGATGTATTCTCTTCTAGAATCACATTCCCTATACATGACTATGATGGAAATCCAATTGGTTTTTCAGCGCGTACGCTTGATCCAAATAATCAATCCAAGTATGTCAATACAACAGAGACACCTATTTTTGAAAAAGGCAAACTTCTCTATAACGCACATCGTGCAAAAGAAGTTGCAAGGCGAGAAGGAAAAGTCTACATCACAGAAGGAGTTACGGATGTGATTGCCTTTGCGAAAGCTGGAATTGATAATTGTGTATGTACACTTGGAACAGCATGTACAAAAGAACAATTGCGTTTACTCAAGAATATGGCTTTGAAACTTGTCTTCTGCTATGATGGCGATCAAGCTGGCCAAAATGCGACTTATAAAGCGAGTAAACTTGCACGTAGTTTAGGTTGTGATGTATCAATTATCAAAAACCAAACAGGACTAGATC
Source organism: Solobacterium sp. (assembly GCA_017515505.1). GTDB lineage: Bacteria > Bacillota_I > Bacilli_A > Erysipelotrichales > Erysipelotrichaceae > Bulleidia. Next base: position 16,238 of record JAFWFT010000083.1, read on the forward strand.
CAGATGAAATCTTCCATAAGGAAGGGGAAGAAGGAATCAAACGTTTATTAAAAGATGAAAAGACATATATTGAATTTGTGATGGAATTCTTAAAGAATCAAACAAATTTTGATAACTATGAAGAAAAGAAAGAGTATGCAAAGAAAGTTCAAGCAGAGATTAATTCTCTAGATGATGAAATGGATCGGCAATATTATACAAATGAATTAAATACATTAACAGGCTTTCATTTGGATTATCGAAAAATGCAAACACCTATTAAGCAAGATAAATTAACGACACTTCATAAACCACTAGATGGTTCTAGTGAAGCAGAAGAACAAATTTTGACAATGATGCTAGCATATCCTGAAGCTGTTAAATATTTCAAAGATGAACTAGGATACTTAAATCAACCGTGCCATCAAGAACTCGCAATGATGATTATTGATGCAACAAAACATGGGGAAGAGATTGAAATTGCGAAGCTAATTGAGACCACTAAGAATGAACAAATTCGTAAATTGATAACGAAATTAGTAACTTCTTGGATCTATCAATTACCGTATGAAGAATCAGCTATGAAAGGCGCTATACGTAAAGTAAACATTGATGCAAAACGAAAACAAGCTGACGCATATGAAGCACAACTCTCACAACCATTGAATGATGAAAGTAGAAATCTCATCTTAGATGAATATAAAAAGTGTTTAGTAGAACTTAGGAGGTATTTAGATGAAGAGTAATACAACTAGAAAGAAAGATGAAATGATTTGTGGAACTCCATTAAGTAGACTTCATGCATTACGCATGAAAAATGATTTTAGAACCGAAGAAATATATGCAGAGACGGTTTTAGAATCGATTTTAAATGATGCACTCTATCAAAACGAAAAGAAACTCAAGAATATGGAGTATCTTCTTTCGCAAACAACAATCCCTGAAATACCTACCGATGAAGAATTAGAAGCATATATGGAAGAGTTCCACACAAGTATTCCAGAAGAAATGGAAAATGATTCTAATCAAGAATATTTGGGAGAGGCAAAACAACGCACAAAGATTGAAATCTATCATATTGATGGAAAACATAAGGTTTTAAAAACCTTAGATGAACTCAAAGAAGAATTCCAAAGAGTTTATCGTTTAGACCGTGTTATCTACCAAAAAGATATTATGAGTTCTTTGGAGCACCTCGATTTATCAGATGATGATTTAGAGTTCTTATGGGAGTGGTTCGAACAAGTCAATATTGCCATTACAGAAGATGATGATATTGAAGGATTAGATGATGATGATGTGGATATGTTGGATGATGATAAAGATGATTCATCGGATGAAACGATTGATTTTAACTATAATTCTAAATCATCTGCACAACTCAATGATCCAGTTAAGATGTATTTAAAGGAAATTGGACGTGTTCCTCTATTAAAAGCTGAAGATGAAACGGAAATCGCAAAACGTATCGAACAAGGAGATGAAGAAGCAAAAAATATATTAATATCTAGTAACTTACGTTTAGTTGTTTCCATTGCGAAAAAATATGTTGGTAGAGGAATGTTATTCCTAGATTTAATTCAAGAAGGAAATATGGGGCTTGTTAAAGCGGTCGAAAAGTTTGACTATACAAAAGGGTTCAAGTTTTCTACCTATGCGACATGGTGGATTCGTCAAGCGATTACACGTGCAATTGCCGACCAAGCTAGAACCATTCGTATTCCCGTGCATATGGTTGAAACAATTAATAAATTAACACGAATTCAAAGACAACTTGTTCAAGAATTAGGTAGAGACCCTACCGCTGAAGAAATCAGTGAAAAGATGGAAGGAATCTCTCCAGATAAAGTACGTGAAATTCAAAAGATTGCTTTAGAACCTGTTTCCTTAGAAACACCAATTGGTGAAGAAGATGATTCACACTTAGGAGACTTCATTGAAGATAAAGAAGCATTATCTCCTGACCAATATACAAATAACCAATTATTAAAAGAAGAAATTAATAATGTTTTAAGTGGCCTTACGGAAAGAGAAGAAAAAGTATTACGTTTACGTTTTGGCCTCTATGATGGTCGAACACGTACACTTGAAGAGGTTGGAAAAGAGTTTAACGTTACAAGAGAAAGAATTCGTCAAATTGAAGCGAAAGCATTACGGAAACTAAAACATCCAACTCGTTCAAAACGATTAAAGGATTTCTTTGATAAATAATGAATAAACGAATTGAAAAAATAGCCTCTTTTGTAAAAAAAGGGGCTATTGTAGCTGATATAGGAACCGATCACGCACAACTTCCTATTTTATTAATTGAAAATGGAACTTGTGAGAGGGCCTATGCATGTGATGTTAAAAAAGGTCCTTTAAATAGTGCAAAAGAGAATATTCAAGAAAAACATCTAGAGAATCAGATTCAAGTGATACTTTCAGATGGTTTTGAAAATGTTCCAGAAGATATTACTTGTGCTGTTATTGCGGGGATGGGTGTTTTAACGGCGATGCACATTTTAGAAGAAGCTAAACAAAGACTAGTGACATTAGATCAATTAATCGTACAAGTGAATGATGATGTTCCACTTTTACGAAGGTATATTAGTGATAATCACTATACGATTTTAGATGAAGAGATTGTTTATGATCGAGGAAAATATTATACGATTGTAGTATTTAACATGAAAAATCATGAATCCTATACGGATATTGAACTTATTCATGGACCAATTCTTATGAAAAAAAACACAGATCTTTACCAAGAATATGTACAAAAACAAATTCATCATTTAGAAGTGATTATTGAAAAGGCTAAAAATGATCCAAAGACAAAAAAAGAGCATGAAAAAGAGCTCTCTTTATGGAAAAAAATCACGATTGAATCGTGATTAGTTTATCGAATTAATAGCTTTCGCTAGTCTAGATTTTTGACGAGCAACATAATTCTTTTTCTTAATACCATTGACTAATGCTTTATCAAGAACAGAATTCGCTTTGTCATATGCTGCCTTAGCTGCATCTGCATTTTTTTCTTCGACAGCAACAAGAACTTTCTTAATAGCGGATTTCACTTCTGTTCTCTTTTTTACATTTGCTGTTTGTCTTTTTGCATTAGTAATAGCACGTTTTTTCTGTGATTTAATATTAGCCACGTGTACACCTCCTATTACAGAACAATGAGAATTATAACAAAGCCACACTGAAAATGCAACGAAACTACGCTATAATATTTAAATGGAAGTGAAATGATTATGGAAAATGTACGAATTGTATTTATTGGAACCCCTGTATTTGCGACTGATATTCTACGCACACTGGTAGAAGAAAACTACAATGTAGTGGCTGTTGTATCTCAGCCCGATAAACCATCTGGTCGTAAACATGAGATTAAACCTACGCCAGTTCATGAACTAGCAGATTCTTTTCATATTCCGGTTTTACAACCCGAAAAACTAAGTAAAGAATACCAGAATGTTCTTGACTATCAACCAGATTTAATTGTGACCTGTGCCTATGGACAAATTGTTCCAGAAACAATTTTAAAAGAACCAAAATATGGTTGTGTAAACATTCATCCTAGCTTACTTCCAAAATATAGAGGTGGTGCACCTGTCCATCATGCGATTTGGGCAGGAGATAAGGAAACAGGTGTCTGTTTGATGGAAATGGTGAAAGCCATGGATGCAGGAAAAGTCTATGCCAAAAGAATCGTTCAAATCGATGATGATGATACAACCGAAACCTTGAATTTAAAACTAAGAAAGGTAAGCTGTGAACTCTTAAAAGAAGAATTACCACGCTACTTAAATGGAGAGCTTCCTGGAGAAGCACAAGATGAAAGTGGTGTTGTTATCGCTCGTAATATTTCAAAAGAAGATGAGTTTGTATCTTTTAAGAATGAAGAAATCAATGTACTTTATAACCATATTCGTGCTTGTATCGATTGGCCTATTTCTTATGGAATGATTGAAGGGAAACGAATGAAGTTTTATAAAGTTCGTAAGGAAGTAATCAATCATACCTATCAAGAAGGAACCATTCTCGGTTTAAAAGACCACGCCTTAGAAATTGCGGCTAAGAATGGGATTTTAAAAGTTTATGAACTTCAATTAGAAGGTAAGAATAAAATGGATGCAGATGCGTTTATGAATGGTTTAGGAAGAAGTTATATTGGGAAGGTATTTGAATAAGAATGGATCAAAGTAAGATTAGAAACTTTTGTATTATCGCTCATATTGATCATGGGAAGTCAACGTTGGCAGACCGTATTTTAGAGATGACCGAAACGGTCAGTGAGCGTGATATGAAAATGCAGTTTCTAGATGATATGGAGTTAGAAAGAGAAAGAGGCATTACCATCAAATTAAATGCTGTACAACTTAAATATAAAGCGAAAGATGGAGAAGAATATATCTTTAATCTCATTGATACTCCAGGTCATGTTGATTTTTCATATGAAGTTTCTCGCTCGTTAGCGGCATGTGAAGGAGCTATCTTAGTGGTTGATGCGACCCAAGGAGTTCAAGCCCAAACGCTGGCAAATACGTATCTTGCTTTAGATAATGACTTAGAAATTATTCCTGTTATTAATAAGTGTGACATGAATAATGCGCAACCGGATTTAGTAAAAAAAGAAATTGAAAATATCATTGGGTTAGATTGTTCGGATGCGCCAATGATTAGTGCACGCAGTGGAGAAAATGTTGATCAAGTCTTAGAACAAATTGTTCATAAAATTCCTAGTCCTAAAGGAGATTCTAATAAGCCACTTCAAGCATTAGTTTTTGATTCGTTCTATGATTCTTATCGTGGAGTCATTGCGCTATTACGAGTTCGTGAAGGCTCTATTTCAGTTGGTGATAAGATTCGCTTTATGCAGACAGGTGCAGAATATGAAGTCTTAGAACTTGGTATTCGCAATCCGCATGAAGTTCAAACAAAGAAATTAGATTGTGGTGATGTTGGATGGTTAGCTGGGTCCATTAAATCCATTCAAGATATTCAAGTTGGTGATACCATCACGAATGTTTCAAAACCTGCAGATAAACCATTAGAGGGCTATCGAAAGTTAAACCCAATGGTTTATTGTGGCTTGTATCCTTCGGATGCCCAAAAATATGAAGATCTTCATGATGCATTAGAGAAGTTAAAACTATCCGATGCTTCCTTGCAATTTGAACCAGAAACATCGCAAGCTTTAGGTTTTGGATTTCGTTGTGGCTTCTTAGGATTACTTCATATGGATGTGATTCAAGAACGTTTAGAAAGAGAATATAATCTTGATTTAATTTGTACAGCACCTTCGGTTATCTACCATGTTTATTTAACTGATCATACAATGTTACAAATTGATAACCCTGCGAAACTACCAGATGCTGTTAAAATTGATCATATTGAAGAACCATATGTCAAAGCAGAAATCATGGTTCCGGATGCATATATTGGTTCTGTAATGGAATTAGCACAAGGAAAACGGGGAATCTATAAATCCATGGATGTGATAGATAATGGAAGAAATCTAATTATATATGAACTTCCTTTATCGGAAATTATCTTTGATTTCTTTGATCGTTTAAAATCTTGTTCAAAAGGATATGCATCTTTAGATTATGAATTATTAGATTATCGTAAACAAGATTTAGTACGAATGGATATCTTATTGAATGGGGAAGCAGTAGATGCATTAAGTGTCATTGTGCATCGATCAGAAGCTTACCATCGAGGTAGTGATATCACTATTCGCTTAAAAGAACTTATTCCCAAGCAACAATTTGAGATTCCTGTTCAAGCCGCGATTGGTGGTAAAGTCATTGCACGAACAAATATTAAATCCCTTCGTAAGAATGTCTTAGCGAAGTGTTATGGGGGAGACATTAGTCGTAAAAAGAAACTATTAGAGAAACAAAAGGAAGGTAAAAAACGAATGAAGGCAGTAGGGTCTGTCGTGATTCCACAAGAAGCATTCATGGCCGTTTTATCAATGGATGATGACACGAAGAACTAATCTAGTGGAGCATTTATATGTTCATGTTCCATTTTGTAAATCCATATGCTTTTATTGTGACTTTTGTCATATGCTCTATAATGAAAAACTTGTCCAAGAATGGTTAGAAGCTCTTCGTAAAGAGTTTTCTTTTTATCCCATTCAAATACCATTAAAAACTATCTATATTGGAGGAGGAACTCCAACATCTTTAGATGATGACAATTTAGAATCCTTTCTTCAATTATTGGATTCCTATCGTAAAGATGTATTTGAATATACTATCGAAATTAATCCAGAGACTTTAACGCTTTTAAAATCTGAGATTTTAGTTAAACATGGGATTAATCGTGTGAGTGTTGGTATTCAAGCTTATCAAGACCATCATCTCTCATTCATGAATCGTCACCATCGGTTTGTGGATGTCGTGAACTGTATCAATCTATTAAGAAGTGTAGGAATTGAGAATATTGCGGTTGATATTATGTATTCTTTACCTAATCAAACAATGGAAGAATTGATTGAAACCGTGGATCATGTTTTAGAATTAAAACCATCGCATATTTCAATCTATAGTTTACTCATAGAAGAAGGAACAGTCTTTGAAAAGAAAGGGATTCAATCTTTAAGTGAAGATGAAGAGGCGAATATGTATGAATACTTGATTCAACGCTTTGAAAAGGAAGGATATCATCAATATGAAATATCTAATTTCTGTTTAGAAGGGAAAGAATCAAAGCATAATCTAGCATATTGGCAGTATAAAGATTTCTATGGATATTCTTGTGGAGCGAGTGGAAAAGAGAATCATAAACGCTATGATCATACAAAAGTTGTACAATCCTATCTTAAGAATCCTACAAAAAGAGAAGAGATTCCTTTAACAAAAAAAGACGAAATGTTTGAAATGTTGATGATGTCATTACGTTTAAAAAAAGGAATTTCAAAAGATGGCTTCCAACAACAATTTGGTGTATCATTGGATTCTGTATTTGGAGAAATAAATCAGAAATTAATGGAAGAAGGACTCATTGAGGATGATGGAATGTATGTGCGATGTAGTAAAAAAGGATATCCAATCCTTAATACGATTTTGGAATACTACATATAGGCCTTGCATGTTTTATGAATCAATGATAATATCTAACTTGCTTTTGTACTAGGTTCTACGCAACCTCAACGTATGACTTGGTACAGAACATAACAACATATGGAGGTATAAAAATGTTAGAAAAAGAAGTAGTTGAAAAAATCGTTAAAGATTTTGGTCGCACAAGTGGTGACACTGGTTCTGTTGAAGTACAAGTTGCTTTATTAACAGAACAAATTAACCGTTTAACAGAACACTTAAAGATTAATAAGAAAGATTATTCTTCTTCTCGTGGTCTAATGAAGATGGTTGGTCGTAGAAGAAAAATGCTTGAATATCTAAAGAACAGTGATGTTAATAGATATCGTGATCTAGTTAAGAAACTAGGCTTAAGAAAGTAGGAAAAGAATGGGCGATAAAGCCCATTTTTTTGTATAATGAGGGTGGAGGTATACGTATGAAAGAATTAAAAGTTTATCGTTGTAATAAGTGCAAAAAAATGGTTGTTGAACTGCAAGGTTCTGCTTGTCCAACCCTATGTTGTGGGGAAGAAATGGAATTATTAACTGCTAATACAACAGATGCGGCAACGGAAAAACATGTTCCTGTTGTTACAAGGGAAGGTAGTAAGCTAACTGTAAATGTAGGTTCTGTTGATCATCCCATGACAGAAGAACACTATATTCAATTTATAGCTTTGGAAACCGATAAAGGATTCCGCATTGCTTATTTAAATCCGGGTGATGAACCAAAGGCAGATTTCTATGCAGAAGAAAAAGCAATCGCTGTTTATGAATACTGTAATCTTCATGGATTATGGAAAACGGAAGCATAAATCAAATATTTTGGTAAAAGAATGTTTCAATGGAAACATTCTTTTTATATATACTTTAAATATTTATATGTCTATGATAGAATACAAAAGTTGAATATTTAAAGGGAAAAGAGAAAAGGTAGAAGAAAATGGAAAAATTTAAGAGAAGTTGGGATTTCCATGGTAAGACAATTACAGTCGAAACAGGAGAACTCGCAAAACAAGCTGGAGGATCAGTACTTATACGTTATAACGATACAACGATTTTAAGTGCTGCGACAGCTAGTCATGAGGCGAAAGATACAGATTTCTTTCCACTCACAGTGCTTTACAACGAAAAGATGTATTCAGTTGGGGAGATTCCTGGAGGTTTCTTAAGAAGAGAAGGACGTCCTAGTGAACATGCGACTTTAACAGCTCGATTAATTGATCGACCAATTCGTCCATTATTTGCAGATGGATTTCGAAATGAAGTACAAGTTGTAAATACGGTATTATCCGTTGATCCGAGTGCTAGTTCAGAGATGGCAGCGATGTTTGGTGCGTCTTTATCATTATGTATTTCGGATATTCCATTCAATGGACCTATCGCAGGTGTTATTGTAGGAAAGGTTGATGGACAACTAGTCATTAACCCTACGGAAGAAGAACTTGAAAGAGGAACCATCAACTTAACTGTTGCGGGTACAAAAGAAGCTATCAACATGGTTGAAGCAGGTGCAAAAGAAGTGACAGAAGAAGAAATGCTTGAAGCGCTCGCGGTTGGCCATGAAGCAATTAAAGAACTCTGTTCCATTCAAGAAGAAATCATCACAGAATGTGCAAAGGAAAAGATGGAAGTAACACTTTATGAAGTGAATCCATTAATTAAATCCTATATTGATGAACATGGTAAAGCCGATATTCAAGAAGCCGTTAGTATTAAGAAGAAACTTGAACGTTATGCGAAAATCGATGAACTTATTGAAAAGATGAAGAATGAAGTTGGTACATCTATGAAATGGGGAGACGATAACGAAAAAGCAAAAGCCATTCAACAAGCACAAGAATACTGTGTTGAAATTGAAGCGAATGAAGTTAGACGTTTAATTTCAGAGGAAAAGATTCGTCCAGATGGAAGAAGGCTAGATGAAATTCGTCCCCTTGACAGTAAAGTGGATGTGATTCCTCGTGTTCATGGAAGTGCTTTATTTACACGTGGCGAAACGCAAGTATTATCCATTACGACATTAGGTTCTTTAGATGATTATCAAATCATCGATGATGTGACAACCGTTGAAATGAAACGCTTTATGCATCAATATAACTTCCCGCCATTCTCGGTTGGTGAAGTTGGTCGCATGGGTACACCAGGTCGTAGAGAAATAGGACATGGGGCTTTAGGCGAAAGAGCTCTTAAACAGGTATTACCAACCGAAGAAGAATTCCCATATACCATTCGTACAGTCGCTGAAGTATTAGAGTCCAATGGTTCTAGTTCGCAAGCAAGTATCTGTGCAGGAACGATGTCTTTAATGGCAGCAGGTGTTCCAATTAAAGCGATGGTAGCAGGTGTTGCGATGGGCTTAATCACAACTGGAAATACATATTCTATTCTTACGGATATTCAAGGTATGGAAGATCATTATGGAGATATGGACTTCAAAGTTGCGGGTACAAGAGAAGGTATTACAGCTCTACAAATGGATATCAAAGTTGAAGGAATTACACAAGAAATATTACGAGAAGCTCTCGCGCAAGCACATAAAGGAAGAATGGAAATTTTAGATAATATGGAAACAGCGATTAATACACCAAGAGATCATGTTTCTGAATATGCACCAAAGGTTGCTTCCTTACAAATTCCTGTTGATAAGATTCGTGATGTGATTGGTACTGGTGGAAAGACAATTAATCAAATTATCCAAGATTGTGATAATGTTAAGATTAATGTCGATGATGATGGAAAGATTAGTATCTATCATATGTCACAAGCAATGATTGATAAGGCTAAAGGAATCATTGAAGATATTACACGTGAAGCAAAAGTTGGGGATGTTTATGATGCGACAGTAAGTGAAATTAGAGATTCCTATGCATTTGTCACTTTATTCAGCGGAACCGATGCACTTCTTCATATTAGTGAAATCTCTTGGGAAAGAACAAATAAAATCAGTGATGTTCTTCATGTTGGAGATAAAATTCAAGTGAAGGTTATCAATGTTGATGAACAAACTGGTAAAGTAAAAGTATCTGCTAGAGAATTAACCCCAAAACCTGAAAACTATGAAGAGAATAAAAAATCGAATAAATCATTTAATCGCCACTCTTCAAATAATGAAAGTAACGATGCATCGATTGAAAAACGAGTATTTCGTAAGAAAGAAGAGGAGTAATCCTCTTCTTTTTAGGAATAAACCAGTATGAGAATGCGTAAGAAAAAATGGGCAGAACCATATCTTGAAGAACATTCTTCCTTTGCGTTTCGTGATCCTATTGAGATGAAAGGAAAGTGGAAAGAAGTTCTTTCTTGTGAAAAACTCCATGTTGAAATTGGGTGTGGTAAGGGAGATTATTTCAATACGATGGCAGAAATGTATCCAGAAACAGGGTGGGTAGCCATTGAAAAAGATGTGAGTGCAGCCGCTGTTGCTTGTAAGAAATCGCTTGAAGAATATGTAAACAATAATCGTAAACGAATGATTGTGAATGATGCAAGTAATCTTTTAGAGTGGTTTGAAAAAAGGGAAATTGATGTGATTCATCTAAACTTTTCAGATCCTTGGCCCAAAAAATATACACATAAAAGAAGATTGTCATCGAAAAAGTTTCTAGAAATGTATCAGGTATTACTTAGTGTAAATGGATATATCCGTATGAAAACAGATAATAAGGATTTATTTGAATCATCCATTATCTACTTTCTAGAAAACGGTTTTACATTAACAGAATTATCCGTTGACTATCGTCGTCAAAAACATGATGAAGATGCGATAACAGAATATGAGCGTCGTTTTATGGAACTGGGACAACCAATCTACCTTTTGATTGCGAAACCTGTGATTATTAATAAAGAATGAGATATAATTTTATCGTGAAAAGAGTTGTCTTATTACTACTTAGTTTATGCTTATTGGGATGCACAAACTATCCTGAAGATTTAAATGGACTATTGAATCAAAAGATTGAATATGTTTTCACATTGCCTGTAGATAAACCAATCTACAATCATAAATATTATTCTTATTATTTAGAGCCATCTGTTGGTCGAATTACATCTTCACAAACCAGTAATACATTTAACTATATGAATCATCCTTTTGTGCTTAATTTGAATGTATCAGGGATTATTCGTTCTTCGATTTACCCAAATGATTTAGTAGAAGGATTAAAGCTTTCAGAATTACCATTAATTGCACAAAACGAAGGAGAATATAGTAACTATGATGAAGAAATTCATCCATATACAGTTAATTTATATCAAATCCATAATGGAGTACTTGTGTTATTTCATTCAGATACAATCGATTTCTATTCGATTTGTGATAAGTACACAGCCGTTGAAATGGTTCAAGTTATGATGCGAATTGCGCGTTCCATTCATATTGATAGAGAACTTGTTGTATCGACTTTCTCGCGCCAACAAGTCATCTCTAATAAGAAAGAAGCCATCCAATTATTCCAGAATTTAGCACCAGAAAGTGGTGTTATTGAACAACTCTTTGTGGATGTGGAAACTGCCAATGAACAAAGTTCTGGAATATATACAATTGGGGATGAGATTATTGAAGATGGACAAACTAATACAGGAAATCAAAAAGAGATAGAACCAGAAGAGAGTGAAGAAAAAGATACAAAAGAGGATTGAAATCTTAACATTATAAAAAAAATACTATAAAATAATATGGATAAGGTAAGGTGATATGCATGCTTAAGAAATTACAGAACATCTTATTCGAAGACGAAGAAATCATCGAAGAAGAGTTTGAAGATGAGAAGCCAATTGAGGCACCTAAAA
>JAFWFT010000084.1 GCA_017515505.1 Solobacterium sp.
AACAATCATAGTGACATGGAACTTTGGATGACTTTCTTTTGTGCCGCCACTTTGATGGGTTAAGTTAGCTCCAGCATTGAATGTTACAATATAAAGTCCATTGTCTTCGGTTACTTTTGCGGAATCATAATCATACCAAATCTTTTGGATGGTGAAGACGAAGCCTTCGTTGTATTGTTTATAACGATTATATAAGTAGTCTTCAACTTCTTGTGTGATGTTTTGAACATTTCGTATTTGGCCATCATTTGTGCAACGTATGTAATCATTATAGAAGTAATGAAAGTATGCCATGGAGAAGTCTCGTACTTCATCGTTTGTGTAAAGGATTGGTGTAGGAGTTGGTTCTGGTGTTTGGGTTGGGGTAGGAGTCGGCGTTGGCGTAGGAGTCGGTGTTCGGGTAGGCGTTGGTATAGGTGTTGCAGAAGGAGTCAAAGAAGGTGTTGGTTCTATTTCTTCCTCTTTTCTTTCACGTACATGTTCAAAATTCGTGTTGAATGTATTATTAACGAAATCAATCCCGTTATTAAGGACACTTGGTTTAAAGATAAATAAATCTAAGAATACTAAGATACATGAAAGTAAAATAATCAGTAATACAAGTGGCCAAATTCTCTTCTTTTTTCTTAGAGGTTCTTCATCTGGTAATTCTTCTTTTTTTGGTGGATGGATACTATAGTTTTGAACATGTGTAGGCTCATTCACATATGGATCTGGTTGGGTTGGCGTAGAGTTTGTTTGGGTATGAAATAAAGAATAAGGATCATCATCAGTTGTGTGATCTTCAGATGTGATAACAGGGCGATTAATGAATGTAGGGAAGTTTAATGTTTCATCATCATGTTTTGTATTTGTTTCTTCTTGTCTAATTATTTCTTGATTATTAGGTTCTTGTACTTTCGGCTTTTCAACCTCAATAGTTTCTTCTTTCGCAACTTCAAAAGATCCTGTCTTTTCTAAAACAGGCATAATCACAGCCTGTGTTCCGCAAATCGGACAATATGCAAAGCCTTCTTTTAATAATGTTCCACAATTAACACAATATTTACTAGCCATAGAGAAGAAACTCCTTACTACTTAATACTCATTATAATATAAGCCAAAAAAAGTTTTATAAAAGTTTGATGAATTCTAAAATGTCTAAAGGTTCTTTGGCGCAAGGAATCGTCGGATGCACAAAGCTAGGATTTTTCGCACACGATAAAATAGGATGAACACCATACTTTTCCATTGCGATTATGTTTTCTTCTAAATCATCCATAAACATACATTCTTCTGGTGGTAAATCCATGTTCTTTAATGCGGCTTCTAATAGTATTGGATTTGGTTTATAAACGCCATATTGATAACTATAGGTATAACTATCAAATAAATCTTCATAACCCAATTCTTGAATGATATTAACCATACTAGGCCATGTATCAGAAAGAATAGATGTTTTTATATGCATCGAATGTAAGGTTTCTAATAATTCTCTTGCCCCATCTAACATGACATATTTTTCATAATGATAGGTACGATCATACGCAATCTCTCTTGCGATTTCTTTTGTGATTGATAAAGAGGCATGTGAACATAAGTCATAATAGAAATTGGTAAATGCTTCTAACTCTTCTTCTCTTGTGGACATCAAGTGGTGATCAATAAGAGGTTGAGATGCTAATGCAAGAGCTTGATTCCATACTTTTGAATCCACTTTATTTTGAACTGAAAGTGGATAATACTTTCTAAACTTTTTTGTTAACATCCAATCACCTGTTTCAGGTTTCATAAGTGTCCAACCTAAATCAAAAAATATACCTTTAATCATACTATTTATTCTATCATGTTTACGAACCCTTTTATCTTGCGTCGTAAATAAATAAGGAAATATAATATAGAAGTATTGTTGCGGGAGACTATCAAATGATGAAAAAGAAAAGTATTGTAGTAAAAACGATTGCGATAATGAGTCTTTTAGGACTCGTGTTAACGCATTTTGTTTCACCTATTTACGCAGAAGAAGTCGTGATGGGATGGGATGAAGAAGAAAAAACCTATGCATTACAAAGAAAAGTAAGTACCGCAATTAATATCTATACAAAGAATGGAACAAAACCAAACGCAACTCATGAACAAGGAATGATTGATGGTGTTGAATATGATATTTTAAGAGTCACACCAAATGAGAATACTATTTTACAAGTTGATTATAGTGAAACGCCAAAAGCGCTTAATACATTAATTGATCAAGAAATCATTAATAAAGGATATACCTATGCAGGAGGAATCAATGCGGGATATTTCGCAAATGGTTCGTATGAATATGGACGCCCTGTTGGCGCATTACGAAGACATCATGCATGGACGACATGGCATGGAGAGGAAAATGTACCAGCATATGGAAGTGGTTTTGCGACTGCATATATCACTGGCACAACTATGACGCTGCGCTATCATGGTTGGCAGAATGGTGATTGGCATGGGGATGATTTATGGACATGGTGGAGTGGCTATCGTGTGAATGCGGAATATGGAATCTCAGGTTCTTTCACGTATTACGCAAATGGAATTCAACAAGATATTACACATGGAGATCATGGTGGAGTTAACTATCATACAATTGGTCGTGCTGTCACAATTCTTGCGCAAAAACCAAATAAACAATATCTATTAATCACACTGTATGGTTCTGTATCAGAAAGTCGTATCACATCTTTCTTGGGAGAACTTGGTGTTAGTGAAGCATTAAGGCTCGATGGAGGCTTATCAACCCAAATGGTCTATGATGATAAACTCATTGATGATGTAAAACCGGAACTAGCTTATACAGAAATTACAGAAGAAATGATCCGTGAGAAAGCAAATACGAAAGGAAAAGTAACGGTGAAAGTAGATGGTTTAATCATTCGTAGTGAAGCTTCCACAGCCAGTCAAAGAATTGGAAATGTGAAGAATGGGAAAACATATCCCGTTTATGAACAAAAAGAGAACGGTGGATATACATGGTATCGTATTGGACAAGGTAGATGGATAGCGGGAAAACCAGAATGGGTAACTTATAAAGAATCTTCTCAAACAACCACTCAAAATGATTCGCCAAATATTCAAGTGACTCCATCTCCACAAGTAAACTCTTCCACTACAACAATTACAACCAAAGGAAAAGTAACCGTTAATGTGGATGAATTAAATATTCGTTCAACCTTCAGTACGTATGGTTCAAGAGTTGGAAAAGCAGAAAATGGGAAAACCTATGATGTCTTTGATAGCTATTATAATCAAGGATATACCTGGTATAAGATTGGGGATAACCAATGGATTGCGGGTAAGAAAGAATGGGTAACCTATGAAGATGCACAAAGAAGCATTGAAACAAATGTGACAACTCCTTCTTCGGGAAGTGTGATTGGAAGTGTAACCGTACGGGTGGATAACTTAAACATTCGTGCAAACGCATCCATTCAAAGTGCACGGCTAGGACAAGCAGTGAATGGAAAAGTTTATGATGTATATGAAACCACAAATAGTGGTGGCTATGTATGGTACCGTATTGGTGGAAATGAATGGATTGCGGGTACGCCATCCTGGGTCGATTACAAATCAAGATAATGAAGGATGGGTAAATCAATTGGTTTACCCATTTCTTAAAGGAGCGAAATATGAAATACAACTTTGATCAAGTAATAAATCGTAGAAATACGGATTCTGTGAAATGGCATGTGGAAGAAAATGAACTGCCAATGTGGATAGCGGATATGGATTTTCCTGTTCCAGAAGAATTATTAAAAGTCATCCAACAAAGAGTGAATCAACGAATTTTCGGGTATTCCTATGTAACAGATGAGTGGGCAATCAACTATCAAAATTGGTGGAAGAAACGCTACCATATTTCTCTAGAAAAAGAGTGGCTTGTATTTTGTGCAGGGATTGTACCCGCAATCACTTCCATTCTTCGTGCACTAGGGAAACCTGGTGATAAGGTTGTTTTATTAACACCTGTTTACAGTGCGTTCTTTTTTGCTATTCAAAATAGTAATCATGAAGTTGTGGAATGTCCAATGATTTATGAGAATCATCAATATGAAATCAATTATGCACGATTAGAAAGGGAACTCAAGAAAGAAGAAAACCGTTTTTTAATTGTTTGTAATCCACATAATCCAACGGGTAATATTTGGTCAAAAGAAGAATTAGAAAAGATTTCAAAACTTACGAAAGAGAATAATGTCATTGTCATTAGTGATGAAATACATTGTGATATTACAGAACCTGGATATACCTATACACCTTATATATCAATTGATAAAGAGAACTGTATCTGTTGTGTCGCTCCAACAAAAACCTTTAATCTAGCAGGTTTAAAAAGTTCTTGTTTATTCATTCCAAGTGAAGAATACCGTTCTATCATACAAGGACAGTTAATAAAAGATAGCATTGCTTCACCAAATGCATTTAGTGTTATTGCGACAAGTGCGTATGAGGTATGTGAAAATTGGCTAGAAGAAATGCGAGAGTATGTGTTTGAAAATCGAACATACGCAAATGAATATATTGAAAAAGAAATCCCTCTTCTATCCACTGTTCATTCTCACGCAACGTATCTACTATGGATTGATATTTCAAAAACAGATTTAGATAGTCAACAATTTTATACCCAATTACGTAAAGAAACAGGGTTATACTTGAATGTAGGAGAAACCTATGGGAAAATGGGTAATACATTCATGCGGTTAAATCTAGCGTGTCCTAGAAGTACCTTAGAGGATGGATTAAAAAGACTAAAAGAATTTTGTGAGACATTAAAATGACAAAGAAAAGAAGACTAAAAAAGAGTGTAAAAATAACAGTAGGTATTCTAATAGGACTACTTGTTTTGATTGTAGGACTATTCGTTTGGAAGATGTTGAAACCAAAGGAAGAAGGATCTCCTACACCAACACCTACGCTAGTACCAACTGCAGAGCCAATCGCATTAGAACCATATGAACTTCCAAGGGAAAAGATTATGGAACTACATGATGAATATGTAAAGAATCATGCGATTAATGATGAGATTGTTGGAACATTATATTTTAATAGTGGTATTATTCATCAGCCAGTTGTTTATGATCCAACAAATAATAAATATATAAGAACAAATTGGGAAACAATGGAATATGATCCGGTTGGCAGTGCGTTTATGGATTTTCGAAATGGGATTGATGACGGAGATCAAAATACGATTATCTATGGACATTATGTGTATGAATCGTACTCAAGTGATCGTACATTAATGTTTACGCCAATTGATTTACTGCGTGATGAAAACAATTATGAGGCCAATAAATATATTACTTTTGTAACAGAGAATGATATTCGTTATTATCAATTAGCTGTCATCTTTGATTGTCCACTTATCACCATTGATGATCTTCAATATACACCAGATGAGTTGCAATATAATTTAATTGAATATGACGATGAATACTTCAATTTATATACCAATACATTAAAACAATATGAATTCTATGATACAGGGGTTCCATTAAAGATTGAAGATTATATGTTAACACTACAAACATGTGTGGAAGGAAGAGAAGATAAAAGACTTGTGGCAATCGCAAAAGAGATTGTACGCTATGATTATGAGACATATATGGAGGGTGTACATACTCCTTTAAAAGAAAGCAAAGAAGAAGGCAGTATCAATGATAGCATTGCGAAATCTTGTCCATTTGAAGTAATTGAAGTTAAAAAAGAAGAAGATGGAATCCATTATATTGGTGAAAATAACGAATTGACTCTTTTCATTACAGATGAATATGAAGAACATGTTGAAGCAGATTTAACCATTCATGGAAGAAGTATTGGGATTATGAAAGATGGAACGGATGTAAGATGGTGGGAAGATGATGGAGAACATATCATTACTGTTAAAGAAGCATTGACACAAGAAGAATGGGAAGCATTCTTAACAAAGATTGTTAAGTAGTAAGTGGAGGTGAAAAAATGAAAAAGATTAGTAAAGGATTCTTATTTGTCTGGATACTTATTGCATGTGTTTTATTTGTAGGATGTGGTAGAAGTAGTGGCGCCATGACAAGTGATAGCAACAGTTCAGTTCCCCAAGCTGCGGCAGGCGGAATCGCTACATATGATGAAAAAACAGAAGAAGCATATCTCGAAGAAAGTATGCAGGCAATTGAGGATTGGGCAGAAGAAGTACAAACCGAACAAAAACTTGTCTATACTGGGTCTTTATCAATTGAAACATTAAAGTATGAAGATACACTTAAGAATATGAGAAATCTCATTAAGCAATATAGTGGGATTATCGAAGAAGAACAAGAATCAGATAACGCATACAATTGGTACGCAACGGATTATAAGAAAACTCGTGGAACAAAATCAATTTATCTAACGGTACGTATTCCAACAAAAGACTTCGCAAAATTTTTAGAAGAGATGGAAGGAACAGGAAAGGTTATTCAACGTTCCACAAATGTAGAAAATATAACACGTCGTTATAATAGTGTTTCAACGGATATCGAATCGTATCAAATTCAACAAAAGCGTTTATTAGAAATGATGCAAACAGCACAAACGGTTGAAGAAATGATTGTGATTGAATCACGTTTAAGTGAAGTGGAAAGACAGTTACGTCAAAGTGAAAACGAAAGAAATATAATGGATACAGATGTTGCATTATCAACCGTTTATATTGATATTCGAGAAGTAATGGAATATACACCAGAAGAATCTGGACTAGTCATATCAAACTTCTGGAAGAGACTTGTTTCAACCTTTAAATGGTCATGGGAATTCTTTATTTACCTAGTTCAACAAGCAATTCTTCTCGTTGTTCGTATTATTCCATTTGTGATTGTCTTTGTACCTCTATTCTTTGTGTTAAGGTGGATATGGAATATTCTTCCAAAAGACTTTAGAAATTATTTCTCTAAGTTAAAGATTAAACTATCTGATATAAAAGAATTCTTTAGCCGTAAGAATGATAAGAAAGATAAAAAAAATAAAAATGAAGAATAGAAACAAAAGAACTCCTGACATTTCAGGAGTTCTTTTACTACAATTAGAAGTTTGTCTTCTTAACTTCGAAGAAACTTTCTTTATATCCACATAGTGGGCAAACCTTAGGAGCGTTTGTCGCTTCTGTTGTGTAACCACACATTTCACATTGCCATAATACAGCTTCTTCTCTTTCGAATACTTTACCATCTGTAACTCTAGCTAATAATGTGTTGTATCTATCTTCATGATCTTTTTCAACTTTCGCAACGAGTTCCATTTGTGCTGCGATTCTTGTGAAACCTTCTTCACGAGCTTCTTCAGCCATTCTCTTATACATGTCTGTCCACTCATAGTTTTCACCTTCAGCAGCCATCTTTAAGCATTCAGCTGTTGTTGGGATTTCTCCGCCACAGAGAGCTTTGAACCATTGCATAGCGTGTAATTGTTCGTTACGAGCTGTTTCTTCAAAGATGTTAGCGATTTGTTCGTAACCTTCCTCACGAGCTTTTTCAGCAAAATAAGTGTACTTGTTTCTTGCTTGGCTTTCACCAGCGAAAGCGTCTTGTAAATTCTTTTCTGTTTTACTACCTTTTAGTTCCATGTTTTCTCCTCCTGTTTCATACATGTTTCGCAGTATCCTTCAAAAGTTGTGGAATGATGAAAAATGGTTCCTTTCACAGATCGTTGTGTTACCTTATCTAATGATTCGTTATAATCATCTTTAATATCCTCAATTGAATGACAACGTACACAAATAAAGTGATCATGTGGTTTTGGATTCCCATCATAAATACAAACACCATCTTTTTCGATCTTTTGGATTTTACCTTCTTCGCAGAATAATCCTAAGTTACGATAGATAGTTGCTAGACCAATACTAGAGTCTTTTTCTTGAACGAAAGATAAAATCTCTTCGGCTGTATAATGTTTTCCATCACCGAGAATAACATCTAAGATTAGGTCTTTTTGACGAGTTTGTCTTCTTTTCATTATTCCTCCTTATTGAGAACCATTCTCATTATAGGATATTTTTGGTAAGTTGTAAAGGGGA
>JAFWFT010000085.1 GCA_017515505.1 Solobacterium sp.
CAACTCCAGATGGACCACTAATAACAATCAATAAACCTTTTGTCATAATACCCTCCGCATACATTTAATTTACATGGGATTAATCGAATCGTCAATCATGGTATAATGAGGCTAATATGGCATTAGATGGTATCTTACTTTATAAATTAGTACCTAAGATTCAAGAAATCTTACCGGCTCGAATTCAAAAGATTTATCAAACTTCTACCACAGAAGTTCTTTTTCAATTACATACACATTCCGGAAAGAAACAATTATTAATCTCCTGTCACTCCATGTACAATCGCTTATTACTTACTAATCGGAATTATCCCACTCCTTTTGAGCCTTCCAATTTCATCATGGTATTAAGAAAACATCTAGAAGGATCCATTATTCAATCCATAGAACAAATTGAATATGATCGTTGGTGTCAAATGAATATCACAACCCATGATATGATTGGCGATGCTATCAATCTGACTCTTTATATTGAACTCATGGGTAAGTACGCAAATCTTATTTTAGTAAATGAAGAAAATATCATTATTGATGCATTAAAGCGTATTCCCCCATTTGAAAATAATAAACGAACAATTCAACCAGGTGCTCAGTTTAAACCAACCCCTAGTCAAACTAAGAAAGATCCTTTTATTGAACAAATCATCGATCCAAATCAAACTTTAACGAGTCAATTCTCTGGCTTTTCTCCATTCCTATCACAAGAAGTTGAATATCGTTTGAATCATTCTCAAACCTTCTCAGAAATTATGAATGAGATTAAAGAAAGTGATTCTTTATATATCGCAAATGATAAAAATGAAGCTGTCTTTCATTGTATTGATTTAACTTCAATTGGAAAAACAAAATCCTATCCTTTATTTGAAGGATTAGAAATCCTATATTATCACAAAGAAGAAAAGGAACGCGTAAAAGATATATCTGGAAATATTTACCGTGTTGTAAAACGAGAATTAAAACATCAAAAACAAAAGCTTCCACGACTTTTATCGGAATATGATGCAGCAGTAGATTGTGATAGATGGAGAAAATATGGAGATTTACTATATGCCTATCAGATTAAAGATACCAAAGGGAAAGATTCTATCTCCCTATTTGATTATGAAACAGAAAAAGACATAATAATACCATTGGATCCAAAACTCGATGGAAATAAGAATGCTCAAAAGTGCTATACCAAATATGGAAAGCTTAAAAAAGGACAACAGTATCTTCAGGAACAAATTGTCATCTGTGAAAAAGAAATTCAATACTTTGAAGGTCTTTTAGAACAACTTGAACTTGCGGATTTTGAAACCGCAACAGAGATTCGACAAGAGTTAATTCGTGGTGGTTACATCAAAGAGAATCACCGTAAAAAACAAAAGAAAAAAGAAGAAGCACCTAAAGTCCACCAAATTCAATATGATGAACATACAATTGTTTATTATGGAAAGAATAACCTTCAAAATGAGTATTTAACATTTAAGAAGGCGAAGAAAGATTATTACTGGTTTCATACAAAGGATTACCATGGCGCTCATGTGGTTGTTGATACAAAAGATCTTGATGAAGAGATTATTCGTTTTTGTGCAAACCTAGCCGCATGTTATTCAGGGGGAAGAAATTCTTCTAGTGTGCCCGTTAATTATACAACCATTAAAGAACTTAAAAAGATTCCTGGCGCAAAACCAGGAATGGTACAGTTAAATCACTATCAAACGATTTATATCGATCCTTCTTTTGAACAATTGGAAGAATATGGAATTAATCTTTAACTTCCTTTAATAATTCTTTTACTTCAAAGCTTCTTAACTTACGATATTCTCCTTGCCGTAAAGAACCCACCGTTAAGCTACCATATTGAATTCGATTTAAACGAACCACTTCATATCCAAAGTATTCCATCATCCGTTTAATCTCATGATTACGACCTTCAAAGATTTTGATAAGAAGGATTGTTTTTTCTTTATGAACATTACGTTTTTCAATATGAACAGAAGCAGGTAATGTTTTTCCATCCTCAAGTTCAATGCCCTGACGCAATTGATGAGCTTCTGTTTCTGTTAGTAAGCCTTGAATAGTAACACGGTACGTTTTTGCGATATGTTTACGTGGATGCATAAGTGCATTCGCAAATTCACCGTCATTCGTTAAAAGTAAGACTCCTGTTGTATCATAATCAAGTCTTCCTACTGGAAAAATTCTTTCTTTCACATCATTTAAATAATCAAGAACGGTTGTACGATCTTTTTCATCCGATACCGTACATACACATTTCTTCGGTTTATTTAATAAATAATAAACTTTTTCTTCTTTTTGAATGGCTTTATCATCAACTCGAACTTCATCCTTTGAAGACACTTTAAAACCTAGTTGTGTAATAATTTCACCATTGACCTTTACACGACCTTCTTGGATAAGTTCTTCTGCTTTTCTACGCGAAGCAATCCCTGCTTGCGCAATGACTTTCTGTAATCGTTCCATATTAATGTTGATTCTTGGTATTCCCCCAAATCGTTACCCCTGCTTTTGAATAATTATTCACGATTAGAACAGGGATTCGTAAAAATTTAGGATTCTGGTTAGCTAATTCTCTACAAGCCGATAAACGTTTATGCCCATCTAAACAAAGATATCCATTTTCGATTTGTGTTACACGGACAGGAATCGCAATCCCTCTTTTTGAAATACTATTGATAAGTCTTTCTCCTGGGTCTTTATAAGTATATGTAATTTCACCTAAAGATACGTATGTGTTTTTCACGTGATTACTCTTTTCTTTTTTTGAAAATATAGGAATCTTGTTTATCCGATTCAAGTTTTATATCTTCTAGTTTCAACATTTCCGTTTCAAACTTATCAATCGCTTCTTTTACACTTGGTTCACTATCCTCTTTTTTCTTCTTTTCTTCTTTTTCGATACGTTTTTCTTTTACTTTCTTTTTACGTCCCATTAGGAAGATAAATAGCAATCCAAGAAGGATCAGCAAAGAAATAATTGAAGCAATCGCAATCTTCACAAACATCGCTTCTAAGTCAAAGGACTCTGTTGAAGCTGTTACTGCTTCTTCTGGATCATTACCAGCATATTCATTTGAGGTTCTTCTTGATACCACCATATATTCGCCAGAACCTTTGCCCATAAAGGTAACCGAATTTCCAGTTTGTCTTGTATAGCATTTCACAATATCTCCATCATCTTGGTCATAATATAAAACACTAAAGACTTCTCCTTCTTCTGAATTCTCTGGTTTATCAATGGAGAATAAAATGGGCCCATCTAAATGAAAATCTTCATAATTCTTTTTTAAGTTAATTGTGAATGATTCTTTTATGTCATTTTCTAAGAAAGATGCCTTCTTACCTAATTCTTCTTCTGCAATTTTAGAAATACCCTCACTAATACGTACACGATAGGTATCCGCAACAATGGAAGGTTTTTCTAATGAATCGCCTAATGGAGCAGAAATAGATAACCCAGATACTCCTAAGTTATAACTATTCTTATCAATTACATAACGAACACGGTTATTAATTGCTTTTCGTACGATGGTATCAAAATTACGTAATTGCGCATGCGTTAAATATGGCAATACATTTTCATCAATCTTTTCTTTTAATGCAATAATCTTTTCGGATGTTGCTTCATCAAATTCTTCTATTTCTCCATATTGATTAATGTATTCTAATATTTCTTGTTTAATTTCTGTACGAATATGGTCTTTTTCAGCACTAACGGTTATTGGATAAGAAGTTGTACATCCTGCATAATGAACAATAACTTCTTGATTACCATCTTGTTCAAGGTTATATCCTGAAACCATAGAAGATGTTAATACAAACTCTTCACTTGTTCCATCTTTATAATAAACTTCAACCTTTCCACCTTTTAAATTAATACGATCATTCTCTTCATAATCTTGTTGAGGAATTTCTTTCATTTCAATATGATCAACATCTTTATATTGCGCGACAAAGGTTGTATCAGAAGAAATATTAGTGGTTTCTTTATCCCATCCTGTAAATAAAGCATTCTCTTTTGTTGGAGAAGTTGCGATTGCAGTATATCCATTTGGTATCGCATAGATAATACTTGAAGCCCCACCTGTGAATGTTCCACCATTGGCGTCAAATTCCACATGATGATAGGTTAAGTCTTTGCCACGACCATTTAGAATCATTTGAATATCATCCGCATGAATATAGCCAATATCATTAGCGAAGTCATAATCATAAGATAAATCCACTGCAGAATCTTCATTTAACGTTGCATCACATTGAATCTTATACCACGTTTGATCATCCTTCACGATTGTATCAAGTAAGACAAAAGCCATATCTGGATTCTTCCCACTATCATATAAAACCTTCGCATCAATCTCCGGAAATTGATAGATAAAGATGGAATCTTCGGATGTTTTAATTCCTAATGTATAGGTTTGAAAGTCTTCACTTCCAACCCATTCATCTATCGTACGATAAAAAGCTGCAGCCTTTTCTCCCCAATAAGGATCCGTCGTATATCCAACATTCATTCCAGAAGACTTATTCCCAAAGAAACTACCATGATATTGGGATTTTAATGGACTACTGAAACTCCCTGAAATATAATACTTCGCATGCGAATAAATTGAATTTTCAACAGATAAATATCGCGAAGTAGAAGATTCTTCTTCCGTATCAAATGCTGCATGACCAAATAAATTATTTCGCGTAAAGCTTAATGAACTTCTACCATATCCAGATTCTTGAGCACTAATCGCTAACATCATTAATGCATTTGAACCATATTCATATTGATATTGCCAAAAAGCATCTTCTGTATGGTAATACTGAGAACGTGTTAATGTATCATCCATCGCATCTTTATCATCATCATTAAAGCGATCAATGGAATTTGTAATTCCCATGATTTCATCAAAATAACGCTCAACATCTTTCACATCCGCATTGGTTAATGTACGATGTGAAATAAATTGGTAATAATCATAATGTGGATCGTTTGGATTAATACTATGTTCACGAGAAGATGCACGGTAATCATCAATCATTTCTTTTATATTAGAATCAGCGTAAAAGTAATGACCATCATAACTATAGTATGTCTTTCCCTTTTCTAAGAACGTTGGGGCGATACCACCATTAATAATACTTGTATAGTTATCATCCACCATATCTGACTTAATCTCATGATAAATATGATCTC
>JAFWFT010000086.1 GCA_017515505.1 Solobacterium sp.
AAGAGAGAAACGAATCATAAAATCTTTTGGGGAAGTGGATAAAAGATGCAATAGGTTATCCCAATCCTCTTCCTGATATTCTTGAAGTTCTTTTATAAAGACTTCAATAACGTCCCGATACTCTCTTAACACTTCACTTGCATAATCGCCCTCTAATAAGCGAATCCATTCTACTAAGATTCGTTCTGTTGCAATGTAGTTCAAATCATCTTTCTTGGAATGGATTGCTTTCGATGTTTCTTCTTCAATTGTAAAACCCAATTCACTTGAAAAACGTAAGGCCCTTAGGATTCGTAAAGCATCTTCTTCAAAGCGTAAAAATGGATTTCCAACCGTCCGTATTATCTTTCCTTTAATATCTTTTGTGCCTTCAAAGTAATCGATAAAACCTTCTTTTGGATGAAAACCAATCGCATTCATTGTGAAATCGCGTCGTTCTAAATCATCTTTTAAAGAAGAAGTAAAGATAACTTGATCTGGATGACGATGATCTTCATAGGTCATATCTTTTCGAAAGGTAGTTATTTCAATTGGAAGATGATTCTTTAATATGGTAATGGTTCCATGTTGTAAACCAGTATCGATGATTTTATCATTCATGAAAATCTTATGAAGCTCTTCTGGTAAAGCACTTGTCGTTAAATCATAATCATGAATCTCTAATCCAAGTAAAAAACTACGAATTGCACCACCTACCACATAGGCTTCTTGTCCGTTCTGTTCAATTTGTTTTATACAATATAAGACTTCTTTTGGTAATTCCATCTTCCTTTTCATAAACCTATTATAACTTGCGAAAAACACGTATTGCATATAATCTAATTAGTACAAGGAGATTAACTATGCGTATTGGTCAATCAACAGATATCCATCGTCTTGTAGAAGGAAGAGACTTAATCCTAGGTGGTGTAAAGATTCCTCATGAAAAAGGTTTAGAAGGTCATAGTGATGCGGATGCGTTAACTCACGCCATCGCAGAAGCAATTTTAGGTGCACTTGCCTTAGGCGATTTAGGGCATCACTTTCCGGATACCGATGAAAAATGGAAGGGTGTAAACTCTTTAATAATCTTGAAAGAAGTCAAAAAGATGATGAAGGAAAAGGGATATCAAATAGAGAATGTGGATAGTTTAATCTTAATTGAAAGACCTAAGATGAAACCTTATATTGAAGAAATGCGTAAGAATTACAGTGATGTATTAGAGTGTTCAATCGATCAAATCAGTGTTAAAGCGACACGTGGAGAAAAACTAGGCTTTGTGGGTAGAGAAGAAGGGGTTCTAGCGCAAGCAGTTGTATTATTAGAAAAAGTAAAGGGATGAGAATATGTTTAAAAAATTACATGAAACAAAAGTAATGCGGGATCCAATTCATGGATATATTCATGTGGAATATGAAGTGATTTGGAATTGTATTAATGCAAAGTGGTTTCAAAGATTAAGAAGAATACGACAACTAGGTGGAGCCTATATGGTTTACCATACTGCGGATCATACGCGTTTTGCGCATTCGTTGGGGGTTTATGAAATTGTTCGGAGAATGGTGAATGTAGTACCGGATATCAAAAACGCTCTTAATGAAAAAGAGAAGTTAACTGTCATGCTTGCAGGATTACTTCATGATATTGGCCATGGGCCATACTCCCATACTTTTGAATTGTTAGCACATAGTTCCCATGAAGAATATACATGTCGCATTATTGAAGAAGATCCTGAAATTAGAGGGATCTTAGAAAAATGTGAAAAAGGATTAGCAAAAGATGTCGCCGATGTCATCCGTCATAAATCAAAGAATTCAATTCTTCCACAACTTGTTAGTTCACAATTAGATGCGGATCGTATGGATTACTTATTACGGGATGCGTATTTTACAGGAACCAAATATGGAGAATTTGATTTAGAAAGAATATTAAGAACTTTACGTGTATCGGATAATCGAATTGTGGTAAAGGAATCAGGTGTCTATGCGGTTGAAAACTATATCATGGCAAGATATCACATGTATTGGCAAGTCTACTACCATCCAGTAGAACGCAGTTATGAAGCAATCCTAAAGAAATGTTTCATGCGTTTAAGAGATTTATATAAAGAAGGAAAGACGCCAAAAACAGTCCCAGAATTTCATGACCTAATTGTGGGAAAGAAACTATCTTTAAATGATTACTTTGTATTAGATGAATATACTTGTAGTTATGGATTCTACTTATTAACGAAAGCGAAAGATCCGATTATCAAAGATTTAGCGACACGCATTCTTAATCGTCAATTATTTGATTATGAAGAAAACACACCAAGTTCCTATCGTCGTATCCGTTCTTTACTGAAGAAACATGGATTTGATCCAACCTACTATTGTGCTAAAGATGAAGTGGTTCAAAGACCATATGTTCCTTATCGTAAGGAAAAAGGGAATGGCATCTGGGTTAGAGTTCATGGGGGCAAGATTGAAGAATTATCCAAGGCAAGTGCAATCGTCCATAGTTTAGTGAATGGGCAAGTCTTAAAAGATGATCGTATCTACTATCCAAAAGAAATACTAGAGAAGAAATGAAAACGAATATTCTCGTAACCAAATATGATTTATTGACAGATGATGTAGAGGTTTTAGCAGACGGACTAGGACATTTTCAAAATGGAAAACTAACCTATTATGAACTAAATGATCCAGTTACTAAGCACGAAATAATCTTTCTAGATGATCGTATTTATCTTAGGCGGTTTTCTGAAATAGAAAGCGAAACAGAACTCTTGGTGGATGAAAAAGGAATGTGCAAAGTAGTAAGTCCATATGGAGTCATGGTTCTAGAAAGTAAACTCTTAGTTTATGAACGTAAAGAAGATATGTATATGGTAGAGTATCAAATCTATCAAGAAAAAGAACTTATTTCTCATCAAAAGATTACTTGGAAGATAAAATAAGCCTAAAAACACATTATTTGTACAGAATGTATTGACATGTATAGAAAATGTGTTTTAATTATCAACGGAAAGAACGATACATTTTATCTTTTTGCCAAAGAGAATAGAAAATTTATATATGAAGGAGTATTTAAGATGTCTGTGACAGCTAAAGAAAGTATGACGGATGCTGCATATAACTGCAGTCCAAAAGAAAAAAAGAAGTTG
>JAFWFT010000087.1 GCA_017515505.1 Solobacterium sp.
TTCTTTATTCCAATGATTACGATGTTAAGAAATGCGGCCATGAAAACAATTGATTATAAGAAACAATTGATAGTAGCACAGAACCAAAATGTTGATTTAACAAATTTTGAAGAAAACTTAAGTAAGTTTAAAGATGCATTTGGAAAGAACTATGAACTTGCATCTAAGAAATTCCAAACAGCAATTGATGAAATTGATAAGACAATTGATCATCTTCAAAAGACGAAAGATGCATTATTATCTTCCGATCGCAATTTACGTTTGGCGAATGATAAAGCACAAGATGTGAGTATTAAGAAACTTACGAAGAATGCACAATCAATTAAAGAAAAAATAGATGAACTTGCATTGAAGAAGAAAAAATAAGTGCTACATTGTTTAAGTATGGTTCAAAAAGGATACATAAATGACAGGGTATATAAAAGGTCTCATTGATAAGGCGAAAGACACATTCTCATCAGATGAACTATTCCATGAGACGGAAGTAAAGGCAAATAAACTCGGAGAGCGCATTTTAATTGTGACTGGTGTTTTATTGGCTGTTGTTTTTGTGTTGACTTGGTTAGGCTTATTTCTGTTATCGATAGAATCTGTATTTGCGCCATGTGTGAATGGGATTATTGGAATTATTATCATTGTGATCATTTGTCGAATGGTCAAGCATGATACATGGTGGTTAAAATTTTTATTATTAACGGGTATTGTCTTGATTTATGCAGGACTAGATACAATGTTGACTCATAAAACAGCGATTCTTATGGTGATTCCAGTTATTTTTGCGAGTCGCTATTTTTCAAAATCATTAACTGCCTATACGGCTGCATTAAGTGTAATTGCCTTTGCGGTTTCAGCGTATCTAGGTGCAACAAGAGGGTTAATTGATTTAAATATTGTAACGATGGAAAAAGGCACACAAATGATAGCGACGGGAGGTTTCTTAGGAGAAGCTGTTGAAAATGCAGGTGTAAGTGATGCGATGCTACAAAGAAATACGATGATTTTTAACTATATTCCAAAATGGATGATGTTTACGATTGCAGCGCTTATTTCCAATAACATTACCAAAACAGGAAGACAGATGGTCATCGATCAACATGAAAAAGATATGAAAGCAGAAAGAATCAATACGGAATTATCTTTAGCCACAAAGATCCAAGCCGATTCTTTACCAAATACCTTTCCTCCATTTCCAAACAAACAAGAAATTGATCTATATGCATCGATGGAACCTGCTAAAGAAGTTGGTGGAGACTTCTATGACTTCTATATGATTGATGATGATCATGTGGCACTTTCGATTGCAGATGTTAGTGGAAAAGGTATTCCAGCTGCATTATTTATGATGGTTTCAAAAATCATGATGAAGAATATCAATAAGCACACGTCTAATCCTGCGCTTGTTCTCGAGCAACTTAATAAAGAATTATGTAATGCGAATCATGAAGAAATGTTTGTGACTGTGTGGTTAGCAATTTTAGAAATCAGCACTGGAAAATTAACGGCGGTAAATGCAGGACACGAATATCCAATATTTAAAATTGGAAAAGGGAATTATGAACTTTTTAAAGACAAGCATGGATTTGTGATTGGTGGTATGGAAGATATGGAATATACTAACTATGAGATTCAACTTGAAAGAGATTCAAAGATCTTTATTTATACAGATGGGTTGCCAGAAGCAACCAATAAGGATAATCAATTATTAGGAATTGATAAGGTATTAGAAACTTTAAATCAGAATACTGAGGCAACTCCTGAAGAAGTGATTAGAAAAATGCATGAAACAGTTGATGAATTTGTGGAAGAAGCGCCACAATTTGATGATTTAACAATGTTATGTTTACATTACAAAGGAAAGAAAGAAGAGGGGAAATAGAAACATGTTAGTACCAGTATTATTATTCTTATTAGGCTTCCTGTTATTAATTAAAGGAGGAGATTGGTTTGTAGATGGAGCGACAGGAATTGCCCATCGCTTCAATCTACCTGAATTACTGATTGGAGCGACAGTAGTATCTATTGGAACAACGCTTCCAGAAGTTATGGTTAGTGCACAAGCTGCATTAGAACATAATAGTGGGATTTCATATGGAAATGCGATTGGGTCGATTATTTGTAATACAAGTTTAATTGCGGCTCTAACAATCGCAATCAAGCCAGGACTTGTGAAAAGAAAGACACTTATATTACCGACCGTATCATTCTTTATTGCAGCCCTTGTCTATTCATTCTTTGCGTATACAACAGGTGAATTTAAAAGATGGCACGGAATCATGTTTCTAATCATGTTTGTGATTTATATGAGTATATCAGTTTATTCGATGAGAAGCGGGAATGTAGAAGAAAAGGTAGAAGAAGAGGAAGAAGAGAAGAAAGCATTACCACTTTGGAAAGAATTACTCTTTCTTGTTGTAGGAGCGATTGCGATTGCGTTTGGAGCGAATCTATTAGTGGATAATGGGACGATTATTGCCTCCGCATTAGGAGTTCCAGATAGTGTCATTGGTTTAACGATGGTAGCATTAGGGACATCTTTACCAGAGTTAGTAACAGCGATTACGTCATTATTAAAAGGACATAGTGCTTTATCGTTAGGGAATATCATTGGCGCAAACTTATTCAATATTGTATTAGTCAGTGGAGCCGCGATTGCGATTTCTCCATTTGCGATTCCTTCAGAAAAGATAATCAATGGCATCAATTCATCATTAGTTGTGGATATTCCATTGATGCTAGGCGTGATGTTACTGTTGACTTTACCTCCATTGTTTAAAGAAAAACTCTATCGGTGGCAAGGTATATTACTACTCTGTATCTACTTTGTGTTTACCGCATATCAATTCTTATATTAAAAATGGCATGCATTCAATATGAATGCATGTTTTAGTAGATTAAGAAATCTTTTGGTGGTTCGTTTGATAAGTTTATTAGAAGAATATATAATATTAAAACAAGAATCACGGAGTTTTATATACATGAAAAGAAAAGCGTTTGGTTTAATAATTCATTTACTTCTAGTATTTAGTGTGATTTTTCCTTGTGTCATAATTGGACATGCTGCTTCGGGAACAATTACTTTTAATGATGGGCGTGTTTTTACGAATTTTAAGGATGTTTTTGATGCTGTAGTTGATGGAGATGATATCACTATGACAATTCATGGTGATGAAATACTTGCTAGTGCTACAGCTGAGAATATTGCTACCCTTAGTAAAGAAGCCAAAGTTACGATTCTTTCTGAAGGGGATACTACAATTAATGGGTTGATAGGAATTAATAGTAATGGAACACTTGTTGTGGGCAATGGGTCTTCTAACAATATACATATTGTTGGTGGACTATTTGCTGATCAAGGTATACTTGAAACACATAGTGAATTATCAATCACTTCAACAGAAAGAGCGGGTAGTGGAGCGATGCGAATTGGTTCGGAAGGTTCTTCAGCTACTATCATAGCTCGTATAGATGGAGGTTTAATAACAACTGGAAGTTCAATTACGAGCGCTCAATCAGGGATTAAGATAGATGGAAATGGAACCTATGTCGAATATATCAAAGGAGTTACAATTCATTCTACGGCAGATCGACTCGAAGAAGGAGCGATCGCTATCGCAAGTGGTGCAAGAGTAGGTAACATTGAAAATTGTGTTGTTACATCTGCGAATAATTATATTATTGCTTTAGGAAATTATCGCTCTGCTGCGCATATTGATACAATAAAGGACTGTAATTTCAAATCTAGTTCTGATGGAATAATCGTATATGCAAATAGTACAATTGGAGACATTAAAAAGACAGCTATAGAAACCGAATATAATTCTGGACCAAGTGTGGCTATCTCTGTGCAAGGTTCAATTAATAGCATATCTGAGGGAAGCACAATTAAGGTAACAGCTTCTGATGCGATTGGGATTTCTTCGAAAGGAGGTTCCATACATATAATAGATCATGTTCAGTTATCAATGATAGGGAAACAAGGAGCCCTTGGGGTAAGTTTACAAAATGCCTTCATCGATACGATTTCAAATTGTTCGATTCAAGCATCAAGTTCGGGCAGGTTATATGGAGTAAATATGCAACCTGCACGCATCAACTATATTAAAGATACGGAAATAAATATAGAACAAAAAGGTTCAGGCTCTACATTCATCGCATATCAGGTGGGTCCAATTAAAGAGATTTCAGGGTGCACGATGAGGGTGATGGGATCATATCCGACTAGTTGTGGCTGGAATGTTTTAAATGACCCATTATTCGCAAGTAGTGATTATAAACCAAGATTAGACATCATGAAGGACACTAAAATCAGCGCCGGGGCATATGCACTTGCTGTTCAGCAGGATGGTGAACTTGGTGTCTTATCGGGAAATCATTTTTATGCTAGCCATAGCAATTATGGGTCCATTTATCTTTCTGTTGGTGGTGTGATTGAGGAAATAAAAAGTGGAACATACGCTTCTAAAGGAAATGGTGTAATCATTAATTATGGTACAAGACCAGGTCCACAAAGGGTATATAATAGCACTCTCAAAAAGATTAGCTATGAGGAAAAAGATGTTAATGGACAGATTGTAAAAGAAGGGCCTATTTTCTATGGTGAAACGGGTTGGGCAATCAATGCAAATACGCAAGGCCCAGCGCCAACGATTGAGATTGAAAAAGAACAAGTTGAGATTGATCAACCAATCATTGGTTATGCTCGATACTTTGGTGGTGCTTCCAAAACAGGTGGTCTTGGAAATGGAGATGCATTAATAGGTAAGGATACAACAGATAGAGCGATTGATAGAGATAACTACCCGATGTATCATGATACTGCTGCAACAGGTACTGCTGATGATCCATCCGATTATCTTTACTTTATGAGTAAAAAGAATACGGATAATAATGTTAAAGATGATGTGTTAAAGGATTTTGCTGGTGTAGATATCTCGGGAAAGACATTTCATTATTTGACGGTAAATGCTAGGCTTGTCTATCATCCAAATGATGAAAAAGGGACTCCCAAAGTTATTGATAAGACTGCCATGGATGATGAAACCTTCCGTGACGAATACAATACAGCTCGTGAAGTAGCGGAAAATAAATATATTAGGGAAGAGTATTCCTTTATAGGATGGAATACCAAGGCTGATGGTAGTGGAAAAGCCTATCAAGCAGGAGATACATTGCGTACAACAGAACCTAAAACAACACTCTATGCACAGTGGAAACCGAATGTGTACACAATCACCTATAAACTGAATGGTGGAGAATATAATGGTGATACTGCTGATATAAAGGAAGTTTATGACGAAAATACATGGATTAAAATACATGCCGCTCCAACTAGAATCGGTTATAAGTTTCTTTACTGGGAGGGATCTTCCTATCAACCAAATGACGACTATAAAGTTACGGAAGATCATACGTTTGTGGCAAAATGGGAGAAGGCACCATCAGATAAGCCCACTATTCAACCGACAAATCCTAGATATAGTACACCACAAACAGGGGATAATCATCAGATATTACTCCATGGAATGATATTTTGTATTTCTTCATTATCCATTGTGATATTGATAGCACTCCAAATAAAGAAAAGGGTTTCTGACTAAAGGATAAAAAGAGAAAGAGTGACTTTTGTACTTACCATATTATGGAAAAATGAGATCATTCTTTCTTTGTGTGAAAATATACATTAGAATAGTCATAAGGAGGAAAGAACATGTCTCAAATAACAGTTCAAAGATTTAAGAAATTTGTGGCTAGTCTTGTTCCGTTTTATATCTATATAGATGGAGAAGAAGTTGGTAAAGTAAAGAATGGTAAAGAAACAACTTTTGAGTTGAATGAAGGAACATATGAATTATTGATCACCAAGATTCATTATGTGGATGGAAAAGCTAAAAATCATGGATATGGTGGTGCAATTGGAGCTGTATTGGAAAGTGAAAATAGAGCAAAAGAGTTTAATAAAACAATCATTAAAGTTAAAGAGGGACAGGATCTCTTAGTTGAATGTGAATGTAATATGGTTGATTGTGTCATCCTAAATGTGATTGAGAAATAATTTTGTAAAGTGATATAGGGAAATAGATGAAAACCTAAATTATTTTACAAGTGGGGGTATGACCCTACAAAAATATACATAGTCAAAAAAAGGCTCCCCGAGGAGCCTTTACTTTATAGCAGATATCAATTAATCACCAAAACGATGGAAATACGCAATGAGTAGAGTTGTTTCAAGTACTGGAACAGATAATGCTGAAATGATATGAATTGGTTGTAAGAATGGAAGAGAAATGACAATCAAATATATTTCTACAGCAAACTAGTACTATAATTGAGATGGAATTAAGGGGGGTTTATAAATGAATAAAAAAATTTTAATAACTGCAATGACTGCATTCACATTAGTATTAACAGCTTGTGGTGGAAGTGGTAATGCAAATTCAGGATCAAAAACAGTAAGCACAAAAGAGGAAGCTGAAGCAATGACGAAAGAGTTCTTTGAAGGTTTTCTTGATGATGAACAAATTAAAATGGCTACATATAGTAATGAAAAAATAGTATCTACCGTTACAAAAGACGGCGACAAGATGCATATTGTCATGAATGAAGCAGGATATGATTATTATTGTTTTGTCGAAAATGGTGAAAAGTATGTCATTACAGATACACGTGCTGTTATGAAAGATGAAGCTACCTATGATATGTCACAAGATATGATTAATATGGTTTTATCTTTAAATGTGACAGGACAATTTGAAGCGGATAATCCAGATACTAAGTATACTGCTAGTAATAAAGATGGGAATGAACTTAATCTACAAGTAACTGGGAAAAATGAAGGACAAGAATATACGATCACAACCACAAGTAAAAAAGAAAATGGGAAAGTAACAGAAATCATTAGTGAAATTGCGAGTGGTGATCAAAAATACTCTTCTAATTATAAATTTACGTATGGTGAAAGTGTTGTTCTACCAGAATATACAATGCCTAAAGCATATGACAATTTACCACATGTAGATAGTCCGTATCAGATCTATGGAGAAATCATTGATAAGCATGCATTTGATGAGATGTTCTCGCATACCGTTATGAATAATGTATTAGTTGTCATCGATGAAGTCGCAGGAAGACGCTTACAATTCTCCTCCTTGCTCGATGATGAAACAGTAGAAGAATACAATAAGTTAGATTTTATGACTGAAGATTATGAACAACAAGTTCGTGACTTCCTATATTATATTGAAATTGATGATTGTATTGATTTTACAGATGAATTAATACCACAAGAACAACTAGATGGATATTATGGAAAACAAGTAAAAGATTTACTTGCGGAGGGATTTGAGGTTACAGGATATAGCTTCTTTGAAGATCATAATATCATCTATGCAGATAAGGATATGATGACTTATAGAGTGGATGTAGATGTACCATTTGACTTCGATGTTGATGGAGAATATGACTATGATGCATTCAATGAATTCACAATTGAACAAGTACAATTTGATTCACCAGAACCTGCAATTTTACCAATGCAATAATAGAGCTATCATAAAACGCCATAAAGTGTGAGATAGAGACAAACCTATTAACCTTTTAGAAGCCGATCCAATGGACAAGGTGCTAGGGCGGATACGATTATAGATTATGAACTCTCATCTGTGATGGGAGTTTTTAATTTCTCTTTATGTGTAAGGAAGAAAAATGAAAACAGTGTTTAAAGGTGATGGATGATAAAGAATATAAAATAGAGGGTTTTTGAAACCCTCTATATAAGACGGAATAAATGGAGTTGTGATTAGTTTGCTTGTTTACGAGTTACTTCATCACCATAAATGGTCGTCCAGTCATTCTTCATAGAAACTGGAATCCATCCATTTTCTGCACATAAATCAAACATTTTTTGTGCCTTTTCTACATTTCCGTTTTCTCTAACCGTATCATCACAACATAACATGAAGGCAAGAGATGGATATGGATTATTATGGATGACATAGTTTGCCATACTAGAATCACCTGTTGAGTTACCAAAGGAGAGAATTGGTTGTATACCAATTTCTTGTGCGATAACAGTAACTTTATTCATCTTTAAGTTCTTCAATAAGAATTGGCCTGCGAGAATTAAATCATCTTCTCCGTTGTATGTATAATCAAGACCGATAGTATCTCCTTGTTCTCTAGAAACTAAGAGTTCATCAGAACCGATGATTTGATTATTTGGAATATCTAAGAAGGATAAACCATCTGCGATACCTCTAACGATGAAACGGTCTGTTCCAGATACAATGTATACCTTGAAGCCATTTGCTTGTAGGAAATCGATGATTTCAAGCATTGGCAAGTAGAATGCATCTCCTCTTTTCATGTTGTTATAACCAGGTGCTGGTTGACTCTTGAAGTCATTGATATAGGCAGTAAATTCTTTAACGGTCATACCAGCGAAAGCAGATGCAACACCTTGACCATGTTCATCATCTAATCCAGGTAAGTATTCACCTGTGTCGATGAAGTGTTGAACTTTATCTGCGACTTCTAATTGAAAAGGGGTTGCTTTATCTTTGTAGTCTGGATCTTCTAATACGCGATGCATGAAAAGCATGTGGTCAAAATATACTGGATCTGTTTCACAAAATAGTGTTCCATCTAAATCAAATACGGCAATACGATTTTCCATTGGTACAAATGTAGAAGCATTTTCGTCTGTAATCTTCTTCATGAAATCTTCCAACGCAACTCTAGCTGGTGCATCTTCTGTCCATAATGACAAATAAGAGATTTCTTCTTCAGGCATTGGTGTTTCAGAAACTTGTGGTTCTATAGATGCCTCAGGAGTTGTGGTGGCTATATCTTGTGTATTCTTGCTGAATTTTGCTAGATAAAGACCACCAAGGGCAATGAGTAAACTCAATGATATAAGTGCAATCGTTTTCCAGATTTTTAATTGTTTTACATCTTCCATAATTAAAACCTCCATATAGATTATACTCGCGTTTTATAAAAAAGAAATTGTCAGATCATCATTTGGATAGGGTTTAAAATGTCTAACGATAAAATGAGTTTTCTATTTGAAAGATTGATGTAAATAGTCGTACACTATAAATGACGGAGAGGTTAAGAGTATGTTGAATAATTGTTTATTGTGTCATGACGCGCAATGTACAAAAGCGTGTGGTGTCATGGACCCTGCCAAATTATTACGTAGTATATATTTTGATAATGAATATCTTGTGATGAATCAAATCGACAATCATTTGGCATGTGTGAATTGTGATGGACGTTGTGAAAAAGAATGTCCCACAAAGGTAAACATCAAAGAAATTCTTACTTCATTAGATCGAAATCGAACCGACCAAAAAGAGTTAAATTATGATGTTCTGAAAACAGATTTCTGTGGAATACCATTGGAGAATCCATTTTTACTATCTTCTTCTGTTGTGGCATCCAATTATGATATGTGTGCACGTGCATTTGATGCAGGATGGGGTGGTGTTTGTTTTAAGACAGTATGCTTAATGGATATTGAGGAAGCATCGCCACGTTTTGCGGCAATTAAAGATGAAAAGAGAATTATTGGTTTTAAGAATATTGAACAATTATCGGATCATACATTAATTGAAAATATCAGTGTTTTTAAGGAATTGAAAAAGAACTATCCAACGAAATTCCTTCTTGTTTCTATTATGGGAAGAGATGAAGAAGAATGGGCTTACCTCGCAAAAATGATGAATGATAGTGGAGCAGATGCGTTGGAGTTAAACTTTTCTTGTCCAAATATGACAGAAAAGAATACAGGCAGTGACGTAGGCCAGATTCCAGAACTAGTTGAGAAGTATTGTCGTATTGTAAAAGAGAATACAACACTTCCATTTATTGCGAAATTAACCCCGAACGTGACACATATTCAAGATGGTGCAGACGCTGCGATTCGTGGTGGTGCAGATGGGGTGGCCGCAATTAATACAATTAAGAGTTTAATAGAAGTTGATATTAATCCCACAAATGGAGTTCTCAAAGCTTCCATTGGTGGCTATTCAGGAAAAGCAGTCAAACCAATTGCGTTACGCTTTATTGCGGAGATATCACAAGATGAGTTATTAAAGGAAAAACATATTAGTGCGATGGGTGGAGTTGAAACGTGGAGAGATGCCTTAGAGTTTATTGCCTTAGGTGCAGATACTATTCAAGTTACGACAGCAGTTATGCAGTATGGATATCGCATTATTGAGGATATTAAAGATGGGGTTGTACTGTATTTGATGAATCATGGAATTCATTCGATTAAAGATATAACAAGTTTTGCGGTTGAAGGAATTGTTCCAACTGATAAATTGGATCGATCTTATATTATTTATCCAAAGTTTATTAGGGAAAAATGTGTAGGATGTGGAAGATGTCATATTTCTTGTATGGATGGTGGACACCAAGCCATCCATATGAAAGATGGACGTCCAATGTTAGATGGAACAAAATGTGTAGGATGTCACTTATGCGTTCTTGTGTGTCCAAATCAAGCAATCATTTCATCAGAAGTGAAAGTACCTAAAAAAGCCCATTCATGAGGAATGGGCTTTATAACCTTCTGTTACATATTCAATTAATTGGTTAATTTGCGTATCTGTAAGATCACCTTTTTTTAGATAATCAATCACACCTTTTCTTAAATCAAGTTCATGAAGAGGTACACCTTTCTGGTTTTCCCCAATCGTTGTAATAAAGTCATGAACGTTATCAAGAATAGCTTCATATTTCTTGGGGGCTTTTTCTTTTGTGATGTGATAGTAATTGAGATAGGTTTTCATATAGTCGGTAATGATATCTTGTGGAGTAGCTCCTGCCAAAGATAATAATACAGCACATACAAATCCTGTACGATCTTTCCCTTCCATACAGTGGACTAGAACGGGGCCTTTATGTTCTAACATCCTTAATAAACCAATTCCGAGTTTTTTTCTAAAATCAACAGAATGATAATTGACGTTTAATAGTAAAAGTAATACATTCCCATTTTGATAGAGATTGTGATAATAAGGAGAGTTGAAGTCATCCTTTTCTAGAAATGCCTCATATCGAGAAACACTATTCGATAAATTCAATACGCATTGAATGGAATGCTTTTCCACAAGTTTATCTGCGTAAGCAGCGCGATTATGAATATTGTCGCATGGCGAACAGCCACGAAAGAAGTAATGAGCTTTCATACTCCCGCCAACTAATTCTCTGAAATTTGTAAACATTTCATCCGAATCATAGTCATCTCTTTCATCGGAGTATTTAAGTGAGAATAATTCTTGAACATCTATATATTTTGCTTTTTCATTCAAAGACACTTCAATCATAGTGCCTTCTTTTATATTGAATTCTGGCCAAGTTGGATTTCCACAGTTTCTCGCAATCTTCACATGTGGATCTCCTGGATAACCACAGAATTGTAGTTCTTCCACACCTGCGTAGTAGCCAGAATAATATGGAATATCTTCTATATATATTCCATTGTCCAATTTGAAGTTTAGGCTATCCCCAAAAGAAAAACCTAATTGATTGAATTCTTCAATGGTTGGTTCAATATAAA
Source organism: Solobacterium sp. (assembly GCA_017515505.1). Lineage (GTDB taxonomy): Bacteria > Bacillota_I > Bacilli_A > Erysipelotrichales > Erysipelotrichaceae > Bulleidia. The sequence continues at coordinate 11,567 of JAFWFT010000087.1, forward strand.
TGTTTTCGAATTCTTCGTCATAGATTGTTTTAATCTTGCCTGTTGTTAAAGGTTTCATATGATTTTATTATAAATGATTTATATATATAGAAAAAGAAAAGATGGATGTGCGATAATGAATATAGGTAATCATATGAAGAATGTTTTTAAAAAGATAGGTATCATCCTTATTGGAATAATAATTCTTGTGGGAGGAATTTTTATGGTGTTTCAATTCACGGATAAACAGAAATTAAAGAATGAGGAACTAGAGTCTTGTTTTATGACGAGTGGTGGAGGAATGCTAGGTGGATATAGCGCCACCCGAATCGAAAAACAAGAAGATGGAAGTGTTACTCTAACAACCGAACACAAGGAAATACATAGTGACCGACTTAAAACAACAGTATATACTGTCAATCCAAATGTGTTAAATGATATTAAAGAAATAGTTCTTAAATATGATTTATATGGTGCAAGTAAACGACCTAGAAGTGATCTTGTTGTTTTAGATGGTGAAACAACGACGATCGGTTTTCATTTTACAGAGCACTATTTCTCTGTGCCAGATGATTTAATTCTGACGAATAAAATGGATGAAGGATACGAAGAGTTTATCAAATATGTAGTTAACATAGAAAAGAAAAATGGAATTGAAACAATTGAACCACAAAGCGCGCAATTATCTATCAATGGATATACATTCTTCTTTAATGTTGAAGAAGCCTTCACGGATAAACTAAATACGATTTTAGAAGAAACGGATGAAGTGAAAGATTATGAAGGAAAAGGAATCATCTTAAAAGAAGTAAAGAACCTTGATACAACAAATGGAACTGAAAATCATGAGGGTGAGAAAGCGACCATCGTATATGAAAAAGAAAGTGGACAAATCATTCTGTTATATGAAGATGTGGAGTTTGATAAACCGGTTGTTCTTCTTGCGGAATTAGATGATTATTCGGAGAGCGCACTTCCTCATTTTAAAGAAATGAATGGAACATATGATTTTTACTTTAACTAAGAGGGGAATACAAAATGACACAACATGAAATCAAAGAGAAGCATCCTCTACTAGATGAACATGGACATTTAATTGAAACAGGTTATGCAAAGAGTCTGATTCTTGATTATGATCGTAAAGCAATTAAAGCAAATAAATTACGCATAAAAGAATGGGATTATTATTTGGTCTATAATGATGACTTTGCGGTGGCATTAACCATTGATGATAATTCCTATATGGCACTTGATTCAATCTCTTTGATTCATTTTAAAGAAAAATGGGAACATACAACATCTCCAATGAAAGTGATGACTCTTGGAAATCGAAATTTTCCATCCAGTTCCAAAGAAGGAGATGTCGTTGTGAAAGAAAAAGGATACTACATTGAATTCTTAAATAGAGAAAATGAAAGAATATTAAACTTTTCAATGGATTCCTTTTTTGAAGGAAAGAAGATTGAAGGTTCTATTCGATTAGAATGTAATCCAAGTGATTCAATGGTGATTGTGACACCATATAAAGAAAGTAAAGTTCATTTCTACTATAACCAAAAGATTAATTGTATGCCTGCAGAAGGAAAAGTGACTTTTGATGGAAGAGAATACATCTTTGAAAAACAGAATAGTTTTGGAACTCTAGATTGGGGTAGAGGTGTATGGACATATAAGAATACTTGGTATTGGGGATCGTTATCTGGAGTTGTAGATGGGCATCTATTTGGGTTTAATATTGGATACGGGTTTGGAGATACATCGAATGCATCTGAGAATATGCTTTTTTATGACAACAAGGCACATAAGTTATCCCAAGTCACATTCAACATTCCAACAAAAGATGGAAAAGAGGATTTCTTATCTCCTTGGACATTTACGAGCGATGATGGAAGATTTGAAATGGATTTTGAACCAGTATTAGATCGTGCTTCGAATACAGATTTCATTGTGCTAGGCTCAAATCAACACCAAGTTTTTGGAAGGTTTACTGGAACTTGTATCTTGGATGATGGAAGAGAAATTCATATTAAAGATATGATGGGGTTTGCTGAAAAAGTAAGCAATAAGTGGTAGTATCCAAGTTTTTATAGGATGGTGTTTTATGAGTGTAAAAGTAAAACTAATAGAAGCAAATAATCATTTAACAAGTTTAGAAGTAGGGGGCATTATTGATAGTACTTCTTCTTCTGTATTTGAAGAAGAAGTAAATAAGTATATTCCAAAAAAACATGTCATACTTGATTTTAAAGATGTCGAGTATATTTCTTCTTCTGGTTTAAGAGTTCTTTTACAGATAAAAAAGAAAACCGGTGAAGGAGGCAGTGTCAAGATTAGTAATGTGAATGATTCTGTTGCGGAAGTTTTTAGTTTAACAGGATTTGATACAATGTTAGATGTTGAAAAAGTAAATGTGGATACTTTTGATACAAAAGCAATATTCTTCGACATTGATGGAACACTTCTTTCACAAAAGACAGGAACCATGCCTGAAAGTGCTATCGAAGCTTTAAAAGCATTACGAAAAAACGGAATAAAAATTATTATTGCGACAGGAAGAAATGTAGAAGAAATGAATATGTTGCCGATTCATGATGTGGAGTATGACGGTTACTTAACGTTAAATGGAAATGTCTGCTTGGATAAAAATCAGAAGATATTTGCGGGTAATCCAATCGCCATGGATGAAGCACAGATTCTTGTATCCATCTTTAACGCAAAAAAGATACCATTAGTAATCATCAGTGAAAAAGGGCGATATATTAATTTCATAGATGATGTTGTAGTGGATACGCAAATGAAAACACATGGTAGCATACCTAAAGTTGGTGAATACCAAGGGGAAAAGATTTATCAATGTCTTGTGTTTGGAGATAGTGAAATGCATGCGAAGTTAAATCAGTTGCTAGATAAGTGTAAAATTACGTCTTGGCATGCAACAGGGCTTGATATTATCTCAAAAGATGGTGGTAAAGCAAATGGCATTCGAGAATGGATGGAAAAGGAAAATATCTCCCGCAGTCAAACGATGGCATTTGGTGACAGTCAAAACGATATTGATATGGTTAGTTTTGCTGGGATTGGCGTAGCGATGGGGAATGGTTCAGATGAACTTAAAAGAATCGCGGATTATATCACCACAGACATTGATGATGATGGAATAAAAAACGCTTTGGAACATTATAAATTGATATAATACTATATATGATACATGAGTTATTTAAAAGACTATTACCAATTCAGATTATACTAGCTGCTATTGGTACAATTAATGGGATTGTTTCCGGTATTTATGGAAGCAATTTTATTGGCTCGGATGTAATGAGCGTCATAGGATTATACAATCCAGTTAATATGATATTTACGACGATTAGCACGGTCTTTTTAGGTGGTACACAAGTCTTATCAGGAAAATATCTAGGTCGAAATGAATTTGAACGTACACATGACATTTTCTCTTTAGATATGATAATCATGACTTTATTAGGTCTCACAATTACATTTGTATTATTTGTATTTGCACGTCCAATTGGAATTCTATTAGGTGCGGATGAAACAACAATTGTTCATTTAGTTCCTTATTTAAGAGGTGTCGCAATTGGGATGATTCCTTTATTTTTATCCCAACAATTATCTGCCTTCTTAGCTCTTGAGCAACAGTCTCTACGAACAGGAATTGGAAGTGTTGTATTTATCGCAATTAATATCATCTTAGGTTATGTATTTGTAGCTAAGATGCATATGGGGGCATTTGGGCTGTCGTTAGCTTCTTCGATTGGCTTATGGGTATTTACTTTCTTCTTAGCGCAATTCTATTTTACAGGCAAATCCATTATGAATTTTAAGTGGAAAGGTTAAAGCTTGTGGATGTACAAGATATTCTTGGTACAGGTTATGCAGGGGCTTTGTCTTTCGCATATCAAGTTGTGCGTGGATTTGTGCTCAATGCGATTATCTTAAAGAATATTGGAAATATGGGTGTTGCGGCTCTTGCGACGTATACAACCATTAATTCTTTACTATGGTCTTTCCCTGCGGGCATTATTGCGGTTGGAAGATTATTATTAAGTGTTAGTAATGGTGAAGAAGATAAAGAAAGATGCACACAGATTATGCGTACTGTTATATTCCGTTATGCAGTCTACGATTTGATCTTTTCGTTAGGCGTTGGATTATTTGCTTCGCAAATTACAGGTATTTACTACCAGGATCCAACTTCTCCAGTCTTTGAAATGACAAAGATGGCAATTAAGCTTGTTCCACCAAGTATGTTTTTAAGTATTATCTGTGTCATCTTTATTAGCTGGGGACAAATCATTATGGAACATCCTTTAGTCCATATTTTATCTCTTATTGATGGATTAGTTGGAACGGTACTATTCTCATTCTTATTTATTTCTACTTTAAAGATGAATGCAGTATGGATATCCTATACATTCAATGGTATCTTAACAACAATCGTAATTTACTTATATGCATGGTATAACAATAAAGCTAGACCAAAAGTAATGGCTGATTTAATGATGATTCCTAAAGGGTTTGGCGAGAATGAAGAAGATATTATTAATCTTGAAGTGAAGAGAAAAGAAGATGTCGTTTTAATTGGAAAAGAAATACAATCATTCTGTAAGAAAAAGAATATTGATTCTAAGAGAGGTTACTACGCTGCATTATCGATGGAAGAAATGGCAAGTAATATTCTTGAACATGGATTCACGAAAGATAATAAGAAACATAAGATTGATGTTCGTGTCATGTTAAAGGATGATGATATCATTATGCGCATTAAAGATGACTGTGTTCCATTTAATCCAAAGGAAAGAAAAGATATTACATTAGATGAATCAAAAGAAGATCCACTAAAGAATATCGGTATTCGCATGGCTTATAAATTAGCAAAAGATATTACCTATGAACATATCTTAGGATTAAATGTATTAACGATTACAATCTAAATAATAGAGGATGTAGAAATACATCTTTTACTTTACTAGGTTAATGCTTTCATTATGTAGTTTAAAATGGTAGGATAATGCAAGGAGTAAAAGATGAAGAAAGTTGTTTATATTCTATTCATATCTTTATTAGTAGGATGCACGAATACAAATCCAGTTGTTAGTGCTTCACCTGAAGCTGTCATGACACCTAGTGTTACTGCGACTGCTAGTATTGATACGCAAGGTTTAGAAACCTATCGTTCCTACCAAGAGGCAGAGAATGGTTTTGATAGTTATACAGCAGGTGTACATCTTAGTTATGATATGCATTATGAAGATGATACCTACCAAACCTATTTCATGGATGGTGTGTTAGAGGCGCAAGATGTAAAATCATCTGTCATTGCACATTCAACACAAAATATTAATGCGAACGGTATTCAATCAGTACTTGATGGGAAGTATTATAATAATCGTCTCTATAACAACTATAACAATATTACCTTCTATGAAGATATGAGTTTTGAAGAATTAAAACAGTCATTCTTAATGCCTTTTGATTTTATTCCAATCAAAGAAACACAAATCGAATCTTACACAAGTGAAGGACACATGTATCAATTTGTATTAAAAGAAGAAGATGCAAAAAAGTTATTCTTAGATACATATGATTTTGCGGGGCTTAAGCAATATAAAGATATGACGATGAAAAAGAATCAAATTATTCAAGATTTTGATGAAGAAGGACATTGTATTCGACAAGATGTAACATTTGAATCAACTGTAGTAGTTTCTGGAAGCCCGGTAGATATTGAATACCATTCTTCTGTTGGATATTTAAAGATTAATGAAACATCTGTGGATATCTCAAATGATGAAAAGAAAGTATTAGAAAACTATGTTCGTTATGATGCGATTGATGTCGATGCGATATCAGATGCAGATGTCTATAGTGATACACCTGAAGAAACAGTCGTGAAAACATTCCAAAAGAGACTTAAGAATCGTTTGCGCTATGAAGTTCAACCGGATGGAACGTATAAATCTGCCTTTAACGAAACAGAAAGTTATATTGTTGATTTCAATCTACATCAATTCTCTTATCGGAATCGTACAAGTTTATATGTATACAACTGGGAAGGAGATATAGGTGTCTTTGGAAAGAGTTGTGTAGTTGATTTTAAAACAGGGAATAAATCAGAGTCTTGTGAAGAAGATACAGCGGATATGATCGAAACGGTAAAACTATATTTCCAAATGGAATTATATTATTGTGGATTATCACTTGATGAATTAGTGGAGGAAACAAAATGAGTAATGTAGCAGCTTTTTTCGATATTGACGGAACAATCTATAGAGAAGGTTTAATTACAGAAGTATTTAAAAAAATGGTTACACATGAAATAATCTCTCCAAATAAATGGACAGATGAAGTGCAACCAGCATTTATGGCGTGGGATCGAAGAACGGGGGATTATGATGTGTATTTATCTCGCATGGTAGAAGTATTTAAAGAAACTACCAAAGGGATATCGAGTGAACATATTAATCTCATCGCTCGTAAAGTGATTGAACAAAAAGGAGATCGTGTCTATCTCTTTACACGAAATGAAATTGAAAGGCATCGTAAAGAAGGACATAAAATTATTGCGATTAGCGGTTCTCCTGATGCGTTAGTTAAAAAGATGGCTGAAAAATATGAATTCGATGATTGGCGTGGAACCATCTATCATACAGATGAAAAAGGAATCTATACTGGAGAGATCACTCCGATGTGGGATTCTAAATCGAAAGAAAAAGCACTATTAGAATTAAAAGAACAATATGATCTTGATTTAGAAAATAGTTATGCCTATGGGGATACGCATGGTGATTTGACAATGTTAAGTTATGTGCGTTATCCAACTGCGATTAATCCAACCAAAGAGTTATTACTAAACATCCAACAGGATCCTGATTTATTAGCGAGAGCTCGTGTGATCGTGGAACGAAAAGATGTCATCTATAATATTGATTTAAATAGTTTAAAACTAGAGTAATTTATATAATTGGAAGAAAAGTGCACTTCCATTCTCTAGTTTTCTCTATGCAAACAATTAGATGATGAACAAGCTAAAATAGTTAATGATGTAGATGGAGAATGTGAAAATGAAAATCACAAAGATTTTAGTTTTTAGCATTTTATTTCTTCTTCTATGTGGATGTGGGAATACACTAAAAACGGAAGTATTAAAAGATATTCCTTACTATAATGGTTACTATACTAAGATTGGGGAACCTCTTGTAGTTGCGTATAAAGGTTATCCACATATCAAAGTGGATTATAATTCTGCAGGAGATATTTGTGTAGATGCTAAATTAAATGAGAGTTCGAATGCATAAATCGTATTTAATAAAAAACATATATTTAGAAGATGGAGGCATGTCATTAACGGATATTAATAAACTAATCGATATGATTAGTGAGTAAGATGTATCTAACGTTGCGTATTATACAGATGAATCATCAAAAAGAATAGACATACGAAACACCAGTGATTTCTTTCATTGAATAGATACCATCATCATAAGTTGCGATATCGGTTTTAAACTTTTGACTTGGTTTAAAACCATTCTTTTCTAATATCTTTCGGATTGGAATATTATCTTCATGTACATACGCATGAATGCTTTTACACCAATTGTTTTCATTTAGATGGTTGATTAATAATGTGATAGCTTTCGTCCCATACCCTTCACTAGTATGTTGTTTCTTTATGACAATATCGAGCTCTGCTTCATTTGTTGGGTAACGAGACACTTCTACTTTTCCAATTGATTCTTGGTTCAGATAGATGCCAAAACACAGAAAAGGTTTATCATTGACGATTTCTTCACGAATCGCATGTAAATAATGATATGCCTCATTGATAGGTAAAGGCGAGGAAAGATGTACCAAACAGTATGTCTGATCAACATCCTTATATAAATCATTTAATGGTTCTATCGAATCCGTTGGCCATTTTTGAATTGTAATCATACTTTAACTATATCTTAGAATTCCTTTTTATGCTTAAACAAAGTAAAATAATACCGAGGTAACTATGACAGAAACAATCGCTGCAATCGCAACTGGTAATCAAGAAAGCGCCATTAGTATCATCCGCGTTTCGGGAGAAGATGCGATTTTTCTTGTGAATGAATTATTTGATAAAGATATTCTAAACGTAGAAGGTTATACAATGCATCATGGGACAATCATGGACCAAAATGAGCCAGTCGATGAAGTCTTAGTCAGTGTATTTCGTGAACCAAAATCCTATACTGGTGAAAATATGGTGGAGATTAACTGTCATGGGGGAATCTTTGTGACAAGAAAGGTTCTATCTCTTTGTTTAGGCAAGGGGGCGCGCATGGCACGCCATGGTGAGTTTACAGAACGTGCATTCTTAAATGGAAAGATGGACCTATCACAAGCGGAAAGTGTTAATGATTTAATACAAGCAAGTGATACATTAAATGCACGTAGTGCAGTCCATTCTTTAAAAGGAAGTATAAAGAGATTAATTGAACCTCTATTAGATGATTTAACACAAATCATTGCTCAAATCGAAGTGAATATTGATTATCCAGAATATGATGATGTAGAGGAACTAACCTTTAATAAAGTTCTTCCAAAAGCGAGAGAATGGTTAAATAAGATTGATGAGATTATTGAGAAAGCAAATCAAGCAACTTTTATACGTTCTGGAATAGATACAGTCATTGTAGGAAAACCAAATGTTGGAAAGTCATCTTTACTAAATGCATTACTAGAAGAGGATAAAGCGATTGTGACAGACATTGCGGGGACAACAAGAGACTTAGTAGAAGGAAGTGTTCGTATTGGTAATGTAACACTAAATCTAATTGATACAGCAGGAATTCATGCACCAAGTGACGCCATTGAAGAAATCGGAATCTCCAAATCATTAGAAGCATTAGACAAAGCACAGTTAGTATTAATGGTTTTAGATAGTTCTTCTGGGATTACAGAAGAAGATCAAAAACTATTGGATTTAACGGCAGATAAAGACCGCATCATTCTTTATAACAAGAAAGATCAAAAAGAACTTCCAGATACGATTGCGATTAGTGCAATCAATCGAGAGATTGAACCGCTCGTAAAAGCAATTGAAGAAAAGTTTAAAGATGAAATACAAATCGCAAAAGAAGATACACTAACTAATGAAAGGCAAATTGGTTGTGCAATCATGGCGAGAAATGCAATGCAAGAAGCCATTGTAGAACTTGAACTAGGTGGAGAAATAGACTTAGTCACAATTGATTTACAAAAAGCATATTATGCATTAAAAGAAATATTGGGAGAAGTTGGAAGAGAGAATTTATTAGATGAAATCTTCTCACGCTTCTGTTTAGGGAAGTAAAAGAATATGAATTATATTGATTCTCATGCACACATTTTTTCAGAAGAATTTGGAAATGACTTTGATGAGGTTTGTTTAAGAGCTAAACAAGCTGGTGTTCATCGTATCATGATTGTCACAACAAGAGCGGATGAAGCGCGGAAAGCAATTGCTTTTGCGAAACAAGATCCCTATCGTTATCAAGTCGCATATGGAATTCATCCAGAAGATGTAAATCTTGCGAGTGATGAATTGCTGAAAGAGGTTAAAGAAATAGTGTCTATGCCTGAAGTGAGTGCTGTTGGAGAAATCGGTTTAGATTATTATTGGGAAAAAGAAAAAAAAGAGGAACAGAAAGAACTCTTTATTGAGCAAATAAAAATCGCAAATGAAGCTAGAAAACCGATTCTTGTACATAGTAGAGAAGCTATGCAAGATACATTTGATATTATGTGTCAGTATCCAACGCGAGGATTGATGCACTGTTTTGCGGGTAGTGCTGAAATGGGAATTGAATTTACAAAAAGAGGTTACTATATCGCTTTAGGTGGAGCATCCACTTTCAAGAATGCAAGACATTCATTAGAAGTGTGCGAGGCAATTGATATGAATTATTTATTAACAGAAACGGATTGTCCGTATATGTCTCCTGAACCACTTCGTGGGAAAAGAAATGAACCAGCCAATATTCCATATATCGCAAAAAAACTTGCGTCTGTAAGAAAAATGGAACTCGAAGATTTTGTAGAACAAGTAAATCAAAACTATTCTCGATTCATTGGAGAAAAGAAATGAAACAAATCAAAGAAGTCATTGTGGTAGAAGGAAAACATGATACCGCAACACTAAAAAAGTTTTTTATTTGCGATACGATTGAAACGAATGGTTTATCGTTAAGTGAAGAAACCTTACAGTTTATTAAGGATGTTCAAAAGAAAAGAGGAATCATTATCTTAACAGATCCAGATTCACCAGGGAATCGCATCCGCGATAAGATTAATCAAAGTGTTGAGAACTGCAAGAATGCATTTCTTCAAAAGAAAGATGCTCGTACTAATAAAAAAGTAGGCATCGAACATGCACAAGAAAATGTATTAATAGAAGCGCTCGAAAATGTTGTAACGTATGAAAAAACACCGACACAAACAATCACAACAGCAGACTTCTATGAATTAGGTTTATTAGGGCAAACAAACAGTAAACAATTACGGAATCAAGTAGGAGAAAAACTACATATTGGCTCAGGAACAGCGAAAACAATGTTACATCGAATGAACTGTTTAAAGATTCAAAAAGAAGAGTTGGAGAGATTACTATAGATGACAAAAGCGATAGCGACGATATCCCGTACACGAGAAATTATTGATAAATATCAAATTCATGCAAAGAAGAACTTTGGGCAGAATTTTCTTGTGGATGCTTCTGTTGCGAAAAGAATCGCAAACACGATACCGGAAGGAAGCACGGTAATTGAAGTAGGGCCTGGGATTGGCAGTCTCACTGAACAACTCTCACTTCATTGCAAACAAGTCATCGCATATGAAGTGGATGAACGTTTACTACCAATTTTAGAAGAAGAACTTAAAGAGTATTCTAACATAGAGGTAATTCTTCAAGATTTCTTAGAATGTAATTTAGAAAAAGATTTAAAGAAATATGGAACTCCTTTATATGTCGCGGCGAATCTTCCTTACTACATCACATCTCCAGTGTTGTTTAAATTATTTGAGTCGTCACTCTCTTTTCCAATTATCACAGTCATGATGCAAAAGGAAGTAGCCGATCGTTTTATTGCACAGCCAAATAGTAAAGAATATGGATCAATTAGTGTCGAAGGCCAATACTTATATGATATAATGCGTGTATGTAATGCACCGAAGAATGCGTTCATGCCTTCCCCAAAAGTAGATAGTACAGTTCTTACATTTGAGCGTAAAAAAGATATTGTTCCTGTAAAGAATCAAAATGAATTCTTTATGATTATTAAGGCATGTTTTAAACAAAGAAGAAAGACATTATATAATAATCTTAAAGAATTCCTTCAAGATAAAGATCAAGCAGAATCACTACTAAAAACATTAAACAAACCTTTAACGATTCGTGCAGAAGAATTATCATTAGAAGATTTCTTAAATCTATATAAACGAATAAACGAACAGGCATAGGGGTGTATTGAAAGGAGATTACATCATAAATAATTCACAAAAAATGTCTTTGGAAATGCCTGTTCACTTATACTATTAGATAAAAAATAACAATTCCTAAAAAATTATGAAAGAAAGAGCTTATACAAAAATAAA
>JAFWFT010000088.1 GCA_017515505.1 Solobacterium sp.
TACGGATGGCAACATCGAAAGAATTAGAAGAATTGATAGAAGAAGTAGGAGTTCCACTTTTTATGACAAGTGCGAATCAATCAGGAGAAGAAGCGTGTAGAAGTTTAGATGAGATTGAAAAATGCTGTGTAGGGATTGAAGGAATGCTAGAAGGAGAGACACAATTTGGTGAGTCCAGCACCATCGTGGATTGTTCAAGCAATGAAGTAAAGATAGTAAGAAAAGGACCAATTTCAGAAGAAATGATTCAAAAGGTTTTACAAGGAGGATAAATAAGTATGAAAGATATAGAAATTCAAAAAGCGATTGAAGAAGAAGCAAATCGACAAAGACATAATATTGAATTAATCGCATCCGAAAACTTTACATCCAAAGATGTTCGAGAAGCGACAGGGTCAATCCTAACGAATAAATATGCAGAAGGATATCCAGGACATCGGTATTATGGGGGATGTGAAAAAGTAGATGTGGTAGAAGATCTTGCGAGAAGTCGTGCTTGTGAACTATTTGGAGCCGAACATGCAAATGTGCAACCTCATTCTGGTTCCCAAGCGAATATGGCGGTTTACTTTTCTTGTTTAAATGTTGGAGATGTTGTACTAGGAATGGATTTAAATGCGGGTGGTCATTTGACACATGGTTCAAAAGTTTCCTTTTCTGGGAAGCTTTATCACTTTGAATCCTATGGTGTATCTGAAAAAACAGAATGTCTTGATTATGATGCAATTCGTAAACAAGCACTCACCATAAAACCAAAACTAATCGTTACAGGTGCAAGTGCATACGCAAGAGAAATCGACTTTAAAGAATTTAAATCGATTGCGGATGAATGTGGAGCATTACTGATGGCGGATATGGCTCATATCGCAGGTCTTGTTGCGACAGGGGATCATATTTCTCCAATTCCTTATGCAGACTTTGTCACAACCACGACGCATAAGACATTACGTGGGCCTCGTGGTGGAATGGTTCTTTGTAAGAAAGAATATGCTAAGGCAGTGGATAAATCCTTATTTCCTGGTATTCAAGGGGGACCACTTTGTCATGTAGTTGCAGGAAAAGCAGTTTGTTTCTATGAAGCTTTACAACCTGAATTTAAAGATTATATTAAACAAGTCCTTAATAACTGCCAAGAACTTGCAAGAACACTTCAAAATGAAGGCTTCCGTTTAGTCACAGGAGGAACCGATAATCATCTTATCTTAGTGGATACAATGAATTCGATTGGGGTATCTGGTGTGGATGCAGAAACGGTACTTGATGAAGCCAATATTACGGTTAATAAAAATGCAATTCCTTTTGAAAAAGAAAAGATGACCATTACAAGTGGGATTCGCGTTGGAACAGCTGCGATGACCACTAAAGGTTTCAAAGAAAAAGAGTTCCACCAAGTAGGTCTATGGATTTCTGAACTCTTAAAGAATAAAGATAATCAAGAAGTGAAAGCACGTATCAAACAGGAAGTTTGTGAACTTTGTGATGCTTTCCCATTCGATTAATAGTAGTCTAATAGTTTTGTTAATTCACCTAGTTTTTTAAATTGAGAAGAGAACTCTTGTGTATGCTCTTGATAGTAGCTATCGTCTAAGACTCTACGATAGGCTTCATAAAGAGTTTGCACCGAGAGTTCTTTTTCTGGTATAACAACACATAAACCATTTCGATTCGCACCAGAAGCAACCCAGTGTCTTAAACAACTACCATCATCCACAATCACTTGTGGTTTGTTTAGTAATACAGAACGATTAAAGATATATTCATTTCCATCATGAATCACAACACGACTTCCGATTAAACGTTCTTCATCAAATGAAGGGTAGAAATTAATATTTTGAGCTTTTCCTAATACACTTCCATTAAAGTAAGCTTCTATCGGATAAGGAGCTCCAAGGAATGTATCCTCAATAAGAGCTTTCATCTTTGTGGGTTTCCAATTCACATCACCAAGATAAATAGAAACTTTATCGCCAAAAGAAAAATCTTGAAGATTTCTACCCATCGAACCTAAGCGAATAATCTTTTCTTCATCGGATACAGGATTTGTTAGGATTGGACCAAACATAAATATCTTATGGGAATAGTTATAGAAATCTTTTAAATGAAGGATTTGTTCAACATGGTATTTATATAGGGTTTCATTAATTCCTTTTAAGAAAGAGGTATCTTCCTCTTTTTCTTTTAACATGACACCACTTATGAAACTAAAGACAGGAATCTTGTTCGCTCTTCCTACAATAATCGCACTTAATCTTCCTAGATCAAGGATGAAGTTTGGTTGAAAGGAAGTAACAGCTTTCAGAAGGGCACTTGTATCTTCTTCTAAATAGGTTGAACTTGAAAGCTTATGTTCCCATAAATATTCCCCATATCGTTTTATTGATTCTTTTGGACTTGCATCAAAAAAACCTTTTTTTACAATGGGAGCAGGAAAAAGAGTTGTATTACGGATTCCACAGTCTGTGGGGGCACATATGGCACTCACAATCCAATTATTTTGATACATGTTTACGAGAGATTGCGCAAGGAAATAAGCTGCATTATCTTCTTTTCGACCATATTTAGGCACAATTAAAACTTTCATGACTTTAGTATACCATTACTTTTATTACAGTAGTTGAAATCTAGCGATGTTTCTACTATCATTTACGAAGAATAAGGAGAGAGATTACTATGTTAGAAGTATTAAATCATCCCCTCATTACTCATAAATTAACACTTATGAGAAAGAAGGAAACAGGCACGAAAGATTTTAGAGAAAGCTTAGATGAAATTGCGGAACTTATGGCCTATGAAGTATGCCGTGAGTTACCAACAAAACCCGTTGAAATTGAAACTCCAATTGCGAAATGTGTTGGACAAGAACTTTCAAAAGAAGTTGTAATTGTTCCAATTCTAAGAGCTGGTATTGGATTACTCGATGGCATCCGCCGTTTAGTACCTACTGCGAAAGTTGGTTTCATTGGTTTATTCAGAGATGAAGAAACCCTCCAACCTCATGAATACTTCGCAAAGTTTCCAAAGAACTTAGAAGATTCGGTTGTGATGATTGTTGATCCAATGTTAGCGACGGGGGGTAGTGCTGTTGCGGCCATTGATATGGTTAAAAAAAGAGGTGCGAAAGACATTAAAATGGTATGTCTTGTTGGTGTACCAGAAGGTGTGAAAGCAATTCAAGATGCACATCCAGATGTTGATATTTATTTAGCAGCGATGGATGAAAAGCTAAATGAGATTGGTTATATCGTACCTGGACTGGGAGATGCAGGAGATCGTATCTTCGGTACGAAGTAAGAATGGAACTCTTTCATTTTTATATTAAAGCATTTATCTATATCTTAAGTTTCCTTGTTTCATTTTATGGATTACGTGCTTTGAATTATGAAAAACTGATTAAAGCAAATCATGTGACAGAAGCACGTATCTTATACGCTTTACTTATTATGGGACTAGCGTATGTAGTAGGAAGTTTTCTTATCCAATTCTTATATATGATTTAGATGAAAGGGGTGTTTATAAACACTCCTTTTTCTCATGGTATAATAACTAAGTATGAGTATACAGTCATTGATAGGAGCGCTGCCATATTTTCTCGTTCCTCTTGTGATTTCATTTGCGCTAGTACCAATTTGTAAGAAGATTGGGTTTGCGTTAGGAATCTACGCACAAGAGAATGCAAGAACGGTACACCATGGACGAATTGTTCGGATGGGTGGTATCAGTATTTATTGTGCGTTCTTAATTGCGCTTACCATCTTTATGTCGGCAGATGATACGATTAATGGAATCTTAATTGGTGGCTTTTTAGTCTTCTTAGGAGGTCTTTTAGATGACATTTATGATTTATCTGCGAAAGTAAAACTCTTATTTCAAATTGCGGGGGCAATAGTAGCGATGGTCTTTGGAAGAATTTATCTTCAAGAGATTCACTTCTTATCCTTTCAGATTACAAATCCAATCTTTACATATTTGATTTCTTTCTTTTGGATTGTTGGTATTACAAATGCGATTAACCTAATTGATGGATTAGATGGGTTATCGAGTGGTATCTCTTCCATTGTCACTTTGACGATTGGTTTTATTGGTTTCTTTTTAGGAAGAAGAGATGTATGTATCTTAGCGTTATGTTTATCGGGCGCAATTTTAGGTTTCTTACCATATAACTTTCATCCTGCTTCCATCTTTGTAGGAGATTGTGGAGCACAATTTATGGGCTTTACAATTGCGTGTATGTCATTAATGGGATTTAAAACAACAGCTTTAATATCATTAGGTCTACCAATCTTAATTCTCTTTATTCCAATCAGTGATACACTGATTGCGATTGTTAGAAGGAAACTACAAGGGCATAAGATATCTGAAGCAGACCGTGGTCATTTACACCATATCTTAATGATTAAATTACGGTTGGGACATCGTCGTACGGTTCTCATTCTTTATTTAGTTGCGTTATTATTCTCTCTTGCGGCCATTATCACATTCTTTAATCCGGTTTATGGAATGTGGGTAATCATTATCTTATTACTATTAGCAGATCTCTTTATTGAATATACGGGAATGGTTAATTCCAAGTGGCATCCAATTCTATCGCTATCTAATAAACTCTTTGGATGGCCACGTATGAAAAATGGAGAAGATCCAGTTGATACAAAATTAATTGAAGAAGAAAAGAAAGAAGCGTAGTATGGCGATTGAAATCACACTTACACAAACTTCTTTCTTTAAGAAAAGACTCCATGCCCAAGATATTATTCAAGATGATCTTTCGTATGGGGTCGTAGATAATACATGGCGTTTAATTGATCCTAGAGATTTACAAAGTGTCTATTATTGTTTCTATAATCCTAATCATATTGGATGTGGAGTAAGGGTATATTATCATCCTCGTCATAAAGAAACCTTTTCTTTAACACTCCCAACGCCTGGAACAGAATATGATATTGAAGTTGGCTATCAGGTACTTGAAAGAGTGATGGAGAAGTGGAATCTTCATACTTTTCTACAAGATGGTCAAGAATATGAAAAAGAAGATATTAATCATCTAACAGAAAAGATGAAACAATTTAATATCGCAAAGTTTTCAAATCTTGATACAAGTGAAGAGACGATTCTTATTCCTTGTGTGAAATGGCCGATTCTTTTTTCTTCAAAAGAAGTAGAAGAATGGATTGAAAAAGAAGATATGGAATCATTCACGAAACGTCTTCATGAACTTCAAGAAAAAGATTACTATTATGCGATTCCTAGACTGTTTCAAAAAAGTGAAGGTAATCTTCTTGCGGTTTATGCGATAAGTCCAGATACAGATACGATTTTACCAATGGAACCTTCTTTGGGCCTTTATCTCGATAAAACTTATCGCCAACAATCTCATCTAAACATTGATTTCCAGATTGGCTTAATCTCTTATGAAGACCATGGGGTTATTGGGCAAATTC
This sequence comes from Solobacterium sp., assembly GCA_017515505.1. GTDB lineage: Bacteria > Bacillota_I > Bacilli_A > Erysipelotrichales > Erysipelotrichaceae > Bulleidia. The sequence continues at coordinate 5,436 of JAFWFT010000088.1, forward strand.
CATATAACACTTTTCTAGAAGAAGTTTCCTTTGATGCTTGTGAAAAATATGATGAAGCACATAGAATAGTTAAGGCACTAAGTGAAAAAAGAATTCACGAGATTGCGTATCGATATAGGAGTGAAAATGAAGAAAACTAAAAGAAGAGGAATTCCAGTATGGTTATGTTTATTACTATGTCTACTTGCAGTATGTGGAACCACTTTTTTTAATGCGTATCAGTTTATTAAAGAAAAATATAGAGGATCTCATGAAATCTATAGTCGTGAAATGGTAAGACAATTAGAAGAAGGATCTTTCTTGGCGAATATCGTTAAGACACTATATAGTGAAGAAGAATGGGATGCGATTCGTAATACTTCCTATGTGGATGATAATCAAATTTCAAAGATTGATTTACCAGAAGAAGTGAAAACCAAAGATGTGAATGGGGATGGCATCTACATTGAACACATTTATGCGGGAACGTATGAAGGCTATATGATGATTGTGGAAGACCCAAAAGATGTCTATATCGCCATTAATCCAACGATGGGAACCGGATTAGATGCGCCTAGTTTAGATGATTATGTAAAAGAGAATAAAGCGATTGCGGGTATCAATGGAGGTGGCTTTGAAGATTACGGAGGAAACGGAAACGGAAGTATTCCAGCAGGGATTACAATCATTGATGGAAAACTCATATCGGGTGGGGCACCGCAACCAATCTTAGGAATCACAAAAGATCATACGTTAGTCACAGCGACCATGTCAGCAGAAGAAGCTTTAGCACGTGGAATCGTAGAAGCTGTTACCTTTGGGCCAACCTTTATTTATAATGGACAAGTGGTCTATGAACCCACAACCAATTTAAATATGTTGAATCCTCGAACCGCAGTTGGTCAAAAAGAAGATGGAACTTTCTTACTACTTGTGATAGATGGTAGAGGTCCTAGTTCTTTTGGGGCGAAATATGAAGATGTTGTGGATATCTTCTTAGAATATGATGCAGTGATGGCAGGAAATCTAGATGGAGGCAATTCCTCTGTTATGATTTATGACGGTCAATATATTCATTATCCTGTATCCATGTATAATTCACGGAATCTTCCTTCCGTTATTTTAGTGGGGGAACATTAAAATGAAGAAACGTGGATTAAAACCAATTGTGGTACTTATACTATTATTCATCTTTGGGATTGCGTCTTTCTTTGTATCTTTTTTCTATTATGATTCCCTTACAAAAGATTTTGGAACGATTGAAGAAGGACTTCAAGAAAAAGTCGCCCAAGATGTTTATCAACGAATTCTTCAAAAAGATTTCACAGGTATTTTTGAAGAAACCATAAAAGAATATCCAGGCTTCTATAACGAAGAAACGTATATCAAAAAACTACATACAATTCTCGATCAAGCAGATTCTTCTAAACTACTTTATAAACAACTCAATGAGACACAATATGGTGTTTATGAAGGAGATACCTTACTATTTCGTTTTGATTTATTAAAAGAGAATGAGTCCTATAAGGTCCTGATACCAATGCGTGGTCAGGATAAGATTGTCTTAGAAGTTCCAGTTGGAATGGATGTCCAAGTCGGTTCAGAAACCTTAAGTTCTTCGAACTTACTTGAAGAAAACGTGGAAGCAAGTAATTTCTTATCCACAACCTTGGAAGAAGAAATTGTTAGAGTAAATATCTATGAACTTGAGAATTGTTTAGGAGTTCCAACCTTAAGCGATTTAAAAGGAAATGAATTAAGTACTGTGAAAGATGCGATTACGGGACATTATCTTGTCGGAGAAAAGGTGGAAGATACAAAGTTAGATGCGCGGTTGATTGAATGTGCAAAAGAGTTAGCGATGTATCCTGCGCAAGATACTTCTTTAGCGAATGTCCAAGAAGTTTCGATTACTTCCTCTTTATGGTACCAACGCTACCAAACACTTCAAAACTATTGGTTTACACCACATGATGTCTATCGTTTCTCGAATGAAGAAGTGCTTCATAAAGCAAGACAAGATGATGATACAATCGTTGCGGAAGTTGTGTTTGATTATTACGCAGAAAATGAAGAAGTAAGTCGAACATGGTATATTGGTTATCAAATGACGTTCTTAGAAGTAGATGGAGAATGGAAAGTTCTCGATATTGAAATCAATAATGAATTAAACCCAAGACAAATACAACCTGAATAAGACCTAGTTCTTTTTCTTAAGAGGGGATTTGTTATAATGAAAAGTGATTTTAGGTAAATAGAGATGATTGAGATCCCTCATTTAGGCACATGGTTAATTGCGGTATCGTCAGGGCCAGATTCAATGGCTCTTTTACACATGTGTCTAGAAGAAAAGATTCCTTGTGCAGTGGCACACGTAAACTATCATGTTCGCGCACAAGCAGAGGAAGAAGAAAGATATATTCAATCATTCTGTGAAGAGAAGCACATTCCTTGTCATATATTAAATAAACCATTTGAATATGAAGGAAACTTTGAAGCGAACGCAAGAAACTATCGTTATGATTTCTTTCGCAAACTCATTCAAGAGAATCACTATTGTGGAGTCTTAGTGGGCCATCACCAAGATGATCTTATTGAGACCTATTTGATGCAGAAGGAAAAACATTTAGTTGTAAAAACGTATGGTTTAGCAAAAGAAAATCATTGGAAAGAGATTCTCGTTTATCGTCCTTTATTAGACTATTCTAAAAAAACACTAGTGGAATATTGTAAGAAGAATCATATTCAGTATTATGAAGATCATACTAATGAAGACTCTCAATATGTTCGTAATCGCATTCGAAAAGAAGTGATAAACTACTCCAAAGAAAAGCGAGATTCCATTCTAGAAGAAATAAAAGTGGCGAATCAAGAGCTCTTTACCATTCGTCAAGAAGCGCATCTTCATATTCGAGAAGGAAAAGTAAGGATTGATGATTATCGAAATCAAAAAGAAGAAGTTCGTTATACCATCTTGCGTTTTCTCATTGAAAAAAAGAATCAAGCAAATTACAGCCTTAAACATATTCAATCCATTGATGAAATCATTCTTCACCAATGTGACTTTGTCATAGATGTGCATAATCAATATTTAGTACAAGAGAAGGGAAGGATGTTTGTGGTCGATTCTTTAGAACCATACACAATTGTCTTTTCCTCAAAAGAAGATATGATGCCCCACAAACATCCTTGGTTTTCCATTGAAGAAGGAAAGCCAGGCGTTTATGCGGTTACTTTCTTAGAAGAGGACTTTCCAATCACTATTCGTAATGCAAGGGAAAAAGATGCGATTTTGATGCGTTTTGGCACAAAAAGTGTCCATCGGTTCTTCATTGATCGCCATATTCCTCTTTATTTAAGAAGAGTATGGCCAGTTGTGGTAAATAGTAAAGGAACGATTATTCTTGTTCCAGGGCTAGGATGTGATATCCATCATTACTCTATAAACCCTGATTGTAATGTGATAAAATAGAAAAATAGCGAAGGAGATGCCTATGATATTTGATCAAGACATGAAAAAGGTCCTATTTACTCGGGAACAAATTGTCGAGCGTAGTAAAGAACTTGGCGCTCAAATTACCAATGACTATAAAGAGAATCCACCTTTATTAGTCGCATTATTACGAGGATCGGTTCCTTTTTTAGCTGAATTGATTCAACATATCGATTTAGATATCCAATATGATTTTATGGATGTTCAATCTTATGAGGGAACAGAATCCGCTGGAGATATCAAGATTATCAAAGATTTAGATACTTCGATTGTAGGCTTAGATATCTTACTGGTAGAAGATATTGTCGATACAGGAAAGACCATTAAAACGGTCTGTGAAACCTTGTTACATAAAGGCGCTAATAGTGTTAAAATTGTAACTCTATTAGATAAACCAAGTCGTAGACTTGTGGAAATTAATGCAGATTATATTGGGTTTGAAGTAGGAAACGAATTCGTCGTAGGGTATGGCATGGACTATAACCAAAGATATCGTGCATTACCTTACATAGGAGTATTAAAAGACGAGTTATATTAATATAAACATTCATTAAGGGGTGATGACAAATGCAAAAGAAACCTAGTTTGTTACCATTATTACCATATCTCATTATTATGATTGCGATATTCAGTTTATTTAACTTAACGAATACCACAACATCAAAAGAGGTTACATATAATGAGTTACAAACAATTCTTAAGGAACAAAAAGTTGAGGAATCTGTGATTTCTGTTGGACGTAATATTGTAGAAGTTCAAGGGAAATATAAGAATGCAGAAGGCTTAGATACAACATTTACTTCAAGTGTTCCAGCAACTGCGGATGAGATTAAAGAACTCACAAAAGCGTTAGGTGATTCCGAGTTAAAGATTGTGGATGCGGACGCATCCAATCTATTCCTAGAAACACTATTATCCTTAATTCCATTTGTGATTATTGTTGGCGGTGGATTATGGATGATGAATCGAATGGGTGGTGCTGGAAGTAGTAATGCCCGTGCTTTTGAGTTTGGTAAATCAAGAGCGCAATTAGAGACAAAGACAAAGGTTCGCTTTGATGATGTCGCTGGTTGCGATGAAGAAAAACAAGAAATGCAAGAAATCATAGAATACTTAAAGTATCCTAAGAAATTCCAAAAGATGGGTGCTCGTATTCCAAAGGGTGTCTTATTAGTGGGGCATCCTGGTACAGGTAAAACATTACTAGCTAAAGCAGTCGCAGGAGAAGCAAATGTTCCATTTTATAGTATTTCTGGTTCTGACTTCGTAGAAATGTTTGTCGGTGTTGGTGCATCTCGTGTAAGAGATATGTTTAAGAAAGCCCAACAAACGGCGCCATGTATCATCTTCATTGATGAAATTGATGCGGTTGGTCGACAAAGAGGTGCAGGTTTTGGTGGAGGACACGATGAACGTGAACAAACCCTTAACCAATTACTTGTTGAAATGGATGGAATGGAAGAGAATACTGGAATTGTTGTGATTGCCGCAACAAACCGTCCTGACGTATTAGACCCAGCTTTATTGCGTGCCGGAAGATTTGATCGTCAAATTACGGTTGCCTTACCAGATCGTAAAGGACGTAAAGCGATTCTTGAAGTCCATGCGAGAAATAAAACAATTGCGGGTGATGTGGACCTTGATGGTCTTGCGAAAAGAACTCCAGGTTTCTCAGGTGCTGATTTAGAAAATGTTCTAAATGAAGCAGCGATTTTAGCAGTTAGGGAAAACCTCGATGCGATTCATACAGCACAAATTGATGAAGCAATTGATCGTGTCATGATGGGGCCTGCGAAAAAATCACGTACTTATGACGAAAAAACAAAGAAACTAGTCGCATACCATGAATCGGGTCACGCCATCATTGGTTTATATTTAGAAAATAGTGTTGTCGTACAAAAGGTTACCATCATTCCACGTGGACAAGCAGGTGGTTATAACCTTATGACGCCAAAAGATGAAAAGATGATGAGCACGAAGAGTGATTTACTCGCATCCATCACTTCTTATATGGGTGGTCGTGCAGCCGAAGAATTATTCTTCGATGATGTTACAACAGGTGCTGTCAACGACTTTGAAAGAGCGACCAATATCGCTCGTGATATGGTCACACTTTATGGAATGAGTGATCTAGGTCCAATTAAATATGACTCTGGAAATGAGAATGTTTTCTTAGGGAGAGATTATAATTCTCCAAGTAATGTTTCTGGACAAGTTGCTTTCGAGATTGACCAAGAAGTTCGAAAGATTGTGAATGAATGTCATGAAAAAGCAAAAGAACTCATTAAGAAACATGAAAAAGAATTAGTGAATATTGCGACTGCGTTAATGGAATATGAAACATTAACAGCTGAACAAATTGAAAGAGTTGTAAAGGGTGAATCTATTGCGGAAGATTTCACAGATAAACCTGTCACAAAACAAGAAGATCTTCCCGTTGTAGAAGAACTTTCGGAAAATACAATAGAATCTTCCGATACAGAAGAACCTGTTGAAAAACCGAAGCGTACAAGAAGAACGAAAACAGAGGAATAATCGATAGGAAGAACGTTTGCGTTCTTCCTTTCTCAATATGAGGTAGTAAGGATGAATGAAGAAACACCATCAAGAGTAAAAGAAATCTTATTTAGCATTGTTATGGGAATGGTATTGGGTATCCTAATGTCGGGAATCCTTGTTTTCTTAATTCGATATAGTGACTATAAGATGTATTCCATTTCCTTTTGGTTGATTCTTATTGTTGCTTGTGTCTTACCACTTTGTTTTGATTTCTTGGAAAAGAGAGGGTTTTCTCTTTGGATTGTTGAATTAATTATGATTGGAATTTCTTTTGTGATTGTTTTGTTATATGTAAGAGCTATTTCCATTAGTGAAACAACAAATGTTGCATTAACACGATTGACAATGGTTTATCATATTAGTTCTTTATGCTTAAACATTGTGCGTTTATTTGTATTAAGAGGTATTCATCATGAGTCTAACTAGTCCATGGAGTGAACAATTAGATTATCAAAACATCCTTTCCAATTATCCAAGAATGGATTTTCAAAGAGATAACTTTTTGATGTTGAATGGGGAATGGGAATTTCAAATCAATGATGGAAGGATGCCTTCTAAAACGGAAGGATGGGAAACCATTCTAGTACCTTTCGCATTAGGTTCTAAACTATCTGGTACGAATAAACAACTACAACCAAATGAGACCTTATGGTATAGAAGAAGCTTTACTTGTGATATACCAAGTCATCGAGCTTTCTTAAACTTTGAAGAAGTAGATCAATGTTGTACGGTTTACTTAAATGGATTAGAAGTTGGAAGCCATGAAGGAGGCTATTCTCCTTTCTCTTTGGATGTCAGTGATTTTCTAAAACAACATAATGAAGTGATTGTGAAAGTAACAGACAAGAGTGATCAAGGTAAATATGCCTATGGCAAACAAAAGATTGAACATGGTGGAATGTGGTATACACCAAGTAGTGGTATCTGGCAAAGTGTTTGGTTAGAGATGGTTCCAGAAAGAACACTCTATGATTTAAAAATTACACCTGACTATGATAAAGGACAGGTTCACTTAAAGTTTGTAGGAAACTACACAAATATCATTATTACAGTCTATGAGAATAATAAGATTGTTTATCGTAATGAGACAAGCATGAAGAATCATACGATTGAATTAGGTGATAACTTCCATCCTTGGACATGTGAAGATCCTTTCCTTTATGATTTAACACTAGAAACCGATAGTGAAATGATTCGTTCCTATTTTGGAATGCGTACATTTACGAAAGAAAAAGATCATAAAGGAATTGTACGATTCTGTTTAAACCATAAACCATTATTCTTAACTGGTTTATTAGACCAAGGCTATACGGTAGATGGTTTAATGACTTATCCAAGTGAAGAAGCGATGGAATATGAAATCCGTAAGATTAAAGAGATGGGCTTCAATATGTTACGCAAACATGTGAAACAAGAAAGTCGTCGCTGGTATTACTTATGTGATAAGTATGGAATATTGGTCATGCAAGATATGCCAAATGGAGGAGGCCCATACAACTTTGGCTTTGTGGCAGTTCTTCCAACCATCGGTCTTAAAACTTATAAAGATAATCATTATAAAACGTTTGGTAGACCAGATGAAGAAGGGCGCATAACGTACTATAAAGAATTAGATGAGTTACTCAATAGTTTATATAATTACACATCCATTTTCGCTTGGGTTCCATTTAATGAAGGATGGGGACAATTTGATAGTGTAAAAGTAACCGCGCATATTAAAGAATTTGATTCCACAAGACTCGTCGATAGTGCTAGTGGTTGGTATGATCAAAAAGCAGGAGACTTTAATAGTATTCATCGTTACTTTACAAAATTCCGTGTTCCTCGTTTAGATAATCGTATTTTATTACTCAGTGAATTTGGTGGATATTCTTTCTTAGAGTGGGGACATAGTGAAGCAGAAAAACTATATGGCTATAAGAAATTTACTGACCGTGTTCGATTGGATGAAGCAATTGATCAGCTCTACCAAAGAGAAATCATTGCGAATATTCCAAAAGGATTATCCGGTTGTATTTATACGCAAGTATCTGATGTGGAAGATGAATGTAATGGTTTATTTACTGCAGATCGAAGAATCATCAAGATTCATGAAAAGAAGATGTTAAAGAATAATTTAGAATGTATTAGGAGTTTATAAAAATGAATCCAATTGTTATTGCGGAAGCACTCAATAAAACAGTAAAGATTCGTGCTGTTAAAACGACAGAACTTGTCGAAACAGCACGTGTGAAACATGATTTATTTCCTACTTCAGCGGCTGCATTAGGAAGAGTCATGAGCGTTGCGGCTATTATGGCTAGTGAATGGAAAGATGCACATGCGAAAACCATCATTGAGATGAATGGTGGAGGACCATGCGGATCGATTATCGTTCATGCGAAAGGAAATGGGGAAATCAAAGGACTGATTGGAGATCCTCATGTTTACTTATTTAATGAAACAACAGGAAAACTCGATGTTGGAAAAGCCGTTGGAAACAATGGCTATTTAAAAGTCATGAAAGATTTAGGGTTAAAAGAACCTTTTTCTGGAATTGTTGATATTCAAAGTGGAGAAATTGGAGATGATTTTTCATACTACTTCGCCATCAGTGAACAAACTCCTTCAGTTGTTTCGGTGGGTGTTTTAGTGAATCCTGATTATTCAATTTTAGCGGCAGGCGGTTTAATCATTCAATTATTACCGGATGCACCAGAAGACAGTATTGCATATGTAGAAAATCTAGTTAAGACAATGAAATCAATGTCGACATATATCAATGAAGGAAAAACACCAGACGAAATCATTCAATTATTATTCCCTGACGCAAACATACTTGATCAAAAAGAAGTTTATTGGCATTGTGATTGTTCAAAAGAACATTTTAAAGATGCTTTAGCTTTAATTGATCGTAATGATATTATCTCTTTAATGGAAGAAGACCATGAAGCAGAAATTACTTGTCAGTATTGTAATGAAAGGTATCACTTTGATGAAAACGATTTAATAGAGGTGCTGGAGAAAAAGGATGCAATGGAAAGTAGGAAACGTTAATATCCCAAATCAAATTGTTGCTTCACCCATGGCAGGGATATCCAACCCTGTTTTTCGTGCGCAATGTCATCACTATGGAGCAGGACTTGTGGTAAGTGAAATGATTAGTGATAAAGCACTTCATTATAAGAATAAAAGAACGCGTGAGATGTGTGCGACAAGTCCAGAGGAACATCCCGTCTCTTTACAACTATTTGGGAGTGATCCCGAAACGATGAAGGAAGCTTCTACCTATCTAACAGAGAATACAGATTGTGACATCATCGATATCAATATGGGATGTCCTGTGAATAAGGTCTTAAAAGCACATGCAGGTTCTTACTTACTTCAAGATCCAGAACTAGCCGCACGTGTTGCGAAAGCTGTAGTTGAAGGAACAAATCGTCCAGTCAGTGTCAAAATACGTGCTGGATGGGATGCTAATCATATTAATTGTGTTGAAGTCGCCAAAGCATTAGAAAATGTTGGAGTCTCTATGATTGCGATTCACGGTCGAACACGTGCACAAATGTATGAAGGAAAATCCAATAATGAATATATCAAGATGGTAAAAGAAGCAATCTCAATTCCGGTTGTAGGAAATGGAGATATACGTTCTTATGAAGATATGATGCGTATGTTTCAAGAGACAGGGTGTGATGCGGTTATGATAGGTAGAGGTCTATTAGGAAAACCGTTCTTGTTAGATGAACTTACAAAAAAATTAAATGGGCAAAAATATGAAATTCCTAGTTACGAAGAACGTATTGAACTTTCTTATGCATATGCGCAAAAACTATGTGCGTATATTGGAGAAGTAAGAGGAATGAAAATGATGCGTGGTATGGCCATCTGGTATATTGCAGGAATGCCAAATAGTGCAGAATGTAGAAGAAAGTTATCCATGATGAAATCTTTAGAAGAGATGCGTATAATATTAGATGAGTTTCAACTTCAATTGAAAGGATAAAACGATGACAATTGGATTTCTGCTTTTAAGACAAATATCCATCATGTCCATCTTAGTAATTGTGGGCTATATCATTAGTCTAAAAGGTCTTGTGACATTTCAAGGCTCAGTTGATATGGGTAAGATTGGACAGTATATTGTTTTACCTTTAATAGTGATTCGTAATTTCATGGTCGAAAAAACAGCAGAAACGAATCATCTTTTATTGGAATCTTTATTCTTTGCGAGTATTACGATGATTATCTCGATGGGAGTCGCACGCATCTTTTTTGGAAAAGATGGAGTGTCTCAATTTAGTTGTGCATTCTGTAATACAGGTGGTTTAGCAGTTCCTTTATTATCTGCTTTATTTGGGAGTGAACATATCATCTATATTACGATGTTAATGGTATTAGTGATTGTCTTACAGTGGACGTATGGAATTGTCTTAATGACAGGGGATATGCGTGCAGTTCAACCAAAGATGATTATGAAGAATCCAATTGTAATTGCGATGGTCATTGGAATTTTACTGTATATTCTTCAGATTCCTTTTCCACCATTAATGACTGATACAATGAATCATATTACAGCGATGAATACACCTTTAGGAATGTTCTTATGTGGTATCTATCTTCAACAAAATGATTTAGTAAAAGTATTAAAAGATAAGAGGGTTTATACGGTATCCCTTGTAAGATTAGTTGTGATTCCACTAATCGTAATATTAGCCTTTAAGTTCATTCCATTTGGATCGTATACTTTAAAGCTCTATCATGTCATTGCGATAGGAGTTGCGGTAGGGGGTAATGTTGCCTATATCGCTCAAATATATAATAAAGACTATGGAAAAGCAGTAGGACAGTATTGTGTTTCCACCATTCTATGTGTTGTGACACTGCCACTCATTGCCTCAGTAGCGGAAATGATTCTATGATGCGGTTGAGGGGGTAGAACACTATGTTACATATTTTAGTTGCTTTTTTAGCAAGTATTATCGGTGCAATCTGTGGTATTGGTGGAGGTGTTATCATCAAACCAGTTTTAGATATGTTAAGTAATGATGGTGCTTCTGCAATCAATTTTATGTCAGGATGCACAGTTCTTGCGATGAGTTTATATTCTGTAGGAAAAGAATTAGTTTCTAAAAATCCTACCTTTGATTATAAAACATTAGTTCCTTTATCAATTGGTGCTGCGATTGGTGGTATATTAGGAAATCAATTATTTCAAACAATCAAATCTTTATTTGGAAATGAAAATATTATTAGTAGTATTCAAGCCATTGGTTTAGGAATTGTTGTATTAGGTTCTCTAATTTATACATTAAGAAAAGATAAGATTCATACAATCGTAGTTAAAAATACAGTAGGTATTTTTGTGATTGGTTTATTATTAGGAACGATGTCTAGCTTTTTAGGAATTGGAGGAGGACCAATTAATATCGTAGTTCTATATTATTTCTTCTCCTATAATACAAAGCAAGCAGCGATTGCGAGTATCTTTGTGATTTTATTTGGACAACTTTCAAACTTGGGTATCTCTTTTCTAACAAATAAAATTCCATCCTTTGATACCACCTCCTTACTTCTAATGATTGTAGGAGGAATCTTTGGTGGTATCGTTGGACGGAAAATGAATAGTAAGATTCAAGAAGAAACGGTTGATCAATTATTTATTATGATTATGTGTGTCATAATCTGTATCTGTATCTTTAATGTGTTTAAATATAGGTAATCTTTATTTATCCGTTTTGATATTTTGTATAATTGCTTCTTTTACTCTTGTTAAGTGGGCATTCATCATATCTGCTGCGCGATCTGCATCTTTATCCTGAATTGCCTTTGTGATTTCTTCATGGTAAAGAGAAGTATTTCGACTTGTTTCTTCACTCGCAGAATGGGATTGATGAAGGGACATTGTCTTTTGAATCGTATTAATAAAATTCACAAAGAGTTCATTATGAGAACCTTTTGCGATAGATAAATGAAACATACGGTCTGCATCATATTTCTTTTGAATATTCTCAGGTGTTTGAATCGCTTTGGCATATTCTTCCCTTAAATTCATATAGTGAATTATTTCTTGAAGATCTTCCTCATTTCGATTCTTCGCACATAAACGTGCAGCTTCTGTTTCCATTAATTTTCTTAACTGCATCATTTCAATATTGGTTGCTTCACCTAATAAGAAAAGGTTATCTAAGATTTCTGCGATGGTTTCAATATTTAAAGTATTCACAAAAGAACCTTCCCCATGTTTTGTGACCACGAGACCTTTCGCAGTAAGAATCTTTAAAGCTTCTCTTACCGCCATCCTAGAACAGTGATAGGTATCAGAAAGTTCATATTCATTCGGAAGCTTATTACCAGGTAATAATTCTTTCGAACGAATCTTTTCAATAATATCTTCTACAATTTGTTCACTTTTACTTAAATGATTTGTCATAATACCACTAGTTGTCTAACAAATTCCACCTTATTATTGCATAAAATACCCAAATAATCAACTATTGACTAAAAAATCATCATATAATATAGTCTAGTTGTCAGACAACTTAAACAGAAAGGATAATTATATGAGAAACGATGTAAACATTAAAGATTTAGACAGACAGGCCTGGATTAATGACATTTTTCCAGAATGGGGAACGTAGTTAAATGAACTAATTGAAGAAACAAAAGTTCCTGAAGGTAACATCGCTATGTGGTGGTTAGGTTGCTGTGGGTTATATCTTAAATCACCAGCTGACTGCAACATCATTGTAGACTTATGGTTAGATACAGGGAAACGTACTAGAAAATTCCCAGAGCCACCAGAATGGGGACAAGGAAAAGATTTCCAAATGGCTCGTATGGTAGGTTCTAGACAATTCCAACCAAACTGTAGAGCAGTACCAATGGTTATTGATCCATTTGAATTTAAAAAGATGGATGCAGTATTATCTACACACTTCCATAGAGATCATATTGATCCATATGTTGCAGCTGCGATTGTAAATCAAACCGATGCACCATTCATTGGTCCAAAATATAGTTGTGATATTTGGCGTAAGTGGGGTGTACCAGAAGAAAGAATTAAAGAAGTAAGACCTGGTGATAGTATCAAAGTAAAAGATATTGAAATTATTGCGACGGATTCCTTTGACCGTACAGCATTAATTACAGCACCTCCAGCAGGAGATATTCGTGGACGCTTACCAGATGATATGGATGATCGTGCTGTAAACTTTGTGTTTAAGACACCTGGTGGAACGGTATACCATAGTGGAGATTCTCACTTCTCTAACTATTATGTAAAACATGGAAAGATGTTCGATATTGATGTCGCATTTGTATCCTATGGAGAAAACCCAATTGGATGTACAGATAAAGTAACAAGTGTGGATTGCTTAAGAATGGCAGAAGACTTACAAACTAAAGTCATCATTCCAATTCACTATGATATTTGGACAAACATGTTAGCAGATCCTATGGAAATCTTATATCTCTGGCACTATCGTAAAGAACGCTTAGACTATAAGTTCCATCCATTTATTTGGCAAGTAGGTGGAGGCTATATGTATCCAAGAGATAAGGATAAGAAAGTCTATATGTTTGAAAGAGGCTTCAGTGATGCCTTTGACATGGATGAACCTAATATTCCATTTAAATCATTCTTATAATAAGATTAAAATATACATAGAGAAGAGAAATCTTCTCTATGTATCTAAAGGATAAACATATGAATTTAAAAGAAATTAAAAAAGAAGTTTATGAAGCAAATCTAGAACTCGTAAAAAGAGGTCTAGTGCTGTATACATGGGGAAATGTATCCGTTATTGATCGTGAGAATCAATTAGTGATTATTAAACCACGTGGTATTAAATATGAAGATTTAGAACCAGAAGATATGTCGGTAACGGATATGGATGGGAATATCGTAGATGGAAAGTTATTACCTTCCGTTGATTTAGATATCCATTTAGCTCTTTATAAACAATTTGAAGACATTGGAGCAATTGCGCATACGCATTCTACTTATGCAACTGCATGGGCACAAGCAAGATGCGATATCCCTGCTTTTGGAACAACCCATGGTGATCACTTCTATGGAGATATCCCTTGCACAAGACAAATGACAATCGAAGAAACAGAAAATGATTATGAAAAACATACCGGAGAAGTCATCGTAGAAACTTTCTTAGAAAGAAAGATTGATCCAATGCAAATGTGTGCGGTCTTAACCGCAGGACATGGTCCATTTACATGGGGAAAAGATGCGAAGAGTGCAGTTGAACATAGTGTCATCTTAGAAGAACTTGCACGCATGGCGATGCTAACACTCGACATTAATCCAAATGCTCCAAAATTAGAAAAACATATTTTAGATAAACACTATCTAAGAAAATATGGTAAGAATGCATATTTCTATCAGGAGAAAAAATAATGAAACCTTCGGTATCTATTTCTATCTTTGAAGCACCTGTAGGAATGCCAGCACTCTTTTCAAGGGTAACCGATTCCCATTTAAAAACCATCAAAGATTTAGGTTATGAAGGTGTGGATTTATTCATGGATAATCCACATAGTAATGAAACAAAAGAAGCGATTCAAAAACTAAAAGAATATGAACTTGGAGTAGGGGTCGTCATGCCTGCTGCCTTAGCTCGTCAAGGTCTCTTCTTAGGAAGTAAAGAAGAAGACATTCGAAAAGAAGCGATTAAACAAATTGGAGAAATTATCGAATGTACTTCTTCTTGCCAAGGCATGGTTTCCTTAGGTTTAGTTCGTGGAAGTAAAGAGGAAGAGGAAACCATGGAGGAATTCTTGAAGAGATACTTTGCTTCTTGTGAAGAACTTTTAAAGATTAGTGAACCTTTAGGAGTACCACTTGTAATCGAACCGATTAATAAACTAGAAATTAATACGATTAATAAAGTATCTGAATGTGTAGAAGCAATCCACCAAAGTGGATTACCACTCTACATCATGGCTGATACGTACCATATGTTTCTTGAACAAGAA
>JAFWFT010000089.1 GCA_017515505.1 Solobacterium sp.
ATTAAGGTTTTCTAACTTCTTTAAGAGCGGTGTTAAAGTCCCACTATCTAAATATAATCTCTTACATATTTCACTCATTGGAATTGGGTTTTTTTCCCAAAGTAAGAGGAAAACTAAATATTGGGTATAGGTAATTCCTAGAGGTTTTAAATGTGGTGTGTAAAGATTCACAACTTCTTTTGCGCAGGCATAAAGTGGAAAACATAATTGATTATCTAGTTTTAATAATTCATCTTGTTTCATAGGATTACTTCTTTAAAGTGGTTAGATAGTTCACCGCAGATAAAGTTGCGATATTTCCTTGGCCTGCTGCTTTGATGTATTGGTATGGTGTACCTGCGATATCACCACACGCAAAAACACCTGGGATATTGGTTGTCATATTAATATCAACCACCACATGAGGACCACTTGTTTCTAAGCCAGATAGTAATTGACCTGGAGAAACAGCCTCTCTAAGAACGAATACACCATCCACTGTATAATCATTTTGATCCGTTCTTAATGTATGAACGATCGTATCACCTAAGATTTCTTTTGGGGTTTCATGAATGACTTCTACCTTATCATTTGTGGATGTCTCTTCTTTATAAAGTGGGAAGTAAAGTACTTTACTTGCGTATTCACTCATGAAATTTGCTTCCTCTTCTTCTTTTGGACTACTACCAATGATGGCGGTCACTTTATCTTTATATAAAGCCGCATCACAAGTTGCACAATAGCTTACCCCTTTTCCTAAAAATTCATTTTCACCTGGATATGGTTTTGACATCACAACTCCTGTTGCGAGGATGATGGAACTTGCTTCATACATTCCATCTCTTGCTTGAATGCCAAAGTAATCTCCAAGTGGATAAATCGCAATGACACGATCATCTGTGATTTCTACGCCCATACTTTCTGCGTGCGATAAGAAAGCTTTTTGTAAGTCACTTCCTTTAATATTAGGCAAACCTAAGTAGTTTAAAATCTCATGTGCTTTTTCGACTTTCAAACTAGATGTTTTACTTCCTAGTAATAGGACGTTTTTGTTTCTTACTTTTGCAGTAATTGCTGCTTCTAAACCACCTGGACCTGTTCCAATAATGGCGATATCATATCTTTCCATATATACTACCTCTACTTCTTATAATAAAGATTCAACACATTTCTTAACTTCTTTCATATCCGCTGTAGGTTCAAAACGTGCAACCACATTTCCTTCACGATCTACAACGAACTTTGTGAAATTCCATTTAATATCTGGATTGTTTTTATAATCTTTATCAATCTTTGATAACATGGTGCTCATTGCTAACGCTTTGACCCCTTTTCCAAACCCTTCAAATCTTTTTTGTTCTTTTAGGTATGCGAATAAAGGAATTTGATTTTCTCCATTGACATCTGCTTTTTTCATTTGTGGGAATTGCGTATTGTAGTTGAGTGTGCAGAATTCATGAATTTCTTCATCAGTACCTGGTGTTTGTCCTGCAAATTGGTTACATGGTACATCAATAATCTCTAGACCTTTATCATGATATGCTTCATACATTTCTTCAAGGTCTTTATATTGTGGAGTAAACCCACAACCAGTCGCAGTGTTTACAATCACCATCACCTTACCTTCATAATTCTTTAATGAGACTTCTTCACCTTTTGTATTTGTTACAGATAAATCATAAATAGACATTTGTATTTCCTCCTTTTACATTTGATACAATTAAATTGTATACAACTGTTATATATTTTTCAAGCCTTTTTTTGAAATTTATGAGATTATAGTATCCAAAGGAGAAAGCGTATGAAAACCACCTATCAGTATGATCATTATTATAAGTATGAAGAATTAAAAGAATTTGTAGAAACTTTCCAAAAGAACTATCCAGATTTATTAGATGTAGAAGTCATCTGTGAAACACCTGAAAAACGAAATAGTTATGCGTTAACCATTACCAATAAGAAAACAGGAAAAGCGTTAGAAAAACCTGCGTTTCATATGGATGGGAATACGCACGCTGGTGAAGTCACAGGTTCTATGGCATGTCTACATTTTGTGGATGTCCTATTAACCAATTATGGAAAAGAGGAAGAGATTACAAAACTATTAGATTTATTTACGATTTATGTCGTTCCAAGAATCTCTCCTGATGGAGCCGAAGCCTATCTCACGACCCCCTACTCCATTCGTTCTGTCAATCGTAAGCACAACGCAAAAGAAGGCGGTGTGACAACCGAGGATTTAGATGGGGATGATGTCGTACGTATGATGCGTATCCCTTCTAAATATGGTGCGTGGAAGAAAGATCCAAACAAAGAAAACTCCATGACACTTAGAAGGCCAGATGATTTAGAAGGAGACTTCTATGATATATATCCTGAAGGCAATTTTGAAACGTATGATGGGGATGAAAATTTAAAGGCAAAAGAAAGTGATTGGCAACTTGATTTCAATCGTAATTTCCCTTATGGATGGTTTCCGGAAAATCGACAATATGGAGCTGGCAAATATCCACTAAGTAATCCAGAGACTAAGGCACTTGCGGATTGGATTATCGCTCACCCAAATATTGGGATGGTCTCTACCAATCACACAAGTGGTGGTATCTTCTTATATCCTCCTGGAACGAAAGCTAGTAGTAAATCCCCTTCCTTTGATATGAAAATGTATAAGGAAATAGGAAAACTATGCAAGGAAGAACTTGGGTATGATATCGTCAATATCTTTGATGCGTTTATCAGTGATCAAGAAGCAGTTGATTCTGGGGCTTTTGATGATTGGTGTTATGAAACCCAAGGTCTCATAGCCTTCACAATTGAATTATGGGATTTAGCCAAACGTGTCAATGTACCATATGAATGGGGTAAAAAAGATGAGGATGAACAAGCGACTGAGCTCAAGCGATTTAATGCCTGTTTAGATTGGGTAAAAGAAAACGCACCTGAAGCCTTTGTACCATGGCAACCATATAAACACCCAATCTTTAAAGATGTGGAAATAGGTGGCTTCAACTTTAAGTTCACACATCAAAACCCTCCAACCCACCTCTTGTTGTCTGTCTTAGATCAAATGACATCTTTCGCATTACGTTGTGTAAAGACTTTACCTCGTTTAGTCATTGATGATGTAGAGATAAAAGAAATTGAAAAAGAAATCTATGATGTCAGTGTTACGATTGGAAATCTCGGTTACTTACCAACGAATATTACAGAAGTAGCAAAGGACTTAGAAATCAATAAACCAATCGTCACAAAGATTACAGGATGTGAAGTTTTATCCGGCAAACAAAAAGAAGAAAAAGACTTCTTAGAAGGTTATAGCAATACAAGTACAGGTGCTTACTTCTATGGAAACTTATCAACGGATGAAAATGCGAAAGCACGTAAGAAATATCATTGGATTGTTAGAGCGAAGAATAAAGAAGATATTCACATTGAAGTGACACATCCAAAAGCAGGAAAAGTAAGTATATAAAAAAGAAGTCGGAGTTCAATCCGACTTCTTTTAGCTTAGGGCTGATACGTAGGGTTTAGTTATCTTCGATAATAGTATCAGCAGCGAGTTTACCGAATACGACTGTATCTACAACAGCGTTACCACCTAAACGGTTTCCGCCATGGATACCACCAGTTGTTTCACCGGCTGCGTATAAACCTTTAATAATTTCGCCATCTGCATTTAGAACGTGACCCTTTGTGTCGATTGTAATACCACCCATTGTGTGGTGTGTACAAGCCTGTCTAGGTGTAGCTACCCATGGACCATTTTCTAATTTTGTAGAATATAATGTACGTCCATATTGGTCATCACCTGAATCAACAGTAGCGTTGAATGTATCAACAGTAGCTTGTAGAGTTGCGGGGTCCATACTTAATTTCTTGGCTAAGCCTTCTAATGTTTCGTCCCAAACGATATATCCATTTTCTTCTAGGTATTCGAATGTGAATCCATCCGCACTTCTCCAAGAAGGATCTTTAATATCTTTATAGAGAGCACCATCACCAGATTCTAACATGTAGAAGATTTGGTCTGGTTGTTGTAGAACTGCTAAACAGATTTCGTCACGTCTACCATCTTCACGAACGAAACGTTCACCGTTTGTGTTAATGAAGATGATTTGGTCTGTACCGTTAACATCACGTGGAGGATACTTTGTGAGTTGTCCATCACGAACGTTACCTAGGTATAGTAATTGGATTTGATCCATATCTGTTAAAGAAGCACCAGCTTGTAGAGCCATTGTGATACCGTCACCTTGAGAAGAAGATGTACGGTTTGTTGTAGAAATCTTTGTTAAATCTGGCCATTTACCAGAGTTATTTTCTTGAACCATCTTACCGTTTGCAGAGAAGCCACCAGCAGAGATAACAACACCTTGTGATGCTTTTACAGTGAATGTATTACCACTGTGGTTATCAACTGCTTTAACACCTACTACGGCATCTCCATCCATCACGAGATCTGTAGCTGTACATTCTTCATAAAGATGAATCTTATCGCCTAAACGTTCCATTTCTTTTGCGTATGTAGATAAGAAACCTGTACCCATAGGCATTACAGATGTTAATGTTCTTTGCCATAGAGATCCAGCACCTTGTCCAATTTCAGGTTTGAATTCCATACCCATTTCTTCAATCCACTTTAAGCCATCATATGCATTGTAAGTTAATACTTTTACAAGTTCAGGATTAGCAACCATGTCACCATTAATCCAAGTTTGTAATGCATACCATTCTTTAGAATCGAATAAATCTGTACGGCCACTTGCTTTATATTCGTCCCATTGTTGTTTAACTGGAGCTTGTAGTTCAGCAAGTTGTGCTTGTTTTGTAGCGTCATCAGCTGTTAAAGCAAGAGCCTTTTCAATTGTTGTTTTAACAGTATCTGTCATTTCTACTTTTGATTGTAGTTCTGGCATTGCCGTGTTATAGATCGCACCACATACGAGTGTGTCTCCACCAATTGAACCATTCTTTTCGATAATGATTACGTTACGTCCGTTTTGTGCAGCTTCGATAGCAGCTACGACACCAGCGCCTCCGCCACCAACGATAACAACATCTGTTTCTGCATCTTTCTTTTCATCATATACAGCAGGTTTAGAGAAAGCTGCTTTATCGCCACCTGCTTGTTTTAAACAGTCTTCAACACCTCTTAATACTGCCATTGAAGTGATTGTTGCACCTGTTACATAATCGATATCAAGTGTTTGTTGTTCCATGATGATTTTAGGAATTAATGTAACTGGAGTTTCTCCACCAACAAGTAATACCTTTCCATCTTTGTCTGTTAATTCTCCACCAATACCTGGCGTTTCAGAATGACTTGTTACTTGTACATCTTTGAATTTTCCGCCTTCAAATGTTACAGATACACCGACTTTATCATTCATACCTGGAGTTTCTGCAGTATAGGTTCCATCTTTTAAATCACTTGCAGGAACATTTTGTGTTGCTATGTTGTTATCAGTGGTAGTAGTTTGCGTGCTTTGCCCACATCCAACTAATAGCAGTATCGATAGCGAGAGAGCCATCGAACGTTTGCTAAATTTGTGCATATATACTTCCTCCCTAAAACTATGCATAGGATATGCGCCAGTCGACTTGATAATTAATTCACATATCCCGTTTATTATCCTATCAACATAAACGAATCCTGTAAAGACTTTTTTTGATAATTTTTTCACAAATTTTTGTTTTTGTTCTTTTTTTTCTATTTTTTAGATATGGTTAAAAATTACAATTGAACTGATTAATAATAAAATACAGGAATGATTCATCCCTGTATTCAATTACTTACTTTTTTCCTTTTTTCTTTGCTTTTGTCATATCGGCTTCCACAAGCTCCATTAAGTAATGTTTTAAGCTTGGTTGTTTTTCTAACCATGCGATGACTTTCTTTTCCTTCTTTTTATCGAGTCTTACCGAGAAAGAACGATAGGTTTCGCGGTTGTACGCGTTATTGTACTGTAATTTTTTTTCATAAGATGAAAGCTTTTTCTTTGCCATAATGAAACCCCTCCTAAAATTTGTGATTATAATAAAATATTATCATAACAATTGCAACTATGCATGCATGTTTTCTATGCTTCTTCTGATAATAAGTATCCATTTTCACCGCGTATGAGTTTAATGATTTTAATCTCTGGTTGTGGTGCATTCATGATTGTTGAAAGAAGATTAATGGTTATAATATTCCCTTCGTTAACTGCGATAATACGCGATGTATCATATTGATTTTTTGTGATGGAAGTAAGATCACTTGCTTTACAATAAAGCTTTCCATCTACTTCTTTGTATGTTGGAGAGTTTCCTTCAAATGCATTTTTATAATAATTCTGTTCTAAGTATTCTTTTGTAAAAACGTTTTCTGAATAACTCTTTAATTCATCAATACTTGTAAAATGATCTGAGATGACAGCGTAGTAATTTTCTTCTTGCGAATCTTCATAATTTAAATCAATTCCGACTCCATATAACCAATCTAAAACATGCTTTTCTCTTTCGAGTAATATATCTAATGTTTCTTTATAACTTGCATAACTTGGATTATTAACTTCTATATTATCTGGATCTATCTCAAAGAGTAATTCACCATTTGGCCAGAAGTAACCACCACTTGGATAATACACTTTAAAAACAACACGATAGATATCTTGAACCATATAATATCCAACATAGGTCGCATTTGAAATGAGGGTATTATCATCAATTTGTGTTAAATCATCTAAAGAAGATATTTCAGGTAAAGAAGTGATTCCGATTGGGAGCTCTGGTAAAGGGCTATTCATGTATTCTTCCATTTCTGGTATTCGATTTTCGTTATAGTCGCCAATACAGTTTTGGATCATACGAAGAACCTTTTCTTCTGTTGTTTCACTATCTTCTGTCACAACAGGGCCGTTGGAAGTATCTCTTTGATTGGTGGCTTCTTCTTTCTGTGTGCATCCACTCATCGATACAACTAAGAAACCTAATAAGATAAATGTATATATTCTTTTCATATTTATATTAAGTATAAAGTAAAGTTTCTTGACAAACAATAAATCGGATGATAAAAATAGTTTTAGAAAACGTTGATAGGCTCTAGTATATCTTGAACTTCTTATAGAAAGATAACGGCTGATGGAAGTTATTAGAAGAGAGATAGAATTCCGGCCTTGAGTGAAACCAATCCTTTCCGGTTATGGCCGTTATCCATAAATGAGTGGTTAAAATGTTTCACGTGAAACATTTTAACAAGTAGGGTGGCACCGCGAGATAACATCGTCCCTTGTGGAGGGTGTTTTTATTTTAGGAGGTTATTATGATCGATATTAAATTAATTAGAGA
>JAFWFT010000090.1 GCA_017515505.1 Solobacterium sp.
ATACCACCAAAATCTTCTTCACCTGTAGAAAGGGTACCAGTTGTAAATGCAGGAGTACGATAAAAGAACGTTAAGATATAACGTTCTTTTTACATATTGAAATATATGGTTTTTTTATAAGGATTCTAATACGATATAGTTAAGAATAAGGAGGGTTTAATATGCTTCATGAAATTACTTTTCCGTCATTCAACCAAAGAGATAATGTATATGGTTGGATTTATGTCCCTGCCAGTGAACCAAAAGGTATTATTCAACTAATTCATGGTTTTGGAGAGCACTCCCGTCGTTATCTTCATATGATTGCGACATTTGTAGAAGATGGCTACATTGTTGCGGCAGATGATCATGTAGGTCATGGTAAAACAGCTTTAGAAAATAATGTATGGGGTGATTGGGGGGACAAAGGTTTCACCACGATGGTCGAAGATGAAAAACGTCTTCATGATCTAGTCGTCGAAAAGTATCCAGATTTACCATATTTCATGTATGGTCATTCCATGGGTTCATTTATCACAAGAATGTATATGACGCGATTTGGGGATGATTTAGATGGTGTTGTATTATGTGGTACAACTGGAGAATGGCCAAATCTAAATGATAATATCGCATTTGTAAAACAATTCGCAGAAACAGATCCAACTGGTTCAAATCCAGATATTGGTGGAACTCTTATGGGATGGATGTTTGCGCGTTGTCCAGAAGGTGTTAAGCTTGGCAATGAATGGATTTGTGATGATGAATATGTTCAATATGATCACGCAAATGATCCATTTGATGCTTTCTCAAAACCAACAAGTAATCGTTCTTGGTTATACTTCCTACAAATGATGGAAGATATTACTGGACCTGAATGGGCAAAGAAAGTTCCAACTGATTTACTTGTGTTCAATATCGCAGGTGATCAAGATCCGGTTGGTCAATTTGGTGAAGGTATTTATCAAGTATCCAATTGGTTAATGAATGAAGGATGTGATGTCATCACAAAACTCTATCCTGGATATCGCCATGAAATTCATAATTATACAGAATTGAAAGATATGGTTGAATTCGATATCTTAGAATTCTTAGATATTTGTCTATAAATATAAAGAGCTGCCTAAATGGTAGCTCTTTTCATCTTACAAATACCCCTATTTTATATATTGTAAACACCCCTAAAATATTGACTAATGATAATTATTCTTTAGTTTCATTTAAAAGAACGTTGGAATCCAACGTTCTTTTTACTTTATAGTTTTTCCATGGATCGTGCAGCTAAGATATCTACACCTGTACCTGCGACATCTTTAATGATGACTTGTCCCATTTCAATTGGTGCGTTTACTTCGGTGTTGTGGATTACTTCCATCACATCGAATATCGCTTGTTTTGGAATTGGAGAAGCCGTGATAATTGGAAGTTGATGATAGTGACTTCCATGAATTGGAACAGTTGAAGTAACCATACGTGTTGGTGCTTTGATTTCGGTTTCCGTATAGGTTTGCCCTCTAGGACAAGCATTCCCTGTAATATTAACGGCTTCTCCATTTACGACATCATAATTGATAGTACAGCCTCTAGGACATACGATACATGTAAGTTCCATTATTGTCCCTCCTCAATTTCAATGACTAATTCATTTTGAATGGTTGTAAGTACTTCTTTCGGTAAAATAACTTTTTCCATTTCCGCAGGTAAAAGTGCGAGCTTTTTAATTCTCTTAACTTCTTCCTCTCCATTCTTCACAACTACGGTTGCGTTTTTATATGGTGTACGAACACGGAAAGAGAATTCAACACTTTCATCTTCACTTGGATAATCTACACGTTGTGGTAAGACATAGGAGACACCATTTCCAGCCTTTGTTGTAAAGCCTTTTCTTTCAGGTAATTCTCCTTTTAGATATCTTACTGCACCAAGTCCAGCTTTTCTTCCTTCTGCTGTAACATAGTCTACTAAGTCATGAACGTGTAATACATTTCCACATGCGAATACACCAGGCATATGGGATTCACATAATTCATTGACTTCAATACCACGTGTTCTTAAATCTAAATTAATACCTGCTTCTACCGTTAAGGTATTATCTGGTACAAGTCCTACCGATAGTAGTAAGGTATCAACCTCAAATACTTTTTCGGTACCTGGAATTGGTTGACGGTTTTCATCCACTTCTGAGATCGTAACTTTCTCAAGTCTTGGGAAACCTTCAATATTCGTTACAGTATGTGATAAATAAAGAGGAATATCATAGTCTTTTAGACATTGAACGATATTACGTTGTAAACCATTGGAATATGGCATAAGTTCCGCAACACCTAAGACTTTTGCGCCTTCAAGTGTCATACGTCTAGCCATAATTAATCCAATATCGCCAGATCCTAAGATAAATACTTTCTTACCAATTTGATAACCATCTAAGTTAACATAACGTTGGGCAGTACCTGCGGTATAGACACCTTGTGGACGCATACCTGGAATTTGGATTTGTCCACTTGTTCTTTCTTGACAACCCATTGCGAGTACAACCGCATCTGCTTGGATCACTTCATAGCCATCTGTGTTCGATACTTCAAGGGTTTTATCTGGATAGAATGCGGTGACGGTTGTTTGACATTCAATTGGGATTCCTAATTCTTTTGCCTGATTTGCGAAACGTTCTGCATAAGCAGGACCAGATAATTCTTCTTTAAATTCATGAAGGCCAAATCCATTATGGATACATTGGTTTAGGATTCCTCCTACTTCACTTCCTTTTTCAAGAACTAAGATATCATCAATCCCATTCTTCTTTAATTCAATAGCTGCAGCAAGTCCAGCCGACCCACCACCAATAATGACACATTGCACTTTACGCATTGTCTTCGCCTCCTTTCCAGGAAAGAACTGGATTGGAACCAAGTTGATCATATTGAACTTCTTCTGGTCTACAATTCAGTTCTCTTGCGAGAATTTCTAATACTAAAGGTTGGCAGAATCCACCTTGGCATTTTCCCATACCAGGACGAACTCTTTTCTTAACACCTTTAATGGTTCGTGCACCTAATACTTCATGAATGGCTTGAACGATTTCTCCTTCTGAGATTTGTTCACAACGACATACAATGTTTCCATAGGAAGGATGTTCTTTGATGTAGGCATCCTTTTCTTCTACCGATAGTTCTTGGAAACGGAAACGATATGGGTTTCTTGTTTCATATTGTTCTTTGATGTCATATGGTAAATGCATTAAGTTTTCTACATATTCTGCAATTGCAGGAGCAGAGGCAATACCAGGTGAATCAATTCCTAATAGGTTAATAAAGTGTTCTTTATCTTCACGAATAATAAAATCTTTTGAAGCAATGGATGGTCGTATACCTGCGAAGGTACGAATAATAGT
Organism: Solobacterium sp.; assembly: GCA_017515505.1. Classification (GTDB taxonomy): domain Bacteria; phylum Bacillota_I; class Bacilli_A; order Erysipelotrichales; family Erysipelotrichaceae; genus Bulleidia. The sequence goes on from JAFWFT010000090.1 coordinate 3,365, forward strand.
ATGGAATGGAACATTTTTAACACTTGCGTTAATTTCAGAACGTACTTGGTTTAAACCAGAAGTCGTTGTATTAATCCCATGACGATCTTCAATTCCTTCCGCATTTGGTCCAACTAAGATATTTTCATCTACCGTTGGAATAGCTAAGATTCCTTTTCCTTTTGCGGTTGGCATCGGATAGATAACACGATGCACAAAGTTCTTTGCGTCATGACTTAATACAAAGTATTCACCACGTCTAGGAATCACATCCTCAACTTCACATCCCACCATGTGTGCAACTTGGTC
>JAFWFT010000091.1 GCA_017515505.1 Solobacterium sp.
TATGTTTCTTGAACAAGAACCTATGATTGAAACCTTACAAGACGCATTACCACTGATTAAACATATCCATTTAGTAGATTCCAATCGCTTAGCACCAGGAATGGGAGAAGCGAACTTAAAAGAAGTCTATCGATTCTTAAAGAAAGAAAATTACAAAGGATATTTATGTTTGGAAGTAAATCCATTAAATGATCCGATGCATATTGCGAAAGAAGGAGCGAAATTTATTAAGGAGATGCAAGATGAAACAGTTTGAATTTGAATATGGACAAGGAGTCCTAACCGCTAATTTACCAGATACAACCGATGTCTTTATTCCAGGAGAAACCGTAAAAGATCCTGCGTGTATTAAAGAGAAGGATTTAGAAAAAGCGTATAAGAAGAGTTTAAAGAATCCGATTGGTATGAAACCAATTAAGAAACTTGTGAAGAAAGGAAGTAAAGTTGTATTTATTGTTCCAGATCGTGTTAAAGGTGGAGAACAAGAAACTTCGCATCGTAAATTAAGTATTAAATATATCTTAGAAGAACTCTATGAAGCAGGAGTAGAAAAGAAAGATATTCTCTTTATCATCTCCAATGGTTTACATCCAAAATCAAAAGAAGAAGATGTAAAAGCCATCTTCTCGAAAGAAGTCTTTGATGAATTCTATCCTACAGGACAAATCTTTTCACATGATAGTGAAGACCAAGAACATATGGTTGACCTTGGAGTAACAGAGAATGGAGATCCTGTATTCATGAATAAATATGTTTATGAAGCAGATTTACCAATTCTTATTGGACATGTTCAAGGAAATCCTTATGGAGGTTATTCTGGAGGTTATAAACATAGCGCAACAGGTATCACAAACTGGAGATGTATTGCGTCTCACCATGTACCTAAGGTTATGCATAGAAAAGATTTTACACCAGTTAATAATGGTAGTTTAATGCGTCATAAATTTGATGAAATCAGTATGCATATGGAAGAAAAGATGGGACATCCTTTCTTCTGTTGTGATGCGGTATTAGATACCTATTCAAGACAGATTGCGATTTTCTCGGGTTATGCAAAAGAGATGATGCCTGAGAGTTGGAAAGTCGCAGATAAGAGAACGTATGTACACTGGGCAGAAAAGAAATATGATGTCTTAGTATTTGGAATGCCACAGAAATTCCATTATGGAGATGGTATGGGTACGAACCCAATCATGATGATGCAAGCACTCAGTGCACAAGTATTACGTTTTAAGAGAGTTATGAGTGATCATTGTGTTATCATTTGTGCTTCTACTTGTAATGGATACTTCCATGATGAATTATGGCCATACCTTAGAGAACAATATCATCTCTTCCAACATGACCATATGAATAAACTACCAGATATGAACCGTTATGGAGAATATTACGCTACAAATGAAGAATACATTCGTAAATATCGCTTCTGTAATGCGTTCCATCCATTCCATGGTTTCTCTATGATGTCTTGTGGTCATATCGCAGAAGAGAATACAAGTGCGATCTATATCGTTGGTGCAGAAGAACCAGGTTACGCAAGAGGAATGGGTCTAAAGACAAGAGCGACCATTGAAGAAGCATTAGAAGATGCGAAAAAGAAATTTGTTGGAGAAAATCCAAATATCTTAGCACTTCCATTAACCTTCAAACGTGCAGCTGTACATTTATGTATGAAGAATCCAAAAGAAGATTGTATGGATGAATATGGACATATTCACGGTTAGGAGAAAATATGAAACATATCTATGTAAATTTAAAACGCTTCGATATTCCAAAAGAACTAGGTGGTGTAAATTCTTTAGCACCAATGCAAGAATGGAGTTCTAAAATTGTAAAAGAAGTTCAAGATAAACTTACCGATTATGAAAATGTTGAATTCGCCATTTTCTTTCCAGAAGCACATCTATTACCTGCCTTACAATCTTTAAATAAAGATAGTAAGTTAAAAGTCGGATGCCAAAGTGTATATCGTGAAGATACTTCAGTAGGAGGCAACTTTGGAGCCTTTACTTCAAATCGTACTGCTAATGCGATGAAGGCAATGGGTGTAACCCATACCATTATTGGACATTGCGAAGAAAGAAATGATAAAAAAGGAATCCTACAAAGAGCAGGAATAAAAGATTATAAACTCGTTAATGAATTATTAAATGAAGAGATTAAATGTGCACAAAAAGCAGGTCTTAGAGTTCTCTATTGTATTGGAGAAACAGCAGAAGAAAAAGAGAACTATCAAGAAGTTCTAAGAGATCAATTAAAGACAGGTTTAAAAGATGTAGACTTAAAGAATGTTGTGATTGCGTATGAACCTGTATGGGCAATTGGGCCAGGGAAAACACCACCAGATGCAGAATATATTTCTTGGATTGGAAAATTTATTAAAGAAGTCGTAGGGGATATTGATATTGTCTATGGTGGAGGATTAAAAGAAGATAATGCGGAGATGTTAGCGGGTGTATAAGAAATCGCAGGTGGACTCATCGCATTAACACGCTTCCAAGGAGATATTGGATTCTATCCAGAAGAATATTTAAAGATTGTAGAATTATATTTAGGAAAATAGGGAAACCTATTTTCTTTTTCTATGCCTATAATAAAGAATAGGAGGATTTAATTATGAAACATTTTATTCCTTTATTAATTGTATGTGGTATTAGTTTTTTATTAATAGCGTGTACGAAAGTAACGCGAGTTGAAACTAACTTAGGTTCTTCTTCCATCTATACAGAAAAAGATATGAATGATGCGATTTCTAAAATCTTAGTGGAATTTAATTCCTGGGAAGATGTTGAGATGAAGAATATTCGCTATGCAGGTGATGAATGTAATAGTAAAGAGAATGTCGAATGGATGAATCAATTAGATCCAGGTAAGAATTATACCCAATGTATTTCATTTAAAACTGATTTCCATACATCTAAGAATGCGAAAGGTGCTTGGGAACCTGACCATGATTATACAAATTATGAATGGTATTTAGGACGTAATGAAGGTGGGGAGTGGAAGTTATTAACTTGGGGTTATTAAGATGATGAATCGATTAGCTGTTCCAAATCATAAAATTGATATCGTAATTGATACAGATACATTTAATGAGGTAGATGATCAATTCGCTTTGACATATGCTTTAGGAAGTGAAGATAAATTAAATGTTGTAGGAATTTATGCAGCACCTTTTCAGAATGCGAAAGCAGAGACACCTGAAATAGGGATGGAAAAAAGTTATGAGGAAATTCATAAGATTTTAAAATTATTAAAGAAAGAAGAATATGCATCTTGTGTTAAGAAAGGTTCTAAAACCTTTCTAAAGGATGAAAAAACGCCTGTACATAGTGAAGCAGTTGATCATCTAATCTCTTTATCCCATAACTATTCAAAAGAGAATCCTTTATATGTTGTAGGCTTAGCTGCGATAACCGATATCGCTTCTGCGTTATTATTAAATCCGAGTATTGCAGAAAGGATTGTGGTGGTTTGGCTTGGAGGATATGGTCAACACTATAAAGACGCTGATGAATTTAATCTTCGCCAAGATGTTGCAGGTGTACGTGTAGTCTTTAATAGTGAAGTACCTCTTATTCAAATTCCATGTCGGGGAGTCGTCAGTGATTTTCGTGTTTCTAAGAGTGAACTTTTAGAATGGGTAAATGGAAAAAGTGAAATAGGGAGTTATTTAACATATATTGTGATAGAAGAAGCAGAACAATACGCAAAAGGTACACCTTGGACAAGAGTTCTATGGGATGTTGTAGCAGTAGCGTGGTTACTTAATGAAAAAGAATGCTTTATGGAAGAAAGAATTATCCCAAGAGTTTCCGTCTCATATGATAAACAATATATCTATCCAAAAACCGATAAAATCATGAAGTATATCTATTATGTAAATAGAGATGCTTTAATGAAAGATTTATTTCAGAAAATAGGGAGATAAAGCTGTAGAGATATAATAAGTAATATGTATGTATTGATATAAATCATTTACATCATTTATTTGAGTATGTCTTGATTTACAATATCAAATCACTTGAAGGACACACCAAGTAAAAATATGATTATTCGGACTCGTTCATAGTAAGAGGAAGGCATTTACACTTCACAATTCAATATGAATTAATTATATGAAATGGAGTTGAATTAAATATGATATATAGTAATGAAATATAGTATCAGAAGACTACCTATAATAATTGTAATTATAAATAAGTGATAAAAAACGGTATTGACCTTACAGTCCACTATAATGCTATAACGGTTTTAGAAAGGAGATGCATGATATGACAATTAAGGAATTTGCTAGGCTATGTGGATGCAATCCTCAGACACTTCGATATTACGATCATGTTGATTTACTAAAACCGATTAAAGTGGATAAGTGGTCAGGATATCGATATTATGATGAGGAACAAGCTCTTACATTCATAAAAATTAAGAATCTTCAAAAGGCAGGGTTTATCATTGATGAAATTAAAGAACTTCTTAATAAAGATAATCAAGAAATCTTTGATGCTTTTTCTGCTAAAATCATTGAACAAGAAGAAAGACTAGCAGAAATCAAGAAGATTCAAATGTCATATCAAGCGGAAATGAGTGAAATGAATAATAAACTAGAAAATATACGTGCTTTTGTGATTAAAACCATGCAAGAGTATGACCCTTATGATGAATTTGGAATCGATCAAGATACTTATCAAGCGATGATTCAGAAAGCAGATGATTATTTTTCTGAACGTCTTAGTGGGATAGAGGATAGGAATTTTGAATATGATGAGGATGATGAGAAGGAAGCATATGATTTTCTAAATAACCCAGAATATGAAATCATCTATGAAAAACATGGATGGAATCATGTAAAAGATTTTTATGAAGAGTTTTCTTCATTAGAAGATAGACAAGAATATGCATTATTATTTAAATTAGTTCCAGGAAAAGCAGAAGGAGCTATCGGTAGTGCATTTGCGACTACTATTTTAGGACTGTTACTGCAAAGTAATTCAAATAAACATATAATGCTAA
>JAFWFT010000092.1 GCA_017515505.1 Solobacterium sp.
CAGTTGCTCCAGATGATTATCACGCACTAAGTATTTATCCGGAATATTTTAAAGTGGATGGGAAATGGTTGTTCGCGGAAGAGAGTCGTATGGATTGTGTGCCTGTTTATGAAGATGGAAAGATTTTTGTAAGAGAGTTTCGACATCTTAAAGTGGGCGATCTTGTGGTGTGTGGAAGAAGTGAAGATGCAAGCGAAGGTATTTATGTGCATCCAAATGGATTTCACGAAGAATACAGTGAACAAGAAACCTTTGCGTTTCGTCAAAACAAATCCAGAGAAACATCTTTTACAAAAGACTATGATGAAATTGCGGAACTATTAAAACATGAAAGAGAGCACGGAAAGATTGTATGGGTAATGGGACCTGCGTTCTCATTTGATAGTGGAGCTAGAGATGCGTTTTCTAGAATTATTGATGGTGGATATGTAGATGCGGTTCTTGCGGGGAACGCACTTGCGACACATGATCTAGAAGGTGCATATTTAGGAACTGCACTTGGACAAGATATCTACACAACCGAAAATGTACCAAATGGACATTATCATCATTTAGATACAATCAATTGTGTTAAAAAACACGGTTCCATTCAGGCATTCATCGAAAATGAAAAGATTGATAATGGAATCATTTATCATCTAGAAAAGAATCATGTGCCTTATATTTTAGGTGGTTCCATTCGCGATGACGGACCATTACCAATTGTGTATGGCGATGTGTATGAAGCGCAAGATCGTATGCGAGATGAAATTCGAGAAGCGACAACAGTCATTTGTATGGCAACCATGCTACATACGATTGCAGTCGGAAATATGACACCCTCCTATCGTGTATTAAAAGACGGAACAGTAAGACAAGTATATTTCTATTGTGTTGATGTATCCGAATTCATGGTTAATAAACTATCGGATCGAGGCTCCTTATCTTCAAGAGGTGTCGTGACCAATGTACAAGATTTCATTGTACATGTGGCTGAAAAACTAGGTTTATAGATAAGAAAAGGAATGTGCATGAATCAAGTTGTACATTCCTTTTTTTGTTTACTTGTTATTTAGAAAACTTTTTCACAATTTCTTCGGTTATATAACCTTTTTGAAGAAGCTCTTTAAGAACGGCTTCTTTGCCTTCGGCTCTTCCTTCAATCCTTCCTTCAGCTCTTCCTATAGCTCTTCCCTCAGCTCTTCCCTCAACTCTTCCCTCAGCTCTTCCTTCTTCTAGGCCAAGTTTGCGTGCTTCTTTGCGTTGTTCTTCACGATCTATCTCACGTGCTATTTCTTCATATTCTTCTGAAAACAACATTCCTACTACCTCCGCTTTATGTCCCAATAGAAATTGATTGATTTCTTTTGAAAAATCTAAATCTCTGTACGTCTTTTCTACAGCTTTCTCAAGGGATAAGCCTGTACTTTGATAATCTTTCACTTTACTCACAAATAATGCATAATCGTGTAGTTCAACACATTTATCCATCAACTCTTGATTGTAACCATAATTAATATTCAATACCGTTACAGTTACTTCTAAATCATTTGGTTTATTTGTGAGGTCACTTAACTTCAATATTATTTTATCATCTATTTCATCTTTTCCATTATAAAAGACAATAAATTTACTCTTTGGTAGTGTGACCATCTTTTCACCATGGATATTCTTTTTCTGATCGATAATATGACGTTCATAGATTTTGGAAGCGTATAGTAAAAAACGAATAGGCAAATTAGGATTAAACGTGCTTTGATGTTCATATAAGTCAAAGCTATCTGCGCATAATATCCCCACATCATTATGCATACCCATGTAGATAAAGTTATCGACCGTCACAAATTGTAGTTCATCAACATTCGTATAGTTGGTTCCATTAATACTGTTGTATGGGGATAAAGCCCATTCTTTGTGTTGTTCGTTTCCAAAGATAAACTTAAATAGTCGATCTTTGTAATGATAATTAATTTGGTTCATTTTAATCCTCCTTATATATAGAAAAGAAAAACATTAGGTTTCCCTAATGTTTTTTCACTCATATTATTTGAAGGATATTAGATATTCCTCACATAAAATGTATTTTTTTATAAACCTTGTTCTTTGACAAAATGATAGAAGTCTTTTTCTTTTTGTTCATCTGCTTTGGAAATCTTTCCGAGTGTATGTGCGTAGAAAATAAACTCTTCTTTTCCATCTAAGCCAAATGTCGTATCACATCGTTTTCCATCGACTGCGCCTATAGCGCAACTACCCAAGCCAATTGAAGTTGAAGAAAGATACACATTTTCTGTAATATGTCCTGCGTCAACTAAAGCAATACGATGGGCATAAATACCATATCTCCACTCTGCACGATATGGGACAACACTATAATAGAACACAACATTCGCTTTGTTTGCCCAAGCTTGTCCTTGAAGGGAATCCGTTATGAATTCTTTCATATCCTCTTTTTCGTTTAGGAACTCTATTTGATGTTCCATCGGAAGGTAATGATAGAAACCATTCTTTAATCCTTCTACATTCTGAATCGCCATATAACATTCAAACTCATGACGAGCACCGCCACAAGGAACGGTACGTAATGTCGCATACGATTTACCACGAATATCTTTTACCCCTTGTGAACACCATAATAAATACGATAGTTCTAATAAAGATAATGATTCTTCTGTATAAACACGATGTGATTGTCTTGTGTTTATGATATTTAGAAAATCATTTTGAATAGGTAAATCTTCATAGTTGGTAGGAAGAGATAGTACAATTTCTGACGCTTTTTCTTTTACAAGTGGAGGTTGGGGTTTGTGTAATTCTTGATCCGATTGATAGTCAGGGTATTGACCTAGTGTTGGTTTCATAAAGTCTCTTCCCTGTTTGATTAATTCTTTAATGAATGTTTGATCCATAAGACCTCCTTATTTTTCTGTTACGACATGTATCGCAGGTACTTTAATTTTCGCATTTTTAAGAGCGAGTGCAATGGCTTTGTTTAAATCAAAATAAACATCCCAATAATCTTCGTTCTTAACCCAAATACGTGCACAAAATTGATAGGCATCATTCGTGCTTTCTAATAGTTTCACACATGATTCAGGTTCTTTGAGTTTACGAATTTCGTTATCTAATTCTTTTTGAATAAGATTCATGACTTTTTCAATGTCTTCTGTTTTCGCGCAAGAGAAACGCAAATCAATACGACGCGTTTTCTCTGTTGAATAGTTTTCGATATTCGCATTCATTAAGGAACCGTTTGGAATCATCACGCTACGATTATCAGGTGTTTTTAAAACGGTATAGAATACATTAATTTCATTGACGATTCCTGCAGCATCTCCAGAAACAATATAATCTCCCACATTAAATGGACGATTAATAAGTAACATAATACCACCTGCGAAATTCGCAAGAGCTCCTTGCATCGCTAAACCAATCGCAACACCTGCAGAACCCAATAAGGCAACAATAGAAGCCATTGGAACACCAAGTATCGCAACGATAGAGACAAGCAGAACTGTATACATTCCATATTTGGAAAGAGCCATAATGAAGGATTGTACAGTTGTATCTAAATGTTGATACCCTCTTAGTTTAGGGATTCTAGAAAGATAATGCTTGATGATAGCTCTACCGATAAAGTAGATGATAATTGCGGCTAGGAAACGTTGTGAATACTGGATGGCTAAAGACAAATAAGATCGTATTATATCTGACATATATTATCTCCTATTCTGTCCTAATATGGTGTGAACGATATCAAAGAGTTCTTCTTTTGAGTGATAGGAATATATTTGAAAGTATGGATTCCCCTTCAACATTGCGCTGAGTTGAGTGTCATTTGGACGATAGAAGATATAAGTTGGAATATTGTAACGTTCTGCATAAGCGAGTTCATATCCCACACCTAAAGATGGATTTGTACATTCCGCAATCACTAGATCACTTTCTTTTAACCAAGTGACATCCTGGATATAGATTTCTTGATCTTTATCTTGGGATTGTTCAAAAACACTTCTTGATAAATCACCAATATGTTCGGTTAAAACGACATCGGTTTTCTTCATTTCTTCAATGAGTTCATGGTAAAGAGTTGCGTCTTTTCTTCCTCCACGAATGGACCCCGCAAAATATATGTTTTGTTTCATAAACACTCCTTGAAACGACGTAATGCTTTTTCAACGCTCTTTTGTGAGATGAAGCCTTCTCTAGCCGCAAGACGAATATATACACGATCTTCGTCTTCCATCATTGCGATTAGGACAGGATTCGTTTTCATAAGTCCACTCATGATAATCCCCACAAGTGTATTGTCTTCTTCATAAAGCACTTCTCCACATTTGATAAGGGCTGCTAAACAGCGATCCATGACATTGTTCATGATGAAGCTATCAGATGTTTCTTCAACTTTTAGTTTTTCAAATGCTGCAGTTGTCATATGTTGATTGACAAACCGTTCAGTTAACGCACCTAAGTTATCTTGTAGGATTTGTTTTAATTCGATTTCAAACATCTATTTCATTACCTCCTTGAAATAAATCAGATTCAACCTCAATAACATGTTGAATTGGAATGATTGAAGTTGTCGTTGTGATGGTTTGCGATAACGCATCTATCTTTATAATTGTGACAAATTCTTTTTGATAAGAACCACCTTCTTTTTTCTCGTCTGGTACAAAGTATGTGATGGAAACTTGTGGTTGCGTATCTAAATGCTCTTTCAGTGTCGATAACTTAAAGTTTAATTCATCAATTTGATTGTCACTGAGTTCAATTTCAGAAGAAACAATACGGGATGTTTCTTGAATCATATCGCCATATCCAGTTAATGCCGCAAAGGGTGCAAATTGGGCGGCTCGATCATAGTTCGACATTTGTTTACGATTTAAAGATTTATGTGGAGGTAAGTCAATGATGTCATCATATTCGTGATTCATTCTTTATGTCCTCCAATCTGTTTATTCCGTTTACGACCGGTCGCACTTTCCATATAGTTCGTTCCTTTTAATACCGCATTCTTTCCAAACTTTTGTTTGATGGTGATAATCGCTTCTTGAACCTTCTTTTCTTTTTGAAGATTGACTTGATCAATCGCATCTTTCTGTTCTTCATCATCAATATTCGTAAATAAATCATATTGTTTAATGGTTGGCTGTAATTGCGCTTTTTCTTTTGGAAGAACATGATTAAATGAAATATTGATTCTGCGCACCATAAGCTTTGGGTTTACACGTTGATCATAGATATGTAAGAACGCATCCATAATTTCTTTTGTGGATGAAGTAAAATGACCTAGATGGATAGAACCTCCACCTGGTTTCGGACTCATTCGTCCATACCAATCCACTTCGAGCACTCCGTTGTAGTTTTCCATATTTGCACGATTATCATATCCAATATATAAACTAACTTGATTTGTTACGAGACCTTTATGGACTAGATCTAGTACAAGTTGATCAACCATTTCTCGTACGATAATTCGAGCTTGATCGGGGCGATACGGTTCCATTAATACTTGGCCACTTCCCAGTGAATGATTCGTTGGTTTATAAGATTTAATATCTTTCATGGTACATGATTCAACACCCCAAGCGTGATCAATTAATGCGGAGCTCTTAATTGATCAC
>JAFWFT010000093.1 GCA_017515505.1 Solobacterium sp.
CTTCTTGATAATTTTTGGCTTTGCGCATAACAAAGCCATTTTTCGTCAAGCTTATTAATCATATATTAAAGATAAATATGGTGTCAACACTTATTTCTACTGTTTTTACATAATTGTAATCAGCCATCCCACAATCATTGAACAAAGAATCGCATAGAGAAGTCCTGGAAAAATCATCCCCTTCACATGGAACATCTTTTGATGATAAGCTTCATCCATATGTTCCGTTCCTCTTAAACGAAAGATTTTCATATTCGCAAATAAAACCCAATCCAAAAAACAAGTATCATAGATCCCTATCCATACCATTAATCCAAATGCGATTATAAACCCTTCCCAAAACGTTTTCGCTTCTGCCACTTTTGCACATATAACAAGAATCACTGTGAATATTAGAATTCCTAGACTCTTCGCAAGAATAACACTCTTTGATCGATGAGAGGTATCGACTCTGTCATGCGTCTTGAAATATTCTTCTTGAATATCGGGTGGATAATTATGAATATTCGCTATTGTATCTTTTCTCTTTAAGGCAATATAAAAAACCATCATCGTAAAGAATAACGCAAAGACAATCATCTCAATCATAATAATCCGCAATGACATTTCTATCTCCTAAGTTAGATAATCCTAACTATTTATTATTCTATCAGATTTCTTCTTTATACAAACTTTATTGGTTCTTCCCTACTATATTTTAGAAATTGAATAGTTTGTTATATAATACATAGGACAGGAGATAAGTATGGCGAATACGATTTGTGATTTTTGTTTAGAGGAAAGTAAAGGATTATTCCATCGTCATGAAAGACTCGTATCAGGTCACTATATTTGTAAGAAATGTAGAGATGTTTTGGAAACCCATCAACTGCCAGTAAAATATGATTTATTTCAAACTTTATTAACGGCGGATCCTTCCATGCGTGCAACTCTTATGGATAACCATTTACAACGCAATGATGCAACCCAATGTATTGCGAAGTTTTATCCTTTACCTGCGAATTTACTTCATGATGGCGAGCAATGTATTAATGTTACAGAAGCTACCATTAAAGTGAATCCAAGTAAACTTCCTGCTTCAATTGCCGAAACTCGTATCGCGAATATCACAAAAAAAGATATCTTAAATCTTGAAGATTATCCAGATGGCTTTGAAATTAAAGGAACTCTCTATGAGACAAATGCAGCGATTTATTTTTTAAGTAAACATTTTATTAATTGTCATCGCTTATCTCATCTTATCAAGAATTATCCTGATCCTTCGATTATTTATATTATGAATGGAAGTCATGAATTTTCTTATCAAGTTCCTCATTCTGACTTGTTCTATCTCAGAGATGAGTTCTACCATAAGATTCTGGAAAAGAAAGACAACAAGAAACAAAATCTTATCTATCTTTCAAGTGAGAATACAATGATGATTACACCAGGTTCCTATTCTGTACCACGTAATATTCAACCAGGTGTCTATTGGATTAACCCCGTAAAAGATGGTGGCATCCATTTCTCAAACGCAACCGGTGAACCGATGGAATCTGTTGGTGGCAGAATTCAATTAGATGAAGGTGACATGATGGAAGTAACTGGAGAATATGAATTCCGCTTTAAGAAAAAAGAAACTTCCCCTAAAGAAGAGAAAGTTATCATTGAAGATTTACCAGAAGAATAACTACTTCTGGTTTTCTTTTTCAATATAATGAATCACATCAAATAAACTATCACAGATGATACAGTATCCCTTTTCTTGCCACTCTGTGATATCAAACATATCAGGAACTCCAATACAACGCACACCTGCATCATGAGCCGCAATAATTCCATTTTTAGAATCTTCCACAATGATTGTTTCACTAGGATCTAATTGAAACTTTTTTAAACACGTTAAATAAATTTCTGGATTCGGTTTCCTTTCTTTCACCATATCCCCATATATACGATCCGTAAATAAGTCATAGATACCTGTTTGACGATGTCCTTGTTCAACGATATCTTTCACAGATGAAGAAGCAACATACCGATTAATATTATGTTCTTTTAAATACTCTAATATTTCTTTTGCCCCTGGTTCTAGAGGAATGACTTTCGTTTTAATATGATGCACAAACTGCCTACGTATTTCTTCTACTAACATTTGAGCATCTAGTTTAGAGATTCCAATATGTTCAACAAATAATCGTGCGGAATCCGCAAGACCTCCTCCAGTAATGGAACCAAAGAATTCTTTTGTCACATTTAATCCATACTCAGCCCCTATCTTATGATAGAAGTGATAATACACATCATTACTACAAATTAGTACACCATCGTTGTCAAAAATTACATTTTTAATCATATCGTTACTTTCTAGTCCATGTGGTACGCGCAAACAGAATAATCATTGGGAATAATTCCAATCTCCCTGCAAGCATATTGAAAATGAGGACGCATTTTGAGAAGGCACTGTACATGGAATAATTACAAGTTGCCCCTACCTCTGCAAATCCTGGCCCAATATTATTTAATGTCGCTATAACAGCAGACACATTTGTTTCAATAGAGAATCCATCTATCGATATTAATAGGAAACTAATAACCATAATCCCAACATATGCCGCTAAATATCCATTTAAATTCGCAAGTACTTTTTCATCTACAATATGTCCATTCATACGAATTTTTTTAATTTCTGAAGGGTGCAAGTTTTCATGAATGTTACGGCGTAAAGATTTGAGTAATAATACCACTCGCGCAATCTTAAAACCCCCACCTGTACTTCCCGCACAAGCGCCCCCCAACATTAAAATCATTAAGATACCTTTTGATAAACCCGGCCACAAATCAAAATCTGTAGTTGCATAACCTGTTGTCGACATCACGGTCCCAACCTGGAAAGCCGCATGACGTAAAGATTCTTCAGTTGTTTGATAAAGTGGTCGTATATTCAATGTGATGACTAAAATGCTCACAAAGATAATTCCTAAGTATGCATGAAGTTCTTCATCTTTCAATGCGTCTTTTATGCGATTAATAAAAATTAAATAGTAACAACTAAAGTTCACACCAAATAAGAACATAAAGACTGTTGTAACATTTTGAATAAATGGACTATATGAGGCTAGTGAGTCACTCTTTACGCCAAAGCCTCCCGTACCTGCTGTACCAAATCCTGTACAAAGCGCCTCAAATAGTGACATTCCACCAACCATTAATAAAATAATATCTATCACTGTTAAAACGAAATACAATACATATAAAATGATTGCGGTTTGTCTCATACGTGGTACAAGTTTTCCAACCGAAGGTCCTGGACTTTCCGCCCGTAGAATATGAAGTGTAAACCCTTCATTCTTCCCACTTAATGGAACAATCGCAAGTAAGAAGACAAGAACCCCCATTCCTCCTAACCAGTGTGTAAAACTACGCCAATAGAGTAATCCTCGTGACATCTCTTCCACATTCACTAGGATGGAAGATCCAGTTGTAGTAAACCCAGATACCGTTTCAAACAAGGCATCAATAAAAGAAGGAATCTCATGTGAAAAATAAAAAGGTAAGCACCCTAGAATAGACATAATAATCCATGCCATTCCTGTTGTCACAAGACCTTCTCTTGCATAGAATCCATCCTCTGCATCTCTGGAAACTAACCAAAATAAAATCCCCACTACCGCAATAACAATCATCGTTTTAATAAACGCTATTTGCACATGAACATCATGATCAATCATTGCCCAAATCATAGCGGGTATCATAAATATTAGCTCAATTCCTAATAAAGGAACAAATACTTGAATAATCTTCGTAAAGTTCATCTAGCCCTCAAATATTTCATTAAAATCACGAATTGGATTATCCGCATTTGTCACAACTACAACGATATCACCAGTATGATACTTCGAATTACCAGTCGCTATCTCACTCTTCCCACGACTTGTGATACTAACAATTAAGACATTCTTTTTTGTAGGAATATCTTTTAAAGTTGTATCAATATATCGATCGTTTTCAGATATTTCAAATTCAATTGCTTCAATTTGTCCTTCTCCAATAAGATGAACCGATAAAGCTGCGCCTTCTTTATTTTGCATCGCACGAACATATCTTAAGATTCCATTACAACTTAATTCTTTAGGTGAAATCACACTACCTACTTGAAGAGAATCTAAGATGCGATTGTTTTCTGCATGCGATAATTTTGTGATTACCATTGGCACATTTCTAGCTTTTGCATAAAGTGACATGACAATATTTAATTCATCTAATCCTGTTAAAGATACCAATGCATCATATTTTTCAATTCCCTCACGGTCGAGGAAATCTTGACTACTTGCATCCCCTTCGATGATTGTGACTTCTGGTAGATCACTCGCAAGTGCTTCACACTTTTCAGGATCTTGTTCAATGATACTAACTTGAATACCCGACTGTTCTAGTTCTAAAGCCAAGTAATAACTAATACGACTACCACCCGCAATCAATACATACTTTGTCTTCTTTGTGATAATCCCAAGATTCTTTAATAATGCCGATAAGTTTTCACTAGACGCTGTGACATAAATAACATCATTCTCTTTTAGTTTAAACAACCCATCTGGCATGATGCATTTTCCATCGCGTTTAACCGCGCAAACTAATACCTGTGTTTGTATCTTTTGTGGAAAATCTTTTAATTCTACATTGTTAATAGGACTATCTGCAGTAATCTTAAAGGATACAATTTCCGCAGATCCTTTCGCAAAGGTTTCAATATTTAAGAAACCCGGGAAACGTAATAGACGACTAATTTCAACAGCCGCATCTTTTTCTGGATTAATGACTAAATTTAAACCAAAAATATCGCGTAAGCGAATCGCTTGCGATTTATATTCTGGATCACGAATACGTGCAATGGTATGTAAGTTTGGATTAACCGCATGTCCTGTTAAACAAGCTAACATATTTTCTTCATCACGGTCTGTTGCGGCAATGAGTAATTCCGCCTCTTGTACATTCGCTTCTTCTAATGTATCTAAAGAAGCTGCGTTTCCTTGAATAGAAATAATATCATAGTGCTCCATGATATTTTCTAAGACTTCTGCATCCAAATCTATTAAAGTAATCTCGTGTCCTTCACGAGATAGTTTTTTTGTTAATTCTGTTCCGACTTTACCGCCGCCCGCAATAATAATTTTCATGAGCATTCACCTCTAATATTGCTACAAAAAACATTGTATCATTCCTATTGAAAAACTCAATAATATAAAAAGGGGCTGTAACGAAATGATGTAGGATCATTTCTAACAGCCCCTTTGTCTATTTTTTATCAAGTTTTGTCCAATCTAACTTAGTAGCTACATCTTGACCAATATCTATACCGGATATACCGATTGTATCTCCATATTTATTTTGGTATACATGGTCTGCCACAACACTCATTTCAACCGTTTTTCCACTTGGGGTAACATAAGAATTTACACCACGAATCGCTTCGGAATAATTCGTACTCATGCGACTTTGTGCCGCTTGACGTTTATTCCAAGAATCCATTATACCTGCGGAAACTTGTTGGGAATTACGCGCAATCATTTGGGAAGTTTGTTGTTGCATTTGTATTGTTTGCATTTGCATCTGTTGTGCCATTGCTTGATTTCTTTGTGCTTCCATCATCATTGCACTAATCTTTTGATTAATTGCGTTTAAATCTCTTTGTGCTAAATGTTCATCTGGCACAATACTTGCGATAAAGCGTAAGAAAACTTTCGTTGCTTCTTCTTCCTTATCTTTTAACGCAATGCACGCATATCTTCTTTGTGAACCATAACTAATAAGATCCACATGTTGTGCATGTCCAAATAATACTTCTCCTTTTTCATTTACGGTAGGTTCAGATGGTGGCGTAGATACAGGTTTTTCAACTTGTGGTTCTTTTGCTTGTTTTGCTTTCTTATCACGCATCATTTTCCCCACAAGACCGCCGTGCATCCAATCATCAAAGGTCATCTTTCCATTGCCTTCTGAATCACCATGAAGAGCTTCTGATATGGTTTCTTTTAAACCACCAAGCGAAGCATCATTACCCGTTAAATTGGAGAATGCATCTTTTAGACCAGATAGTGCTTTTCCTGCCACATCCGCAATTTCTCCAAATCCAGGAATACTGTATTTTAGTTCAGCTCCTTGGTAATCTGCACCAACCAAAACCACAATATCTAAATCATTCATCTTCCCTTCATACTTATATAAAACGGATTCACATTTCGCATTTATAAGATGAGATTGTTCCCCCATATAGGAATCATATAAACCAATATCACTTTGTAAAGCCGCATGTGCAAGCTCAGGATTATTGCCTAATGGACTAGGAAGATTTGTCTTCGCAATTGGGGTTAACGGTACACCTGCCATTTGTTCAGCATAACGATTCATATAGTCTTCTACATCCATAAATGGAACATATCCATTCTTCGTATGATTTTGAAGAAGCGATAGAATTGTTTTGAAACTAGTACTTTTAGGTTCATGAAACATTTCTTTCGAAGCAGAAGACAAAATGATATCTTGGTTAGGACTTTCAGCACGAATATAACTAACACTCGGAACCATTTCTGATTGCCAACTAGGTAGTATAGCTGCTTCTAGTTTATAACCTTCTGGTACGATTGCTTTTGCAACCTTCACACCATCTGTTGTTACAAATTCTTGGACATTCGGATTCACTTCGTTTTCCGAATAAGAAATTTGAATCTTACTTCCACAATTTGGACACGTTGTAAATGTAGCGCCTTCTTCCACATTTAGTGGAGCACTACAAGCCGGGCATAAATAAGCTTTCATTTCCATAACTGCCTCTTTTCTATTGACGTATTGTCACTTGCTTATTCTTGATTATCGATTTCTAAAGCTTTTGAAAATTGTGTTTCATATAATTCTGTATATACACCACCTTGTTTAACTAAATCTTTATGCTGTCCTTTTTCCACAATCTTTCCATCTTTTAAAACTAATATTTCATCTGCCGCTAGGATAGTGGATAAACGGTGTGCAATTAAGATGCTCGTACGCGTTTCAATTAAAGGATCAATCGCATCTTGGATTTTCTTTTCAGATATCGAATCTAATGCGGAGGTTGCTTCATCAAAGATTAACAATGCAGGATTCTTTAATAAAACACGAGCGATAGATAGTCGTTGTTTTTCACCACCAGAAAGTTTTAATCCACGATTTCCGACCATACTTTCAAAACCATCTGGCTGTTCTTGGATGAAATCATAGATATTTGCTTGTTTACATGCTTCAATTAAATCTTCTTCGGTTGCATCTGGTTTCGCATACAATAAGTTATCGCGAATGGTTCCATTAAATAAATATGTTTCCTGGGAAACAATTCCAATATTACTTCGTAACCAAGCTAAATCTAATTTGCGAACATCAATCCCATCAAATTTAACTTCACCACCTGTCACATCATATAAACGTGGTATTAAATTAATTAGAGTTGATTTACCTGATCCGCTAGGTCCAACAATCGCAACACTATGTTTACTATCTAAATTAAAATTCACATCATCTAGAATCAAACGTTCTTTATCATAATAGAAAAACACATGATCAAATTCGACTCTACCTGTCACATGATTTGGAATAATTGGATTCTTCGGATTATCTACTTCAATTGGCATATCATAATAATCAAAGATTCGTGTAAATAACGCCATGGAACGTATCCAATCCACTTGAATATTCAATAATGAATTTACAGGTCCATACATTCTTCCTAATAAAGAAACTAATACGGTAATATCACCTACTGTAATATCCGAGTTATATTTCATCATTAAGATTCCACCAACTAAATACAGTAGCATTGGTCCAATACTCGCAAATGTGGTAATCACAACACGGAACCATCTTCCGGCCATTCTTTCTTTAATATTCAAATTGATCATGCGTTGATTCACACTCTCATACCGTTTAAACTCGTATTCTTCTTTCCCGAATAATTTAACTAGGTTTTGTCCACTAACTGATAATGTCTCATTTAAGATTCCATTAATCTCATCATTACAAGCTTGGCTTTCTTGGGTTAAGTTCCATCTTGTTTCACCAGCTTTGCGAGTAGGAATTGTAAAAAGTGGCACGATGATTACACCTAGTGTCGCAAGAATCCAGTTCTTTTGATACATCGCAATCAGTGCCACAATTAAAGTAATGGTATTCGATAGAATACTTGTGAATGTATTTGTGATAATTTGTTGAACACCTGAAATATCAGATGTCATACGAGTAATAATGTCTCCTTGATTATTTGTGGTAAAGAAACGTTGGGACATCTTTTGAAGATGTTGGAACATCTTATTACGCATATCATATGTAATATGTTCCGCAATCCATGAATTTAAATAATCTTCTGCCACTCCAATTAAGTTCGCACCTAATGTGACTGCTAAAGATAAAATAATTAGTCTTATTAGTATATCTAGATTTCTACCAATTAAACCTTCATCAATAATCTTGCCTGTTAAGATAGCCGGCAATAATGAGAAGAAAGAAGATAATATAATCAATAATAAAACTAGAGTCATCTGTTTCCAATAAGGTGCTAAATAGGAAAAGATTCTTTTAATTAAACTCCACGTTACTTTTGGTTGGTTTGCTTTTTCCTCTTCGGTAAGAAATCTACCACCAGGGCCTCCCATACGTCCTCTAGGGCCAGACATATTACCCCTCCTTAATTATTTGTTTTCGGGTGTTTCTGGATGTTCTTCTCTCCAAGCACGATATGTATCAAGCTCAGGTTTAATGACTTTAAGTGCGACTCCAAATACTGCTAAATCATCTAAGATTCCAAGAATAGGAATTTTATCTGGGATAACATCTTTCTTTGTGATGAGATAGAGTAATGCACTCACCATTGATCCAACAACTTTTGGCGAAATATCTGCATACTCTTTATTCACATAACTCTTCAATAAAGAGAAAACATCTTTCGCATCTGTCAACGCATCCTTTAATACAGGCACTTCATCAATCTTTGCTTGCACATTACTGATTAGTTCATTTAGTTCATCATTGTTTTTAAGTACTTCTTGTGCCTTGTCTAATCCGCCGTCAATAATTTCTTTTGCTTTGTCTAAATTTACTGTTTCCATGGTTCCCTCCTTTTATTCAACCACTAATTCTCTTCCTTCATCTAAAACTGGTTTTACAAGTTTATAGATAACGGTTTCTGCTTGTCTACGTGCTTGAATTTTCAACTTCTCCAAGTTCGCATTTTTTTCCGCATCTTCTCTAGCTGCTTTAATTGCCGCAGAAATATCTTCCTTATCATTCCAATTAAATAGCGCAAAGTGTTCATCATAGAATCTTAAACTATCTGTATCCACATCAATCGATTGAATCTCCGTTTCTGGTAGTTTAATTGTTACTGTTGTAGGTGATACACGAACTTCTGCTTTATTTAAATCAACACCCGCACGTATATTCGCTTGATAAATCATAGAAAATGAACGCTTTGAAATAAAAGGAATGGTTCCATTTTCATATTTCACTAAATCTACATATTCTAAGTTACAAGTTGTTAGATCACTACAATCCGCTAGTTTACTTTCAATAAACGAACTTGTAATGACTTCTTTACTCTTCTTCGTACTTTGTAGTTTAAAAACTAGATAACCTATTACTGCTCCCAGTAATACAAATAATAACATTAAGCCAAAAGTTTTCATTTCCCCAACCTCTCAACTCTTCTTTATTATAGTATAGTCTATTTTATGTTTTGTTTCTTGACCTCTGTCACTTTCCATCCTTCTTCTTTTTCTAGGATGTCTTTCATAAACTCACAGTCTCCAGAGACAATAATAACTACTTCAATACCTCTTTCATTATGATAAACCGCAAAATTCTTTAAATTCACATTATTTGAACTAAATAAATTAGAGACCCTTTCAAATTCACCAGGACGATCTTCTTTCATATTGATGACGAAACGAGTTCCTTCTTCATTGAAACCCAATAAATCAATGAAGGCTTTAAAGATATCTCTTTCTGTAATAATTCCTATCACCTTATTATTTTCATCCACAACTGGTAATGCATTTACTTTCTTTTGAAGCATCGTATTCGCAGCTTCTTCAAGTAATGCATCTGGTCCAATGGTAATAACATCTTTAATCATAATATCCGATACCATTGTGCGTGATAAAAGATAATTTAGTTCATATATATCTAGTGCTGTACTCTGTGCACCAGAACTATCTGAAATACGTTCTTCTGTCACTAAGCCAATTAGTTTTTCATTTTCATCAATGACAGGTAAACGACGGAAATCTTTTTGTTCAAGAATATCTATCGCTTTTGAAACCGATGTATTTGGAAAAATACAATATGGAGATGGTGTCATGTGATCTTTTACATACATACAATTTAACCTCCTAAATACGCAGATTGAACACGAGGATCTTTTGAAAGCTCTTCTCCTGTTCCTTCTAATGATATTTTACCTGTTTCTAAGACATATGCACGATTCGCAATCGCAAGTGCCATCTTCGCATTTTGTTCCACAAGTAAAATAGTAGTTCCTTGTTTATTAATTTCTTCAATAATACGGAAGATTTCTTTTACAAGTAATGGAGATAAACCCATAGAAGGTTCATCCATTAATAAAATCTTAGGTTTCGCCATTAATGCTCTACCCATCGCTAGCATTTGTTGTTCACCACCCGATAAGGTCCCAGCTAGTTGTTTCTTACGTTCTTCTAAGCGTGGAAAACGTGCATAAATTTTCTTTAAATCTTCTTGTACTGCTTTTGTATCTTTTCTTGTAAAAGCACCTAGTTCAAGATTTTCTTCAACGGTTTCTTGCGCAAATACTCTTCTTCTTTCTGGAACTTGTGCTAAACCCATTGCCACAATCTTATGGGAAGGAATCTTCGTGATATCTTCTCCATCTAATAAGATTCTTCCAGATACTGGTTTAATCAATCCAGAAATCGTATGCATCGTTGTGGTTTTACCTGCCCCATTAGCCCCAATTAAAGTACATATCTCACCATCATTCACTTCAAAAGATATATCTTTAATCGCTTCAATCATGCCATAACGAACTACTAAATTTTCTACCTTCAACATGATTATTCTCCTAAATACGCTGATATTACATGTGGATTATTTTGAATCTCTTCTGGTGTTCCACACGCTAACATCGCCCCATAATTTAATACTGTAATCTTCTCACAGATTCCCATAACCAATTTCATATCATGTTCAATTAATAATATTGATATGCCAAATTGTTTACGAACCACATCAATGGTACGCATTAAGTTTTCTGTTTCTTGTGGGTTCATACCTGCTGCAGGTTCATCTAATAATAATAGTTTTGGATGAACACCTAACGCACGTACAATTTCTAATTCTCTTTGTTTTCCATAAGGTAAATTCTTAGCGAGTTTCTCACTATCATCTCTTAGTTCAAACACATCTAATAAACGCATCGCTTCATCTTCCATCGCTAATTCTTGCGCATGGAATTTAGGTAACTTAAAGATACCTGTAAAGAAGTTATAATCCGCATGTGCACCAAGCGATAATAAAACATTTTCTTTAACCGTCATATTCTTAAATAAACGTATATTTTGGAAGGTTCTTGCGATACCTAATTTCGCAATCTCATGCGGTGTTTTACCATTAATAACTTGTCCTTCTAATTTAATAGTTCCATCGGTTGGAGGATAAACACCTGTCAGCATATTAAAGACTGTCGTTTTACCTGCTCCATTTGGACCAATCAAACCATATAGTTCATTTTCATGAATCACCATATCTAAGCTATCAACTGCCCGCAACCCACCGAAGTTGATGCCTAAATCATTTACTTCTAATACAACTTTCGATGTATCCATCATCTAGGCCTCCTCTTCTTTCTTTGGTTTAAATATATTTAATAGACCTTCAAATTGCGGTGCATACTTCACTAGCATCATCACAATTAATACAATCGCATATACTAACATTCGATAATCCGCAATTTGCCTTAGTGCTTCTGGTAAGATCGTTAAAATAGAAGCGGATATAATGGAACCCATAATATTACCCATACCACCTAATACACACATAACTAAAATCTCAATTGATTTATCTAAGTTAAAGTATGCAGGTTGTAGGAAACCCATATAGTGTGCGTATAAAGCTCCCGCAACACCCGCAAAGAAACTCGAGAAGATAAACGCTAACTTCTTATAATAGTTTGTGTTTATACCCGATGCTTCCGCTGCGATTTCATCTTCACGAATCGAAATGATTGCGCGTCCTTGTCTAGAATTAATTAAAGATTTAGATAATAAGACACAAGCTGCCGCAATAAAGAATGTCCATGTGAAAGTTGTATATTTTGGAATTGAAGAATAACCTCCAGCACCACCTGTTAATTTAATATTAAGTAATACGTTTCGAACGATTTCTCCAAAAGCTAACGTAATAATCGCAAGATAATCGCCACGTAAACGAAGTGTCGGAATAGAGACTAAGTATCCTAAGAACATCGCAAATAAACCACCGATTAATAACGCTAATGGAAATTCAACAGAAGGTATTAACGCAATGGACTTTGAAAAAACTGCAGATATATATGCACCTGCGGCCATAAAACCCGCATGTCCTAAAGCTAGTTCACCTAAGAATCCACTCGTAATATTTAAGGACACTGTTAAAACCACATTAATACAAATCGTAATCACAATTCCACGCCAATAACTATTTATAATTCCTAAACTCATTAAAGATTGGAAGAATAAGTAGAGCGCTAATGTGACTCCTAATTCCATGAGGAGTTGTTGTTTGAAAGTTACTTTCTTCATCTTCTCCTCCTATACCTTTTCCTTCACATTCTTACCAAGAATGCCTGCCGGTTTAAATACTAACATCACAATTAAAATCAAGAATACGATAGTATCCGCTAATTGCGAAGAAATATATGCCTTAACAAGTGTTTCCACCATCCCTAAAATAAACCCACCTAATACGGCTCCTGGAATCGATCCAATCCCTCCAAGGACTGCAGCAATAAATGCTTTAATACCAGGTAATGATCCCATCGTTGGAGAAATAATGGTGTAACAATTGCTGTATAGAATCCCCGCGACCGCAGCGAGTCCTGTACCAATAATGAATGTTAAAGAGATTGTCTGATCAACATTAATACCCATTAATCGTGCAGCTCCCTCATCTTCTGCTACCGAGCGCATTGCCTTTCCCATTTTTGTTTTCTTAATATATAAATTCAATACAATCATTAAGAAAACAGAAACAATAAAGGTTGTATAGTAATTTGAACTAATGGTTATCGAACCAATTTTTAAAGCTGGTAAATGAATGAAGGCAGGATACGGTTTTGGATTCGCACTAAAAATAATTTGGAAAGAGTTTTGTAGTAAATAACTCATTCCAATCGCTGTAATCAACAAGGAGATTCTAGATGCTTTCCGTAAAGGTTTATAAGCCACCTTTTCCATAGTAAAACCTAATAGTGCACATCCTAAAATGGAAAGAATGGTCGCAAGTGACCAATGCATACCTGTATTAAGTAATACTAAACTTAGATATGCACCAACCATAATGATGTCACCATGCGCAAAGTTAATTAACTTCGCAATTCCATATACCATCGTATAACCAAGCGCAATTAAAGCATAGATTGAACCGATGTTTAATCCATTAATGATTTGCATAAAAAACATAACTACGCCTGACATATATACCCTCACATTTTAACAAAAAATGGGAAACGGTAGTATCCGTTTCCCATTCATTTATGATTCTAGAACTACTTACCGTATGTTACGTATTGACCATCTTTAATCGTCACGTAAATTGGTGTCTTAATTGGATCACCATTCTCGTCAAACTTAATGCTTCCTAGAATACCTTGATATTCTGTAGAACGGATTTGTGCATTAATGTCTTCTGCTTTTAAGCTACCTGCTTTTTCAATCGCATTTAAAACGAGCATTGTAGCATCATATGCATTGATGCCGAATGAGTTAATCTCTTCATTATATGCTTTACGATAAGCTTCCATAATACCTTGTACACTTTCCATATCTGGAGAGTATTGGTTAATGAAGACAGCACCTTCTAATACACTTGCGTTATTACCCGCAACACTTAGAACACCATCCCATCCATCACAACCTAGAATTTGTGCAGTGATTCCTAATTCACGAGCTTGTTGGGTGATGTTGAAGTCATCTTGATAGTAGTTAGGTACAAATAATACATCAATATCTTCACCAGAGATCTTTGTTAATTGTGTACGGAAATCAACTGTATCTGCAGGATAACTTTCACTGATGACAACAGTTCCACCTTTCGCTTCGAATTCTTTCTTAAAGGATTCTTCTAGACCTGCAGAATAGTCATCAGACATGTTATATAGAATGGCTGCTTTTTTTACACCTAGTGTATCAATTGCGAAATCCGCAACAAGTTGTGCTTGTTGAGGGTCTGTATAGCAACCACGGAATACGTTATTTCCACTATCATTTGTAAATGCTGCAGCAGTTGCAGATGGAGAAATAATAGGAATTCCTGTGTCTGAACTTGCACCAGCAATCGCAATGGATTCACTTGAAATCGTTCCACCAATAATTGCTGCTACTTTGTCATCAGAAACAAATTTGTTATAGATGTTTAAAGCTTGTGTTTCATTTGCTTGTGTATCTTCATAAATCATCTCAATCTTTGTTCCATGAGCAGCATTCCAATCATCTACCGCTAAACGAGCAGCATTGGTGACTGCTAAGCCATATACAGCAACAGACCCTGTTCGTGGTCCAAGTGTTCCTAGTTTAAAACTTGTTAGGTCTCCTGAACCTTCATAACCTGTAGCTGTTGAAGTTGCGGAACCTTCATTTGTTGTAGTTCCTGTGGATTCATTTGCACAAGCAACCATCATCACTGACATCGCAAGCGCTAATCCTCCTTTTAATAAACGTTCAAATTTCATATTTTTCCCCCATCTCTATATTAAATAGAATATGTTCTAATTATATACAATTATTTTCATAATTTGCAACACTAAATTGAAATATTTTCATCAAATGAAAATATTTTCATAAATAACTATAAAAAAGGTCTCCTAAGAGACCTAAATCTTCACTTATTTCACTAATTTAAATGGTACTACCCCTTCAACAGCCTTCTTAGGTGTAATACGTACTTCACCATTATCTAAATCAATAAGGATATATCTTGCGTTACCCATACCCATTTCATACATATAAGATAATTGACGATGTCCGTGTCTTGTTTCAATACGTTCTACTAAATCATGATGATCTTTTTCACACATTGCGTATACTAAATCCACACATGCATGATCAATTGCGCAAATATCAGTAGAAGCTAAGATACCAACATTCGGTGTTACAACTGGAGCAGCTGCCGTTCCTTCACAGTCGCAAGAAACGGACATATTTCTCATCACATTCACATAGGTTACATTC
>JAFWFT010000094.1 GCA_017515505.1 Solobacterium sp.
GCATAGCCTTTTGGATTTCTTCTATGACCCCATAAAGCATCAAAATCAACTAAATTTACGAAACATAAGCCTTTCCAATCGTCACGATTTGCGATTTCAATAGTTTGTTCCATACCATGAACACTTGATTTGGAACGATAGGCTTCTGTTACACCTTCACCAACGAAGATATCATTGATTTTGCCAACGGAAATCATATCGTACCCTACATCTTTTAATTCATTTAAAGTTGTACGACCTATTGGTTTTAATGCATAATCATGACGATTAGCAGTACGCTTAAAATTCTTTGCATTATCTCCAACAAATGGACGTGCAATGATTCTACCTACCTTCCATTCTGGTTTTAACGTAATCTCTCTTGCAATTTCACAACAACGATATAACTCATCTAACCCAAATGTTTCTTCATGTGCCGCAATTTGAAGAACAGAATCAGCAGACGTATATACAATCATTTCTCCTGTTTGCATATGTCTTTCCCCAAGTTCTTCAATTATTTGAGTTCCTGATGCAGAACGATTTCCGATTACTTTATGTCCAGTACGACTTTCTAATTCTTGAATGAGATCATCAGGAAAACCTGTATCGGTAAATGTTACAAATGGTTCTTCAATATATAAGCCCATCATCTCCCAATGACCTGTCATTGTATCTTTTGAATTACTATGCTCTTTAAGTGTCAAATAATAACCAATCGGTTTATCTACAGGTGGAAGTTTCTCAACACTCTTTAAATTAAAAGCCCCAATTCTTGTTAAATTAGGTAAATGAATATGTTCTACTGATTCGGCAATATGCCCCATTGTATCAGCGCCATCATCATTGAATTTTGCCGCATCTGGTGCCGAGCCAAAACCCCATGAATCAACGACTAATGCAAATATGCGATTAAACTTCTTCGTCATCATCTATACCTCCTTCTTTAAACCCTGGATGAAAATTTTCATATGAAGTAAATACTTGTTTATTTTGAATATGTGTATATATCTCAGTTGTTCGAATATCGCTGTGTCCTAACATTTCTTGTATGCTTCTTAAGTCGGCACCACCTTGAAGTAAATGCGTCGCATAACTATGACGGAGTTTATGAGGTGTAATATGTTTTTGAATCCCTACCTCATCACACTTTTCTTTTAACATTACTTCTACATATTTGGTAGTGACTTTTCGTCCAAACTTATTAATAAAGAATAAATTTGTTTTCTTTTTTAAATAGAGAGCGCGAACAACTAAGAAATAATGCTTAATAACAGGGATACTTCCCATTGCAATCGGGACGACTCTTTCCTTGTTCCCCTTTCCTAATACACGAACTAGTCCTGTTTCTAGGTCGACTCGATTAACAGTTAATGATACTACTTCACTGACTCGAAGTCCACAGGAATAAATCATTTCTAATATTGAATGGTCTAACGCATCCTTTGGATTTGTATCATCAAAACTAGACATTAATCGATTAATCTCTTCTATTGTACAAAAGATTGGAAGAGTTTTACTGCCACGATGGACTTCTAAATTTAAGGAAGGATCCTTTTCATCAAACATAAAGGTTAAATAATGATGAAAGGAACGAATGGAAGCAGTCATTCTACATAAAGAACTAGCTGCTTTAGATTCACTTTGTACAAGTAAGAAATCTTCAATAATCACATCCGTTACTTTCTTTGTATCATTAATAGAATGATCTTTTAAGTATTCTAAATATTGGTTTAAATCCAACTCATAAGAACGAACCGTTCGCATTGATAAACCTTCATTAATTTGAATATTCACAAGATATTGTTCGAGTGCTTTCTCTATTTTCATTTGGAATCCTTATCCATATCACTTGCACGTATTAATAGTTTAGAACCTAACATCTTATTTAAATCATGCAAGACAGACCTCGTCTCATTTATTTTATTCTTATTTTCATCAAATAGCGATAATTGTAAGACCTGTTCATCATCTTCAAATTTACTAACAGTGATCCCTAATAAACGAATGGGTTCATCATTCCAATATTCATCAAATAAATCCATCGCATGAATAAATAAATCATCGGAAGCCCATATTGGAGAATCCACTTGTTTAGAACGATCCTGATTCACAAAATTATGATACTTAATTCGTAATCCAATCAGATACCCTGCTTTCTTTTCTCGATATAAACGTTTACTTAATCGTCTTGATAATAAACGGATTAATCCACGTAGTTCATCGTAATCTGTTACATCCTCTAAGAAAGTCTCCGAAACACCCATGGATTTCATATCGTAAGAGAAAGATAATTCGCTATCATCTTCCCCATTCGCACGAGCAATAATCTCCTCCGTATTTTTACCTAAAATTGGTAGAAGTTCATTTATATTTTTATAATTCGCTAAATCACCAATCGTATGAATCCCAATATCTTCTAAATAGGGATATGTTTTAGAACCAATCCCCCACATCTCTTTAATTGGTAAAGGCCATAGTTTTTGCTGTACCTCTCTTTTACGAAGAACCGTTATTCCTAATGGTTTTTTCATATCGGAAGCCATCTTCGCTAGAAATAAATTAGGCGCAACTCCTATCGAACAAGGTAATTTAAGTTCTTTTAATACCCTTTTTTGGATCTCCCAAGCTAAATCCAATGGTTTTTCATAATCTTTTATGACTTCACTCATATCTGCGTAACATTCATCAACAGAAACTTGTTCCACTAAATCCGTATACGATTCAATAATCGAAATAAAGTCGCGTGAAAGTTGTTCATAAAGCGAATAGTGGCCTTCTACGACAATTAAATCTTTGCATAAACGTTGTGCTTCAGATAAAGGCATCGCAGAATGAACCCCAAAGGCTCTTGCTTCATAGGAAGCCGTTGAAACAACACTACGACGTGTTGATCCTGATATGGCAATAGGTTTCCCTTTTAATTCTGGATCACGAATGATTTCCGCATTCGCAAAGAAAGCATTTAAATCGATATGAAAATAGACATGTGCCATTAGGAATGACTCCTACGATATAATTCTTTCGCAGCTGCAAGAGACGTTTCTGTCACTTCACCAGAAGAGAGTAATGCGAGTTGCTCAATCGTTTCATTTTCAGATAAAGTCAAGACATTCGTACTTGTAGAATTCTTTGTAGAAGACTTCGTAACTAAGTAATGATGATCTGCAAATGACGCAACTGGCGCTAAATGAGTCACGGTTAATACCTGTGTATCTTTTGACAATTCTTTCATCTTTTGTCCAATCAAAGAAGCGACATTCCCACTTACTCCTGTATCAATTTCATCAAAGATGACGGTTTCAATTCCTTGAAGATGTGTGAAGATGACCTTTAATCCTAACATTAAACGGGAGAGCTCTCCCCCACTTGCAGTTTTAATTAACGGTGCTAATTCTTCCCCAACATTCATACTAATAAAGAATTCCACATCATCAATTCCTAATGAAGTTTCTTTCATTTCTTTTATTTCTGTTTTAAAACGAGCATTCGGTAACGCTAAATCTTTTAGATGTTTCATAACAGCTTCATCTAATTTTTTACTTCCTTTTAATCGTTTACTAGAAAGTTTCTTCGCAAGGTCGATATAAATGTTATACGCTATTGATATCTTTTGATCCATCTCTTCTAAATAATCATTACGATGATTCATCATCTCAATTTTTTTCAACAAATCATCTTTTAATTGTTGAATCTCTTCAATGGATCTTCCATATTTTCGTTTTAACTTTTGAATTGTAAATAAACGCTCTTCTATCGCATTAATATCATCTTCCGTAAATTCAAAACCATCCTGTTCCTTCTTTAAAGAATCAATCGAATCACTCATCTCATAATAATGATTCGTGAATTGTTCTTTGATGGAATTAAATGGATGAATATTCGGTAATGATTGGATGAGTTTATTTAATTCATATAATGAAGAATCTAATTCATTAAAAGTTAGAATTGATTGACTAATCTTATCATAGGAATCTTTAACTGCTTCATATTGTTTTTCTTTATCTTGAAGAGCTTCTTCTTCTCCCTCTTTTAAATTAGCTTCTTCTATTTCTTGAACTTGGTATTGGAAGTATTCTAAATCTGTTTCATTAAAAGTATCATTCAATATGGTTTCTTTTTCTTTCACTAAGGAAAAATACGTTTGATAGGCATCCTTAA
>JAFWFT010000095.1 GCA_017515505.1 Solobacterium sp.
ATGAAGACTATAAAACATCTCCAAATGATTTAGCTTTAATGACCCATCAAATTATGACAAATCCTCTTATAAAAAAATAGGTTTATATTTATAAACCTAAGAAATAACCAATGATTGCGAAGATAAGTGCACAAAGCCAAAACAGATGGACTACTTTCTCTTCTTTCATTCCTTTCATCACAAATGCATAATGAATAGGTGTATATGGAAAAACACGTTTGTGTCTTAATTTGACAGATCCAATCTGAATGATAACACATAAAGTCTCAATAACAAAGACCCCCGCAATCACAATGAGTGCCATTTCCTTTTTTAATACCATCGCTAAACCAGCTAAGATAGCCCCTAAAGCAAGAGACCCTGTATCGCCCATAAAAACTTTCGCAGGCGTCACATTATAGTAAAGATACGCAAGTAAAGCACCGATGATACTCGCCACAAAAATCATAATATCCATTCGTTGAGCATGCATCGCATATAAGAAGAAAGGAACTAAGGAAATCACTTCACATCCTGCTGCTAAACCATCCATACCATCCGTTAAGTTAACCGCATTACTAGCTCCCGCAAACATAAACAAGACTAATATCATATAGAACCAGCCTAGATGAATAACCTTCTTTGAGAATAATAATGTAATATCCGTACTCGCATGATTTCGATAAATTAAAAAGAAGATGATTGCGAGTAAAATTTGTAATAAGAATTTATGAGACGCCTTTAAACCATCATTATTCTTTTTCACAGAAATCAAATAATCATCAATAAATCCAATCAGTCCATAGCCAATATAAACCATGATTAAAATGAATAATTCAAAGTTAAAATAATTTGGGATTGTTAAACATATGGTGATGATAACTGGTACCACAATAAAGAGGATTCCACCCATAATAGGCGTCGAGCCTTTTTCTTGATACTCTTTTAAACTATATTCACTAACCGATTGTTTAAAATGTAATTTCTTTAAATAGTTGATAAAAGAAGGCATTGTCACAAAGACGATTAATAAACTTAAGATAAAGCCTAAAAAAACACGAATCATAGATGCCTCCTTTCTTTTTTCCTACAACATTATAATGAATGAATTACTCAAATACAACTTCGATTGATGTTCCCCTTGTGACAATGGTACCAGGAGGAATATTTTGATAGGTGACTTTCCCTTCCCCTTCAAGTTTGAATCCAAATTGAGTTACCGACCATAAAGCAGTCACTTCTTTTCTTGTCCAACCGGTTAAATCTGGCATTTGGAAACTACCTGTTTCCGTCGCTAAAAAGACTTTTTGTCCACTTGATACATAAGCATTATGACTTGGATATTGCGAAATAACTGTATCTCCAGCACCAAGTATATAGACATCGACTTTATGATCTTCAAGTTTCTTTAACGCATAATCAATAGTATGGTTTGTCAAATTTGGCATCTCACTTGTGATGATTTCTGTTAAGACTTCTTTTTCCTCATCTCCTTCTTCCACAACGACTTCTTGTCCTTTCGCAAATCCTAGACGAAGTGCCGTTTTACGGAATAAGTTTTGCGCAGCTTGTACTTCGATTTGTGAGTTTCCGTTATATGGCGATTCAAAACAGTAATAGACCATCACTTGCGGATTATCCGCAGGTAGTGCTGCCATAATCGAAGTAATGGTATATCCAGTATGATAGCCACCATTTACCGATACTTCTGCAGTCCCTGTTTTTCCCATTAATTCACATTCAGGAATTCTATAATAGCTCGCTGTCCCTTTTTCATCATTAATGACACGATAAAGAATATCTTGTACTTTCTTTGCGGATTCTTCTGTAATAGGAGTTCCTGTTACTTTTGTTTCTGCTTGATAGATAATATGGTTTGCGTCGTATGGGTCTTTAATACTCTCAATATAATATGGTCTTACCATATTTCCATTCCCAAAGATTGCACTATACGCTTGTAGCATTTGTAACATCGTTACGGTAGAACCTTGTCCATACGATAAAGCTAATTTATCACCTGGCCAACGGAAATTTAAAATTCCTGTTTCTTCTGGCAACCCGTCAGTACTTACTGGTGAAAAGAAGCCAAATTTCTTCATATAATCAAGATGCACATCTGGAGAAATTAATGCATTTTGAACTTCTGCCGTAACTGTATTTAAAGACATGATTAAACCATAATCATATTCAATCATTCCAAGGTTTCTTCTTCCCGCATTATAAATACATCCCCAAGAATTATCTTCTGTACTACGAATTGGATTATTATATTCATCATTATAAAAACAATAAGGTCCACTATATACTTTTTCTTCACCATCATAAACACCTTCATTGATCGCTGCTGCATAGGTGAATGTCTTTAAGGTAGATCCTGGTTCAAATGGAAGTTGTGTTCCATAGTTATTGTAGTCTTTCACATCTAATACATTCGGATCAAAACTAGGAGATTGTCCCCACGCCAAAATCTTTCCTGTATAGATTTCCATAACAGCTCCCCAAGCACGGGTTGTATCAAATTGTTGATGAGATATTTCAAAAGATTCTTCTAAAGCATCTTGGATTTCTTCATCAATGGTTGTATAGATGTCATATCCATTACTCGCACTAATCACATTTTCTTTCATCCCTGGTAAGATATGTCCATTTTTATCAGCCTGATAATCTCTTGATCCATCATGTCCACTTAAATACGTATTTAAATATAATTCCGCTCCCATTCTTCCTATCGTTGATCCAGATTCATCGGATTGCGCAAATCCTATTAAATTAGATGCGAAATCTCCCATTGGATAGACTCTTTGAATGGAATCTGTAAATTCTATTCCTGGTAAGTTTAACGCTGCGATTTCTTCCATCGTAGATTGTGATAAGTTTCTTCCTGCTGTACCAAGTTCTGTTTGCCAAACATCTTGATTGAGATACGAAAGACATTGGTTATAATCCATTTTTAGAATTCTAGATAAAGCAGCAGCTGTCCCTTCTTTATCTTGAACATAGGTAATCGTATCTCCAGAAGATAAACGATCTTCTGCTAAGATACAGTAAATGTTATAGGTACGATTATCTTGCGCAATCACATTACTCGTCCTTGTATAAATATTTCCACGTAACGCTTTTACCACTTCATGTACCATATTTCTGGAATCTGCATATTCCGATAAGTCTGTACCAGAGCGCAAATGTACTTTATTGATAGTAACTAAAAAAACATTAGAGACAATCGCAAGCATTATCGCTAATGTTGATAGAATGATTAGTCGTAGTACATTTTGTGTACGACGAAACATTATTTACTCTCCGTTATATGCTACAGTCGTAATCGTCACAATATTATCTTCTTCCATGCGTAAACCATTTTCATCCGCAATATTATCAACACGATCACGTCTACTTAATTGTGCTATTTCTATTTCAATAAATTCATTTTCTTGTTCAATTTGAGCAATTTGATTTTGGAGATCCTGAACTTCTGTACTTAAAGAGTTATTAATCGTTCTTAAGAATAAAGAACTTACTAAATATAAGAAGACAGAAAAAACAAATAACGTTCTTGTGAATGTTACAAGTTTAAATCTTTTTGGTTTGCGTTTTCTTGTTGTCTTCATTTCTATTTAATCCTTTCAATCACTCTTAGTTTTGCGCTATGAGCGCGATGGTTTATTTCTATTTCTTCTTCGCTCGCAATAATGGGTTTTTTATTGACAAGTGAGAAGGAGGCCTGCTCCATCTGAGATGCCAATAGCGGCAACTTAGGCAAGGCAGATGGAGCAGTCGTCAAATCTTTAAATGTGTTTTTGACAATTCGATCTTCGAGAGAGTGAAAACTAATCACTGCACATCGACCATGAATGTCTAGTAATTGACATGCTTCGTGCAATCCAGCACTCAGTGAAGTTAATTCTTGATTTACTTCAATCCTGAGTGCTTGGAAAGTTTGTTTTGCAGGATGTCCCTTCTTGTTTAGTTCCTTTTGAGGTAAAGCACTCTTTATGACATCCACCAACTGAAACGTTGTTTCAATTGGGTTTTCGTTACGTACTATCTCAATCTTTCTCGCAATCGATTTCGCATATCTTTCTTCACCATATGCCTGTAAGAGATGTACTAACTTTTCATATGAATACGTATTGACTACGTCATATGCACGTAAGGTTTGTGTTTGATCCATCCTCATATCGAGAGGAGCATCATAGCGGTAAGAAAATCCTCGTGAAGGATCGTCGAACTGTGGAGAGCTAACCCCTAGGTCCATCATGATGCCATCTACTTTTGTCACATTGAATGTTTCTAAAACTTCTTTCATATGACAGAAATCATCATGGATGAAAGTAATTTGATGTAAGTAATCCTTAAGATTCTCTTTACTTTCTTCTATCGCAACTTCATCTTTATCAAATGCATAGAGATGAATGTTACTTGCTTGACGAACGACGCATTTGGCGTGACCACCTCTACCTAATGTCGCATCCACATAGATGCCATTCTCTTTAACATTGAGTAATTCGATGGTTTCTTTTTGGAGCACACTGATGTGTTCCATTAGACAGTGCCTTTAGATAAGCGTTCCGCAATCTCTTCAAAGTTTTCTTCAGCTTGCGCATCATATCTTTCCCACTTATCTTCTGACCAGATTTCAATGTGATCGTTTGCGCCAATGACGACACACTTCTTATCTATTTCAGCTGTATCAATTAGAACTTGTGGAAGTTGGATACGTCCTTGTCCATCTAATGTACATTCGGTTGCTTTCGAAGTACGGTGACGTACATAGAGACGTGCATCTCTAGAAGTCCTTGAATAAGAAGATAATTCTTCAATGATGACATCCCAATCTTCTTGGGTATAGACATCTAAACTTCCTTCAAATCCTACTGTTACAAAAAAAGTTTCACCTAGCGCCTCACGGAATTTAGCAGGAATGATGACACGGTTTTTGTTATCTAAACTATGTTTGTATTCACCAATAAACATGTCTTTCTAATTCCCCACTTTCCACCACTTTGTGACACTTTCTACCACTAGTTTACCACTTTATAGGGGAAATGCAACACTTTTTTAAAAAGACATAAAAAAAAGCTCAACGAATATTTCCGTTGAACTTTTCCAGATCTTTGCTTTAAACCAATGGTTTATTTTCCAGCACTAGCGGATACTTTTTCACTACCTACAGCGCCACATTCAGGACAAGCGTGATGTGGTTTTTTATAAGCTCCACAAACTGGACACTTAACGAGAGTAGGTGTTTTTAACTTATCGTGTGTTCTTCTCTTATCTCTTCTTGTGCTAGAACTTCTTCTTTGTTGTACTGCCATTCGCCTGACACCTCCTAATCATCTTTCTTTAATAACTCTTTTAATTTTGCCAGGCGTGGGTCTCCCGTTTCTTCCTGACTTTTTTGATACTCTTCCTCAGAGATGATTCGCCAGCCATCTCCTTGTGGATACTCTTCTTTCGAAGCGTGTGTGACTTGCATTGGGATTTCTATAAAGATAGCATCCACAATCGCTTGATGTAAGTCGACTACATCATTATCAACCAGTCTCACATCTTCTTCATCACTATCGACAAAGGAGTATGTTTCATCTGTGTGGGTTTCAAATGGATATTCAATTTCTTTCCCAGTAATTGCATCTGGTACATACATGATGCCATCAATGTCCATCGAGACAAAGAAACAATCTCTTTCTTGATCAAGATAGCCACTACCAGCTACATGTACATTACCAACACGATTGATACGACTGTTTTTCTTAAACGCATCATCTTCAATCGTCACTTCTTCTTCAAATTCGAATAAAGAAGTATGTTGCTCTAGTTCAGAACGCGTCCATTTCACAGCAAAAATCTCCTTGTTCGTAACGGCTCAATTATAGGCAAAGACCGTTTTAAAGTCAATCATATTTCATAATGAATCTTTTCTTCTAACCAGTTTAAGACATC